>JBKPIY010000001.1:0-21853 GCA_046730475.1 Actinomycetota bacterium
AGGCTGAGCCAGAGGGCGTCGAGCGCCTGCCGATCGCCGAGGCTGGAGACGAGCTTCGCCGGCTCGGT
This sequence comes from Actinomycetota bacterium, assembly GCA_046730475.1. Classification (GTDB taxonomy): domain Bacteria; phylum Actinomycetota; class Thermoleophilia; order Solirubrobacterales; family 70-9; genus JBKPIY01. The sequence continues at coordinate 69 of JBKPIY010000001.1, forward strand.
GTTCACGAACACCGCCACGATCGGCAGGATCAGGAAGGTGAGCGTCACGGCGAGCGCGCAGACGAGGGCCGCCGGGAACCACCGCCTCCGGGCTCGCACCGGCGCCGATGCGGGACCGGCCGTCATCGCGGCGGGGGGCCGAACCCGGCCCGGCGGAGGGCGGCGGCGCCGGCCCCGTGCAGGAGGCCGTCGATGAACCGGCGCCCCTCGGTCGGGTGATCGCTCCCGTTGACGACCGCGGCGGCGTAGGCGACGGTCGGCTGCAGGCGCGGGGACAGCTCGATCGCCCGCAGCTCGCCCCCCGCGGCGCTGACGTCGGTGACGTAGACGAAGCCGGCATCGACCGCGCCCTGGGAGAGCTTGCCGACGATCCCGGCGACGTCGGGCTCCTCCGAGCGGACGTTGGCGAGGATCGCCCCGCTCGCGGCGGCGCCGAGCCGCCCGAGGACCTCGCGGGTGTAGGCGCCGATCGGAGCCGAGCGGTTGCCGACCGCGATCGTCACGTCCGGGCGCGCCAGGTCGCCGATCGAGCTCACCCGGCTCGATCCCGCCGGAACCGCGAGCACGAGCCGGTTGGTGGCGAACTCGACCGGCTTGGAGACGAGGCCGGAGGCGTGGAGCTGGTCGGGCAGGGCGGTGTTGGCGGCGGCGTACACGTCGGGCCTCGCCCCCTGGCGGATCTGGGCCGCGAGCTGATCCGAGCCCGCGAAGGACTGCCTCGCGTCGATCCCGGCCTGATCGGCGTAGCTCGTGAACGCCGTCTCGAGCGAGGACGCCGCGGACACGACCATCTGGTCGTCCCCGCCGCCGCAGCCCGCCACCGCGACGGCGACCGCGGCCGCGGCGACGGCGGCCGCAGTCGCCCCGAGGGCTCGCCTCACCCCGCCCCCCGCTCGACCATCACCGAGGTGGCCTTCACCATCGCGGTCGCCTCGGCGCCGGGGACCAGCCCCAGCTCCTCCACCGAGTCACGGGTGATCGCAGCGGTGATCCGGTGGGGCCCCGCCTCGATCTCGACCAGCGCCATCACCCCGTCTGCCTCCACCGAGACGACCCGTCCGGGAAACCGGTTTCGCGCCGAGAAGCTGTCGCCCGTGCGGTGGCGCTCGGGCGCGGCCCGCAGCCGCTCCACCTCCCGGGCGGGAACCCGGCGCCGGTTGCGCTCGTCGCGGACGGTGCGGAGCTTTCCGGCGCGATCCCACCGGCGCAGGGTGTCGACGCTGACCCCGATCGCCCGGGCGGCCTCGCCGAGGGTGAGATCCCCGTCTGCCATCTGCATAAGCATTGCATATGCAGCCGCCCTTGACGGTCCTGGGAGAATCCGGCGATGGAGAACCGAGGAAGCGGGCCGGCGGTCGCCGAGCTGTGGCGCTACCCCGTCAAGGGGATCCGGGGGGAGCGCCTCGGGCGCGCCCTCCTCACCGAGGGCGGGGTTGAGGGCGACCGGGTGGTCCGGATCGTCAACGGGCGCAAACGCGTGTCGGCCCGGACCGTCCCCCGGCTGCTCGGGCTCGAGGGCACCCTCGGCGAGGACGGACAGCCGCGGATCGACGGCGCCCGCTGGGACGAGCCCGCCGCGCTCGAGGCCGTCCAGCAGCTCGCCGGGGTCGGCGCCGAGCTGATCCGCGACGAAAGCCTCGACCGCTTCGACGCCGCCCCGATCCTGCTGACCACCGACGGGGCCATCGAGGCGCTCGGCGAGGACCGTCGGCGGTTTCGGCCAAACCTGGTGGTCTCGGGCGTCGAGGGCCTGACCGAGCGCCGCTGGGTCGGCCGGACGCTGCGGATCGGCGGGGCCGAGCTCCAGGTGGTGAAGGGCTGCGAGCGTTGCCTGGTGACGACGATCCACCCCGACACGCTCGAGATCGAGCCCGCCATCCTCACCCGGATCCACCGGGAGCTCGACTCGCTGATGGGGGTCTACTGCGAGGTCACGGTCGGGGGAGAGGTGGGCCAGGGCGACGCCGTCGAGGTGAGTTGACGTGGGACTGGCCAGCTGGCCAGTCGAGGTGAAAGACTGCGCGGCAGCGAGCGAGGAGGAGACGCGATGGGCGTCGAGGACAGGGTCACCTACTGCCGGATCTGCGAGCCGCTCTGCGGGCTCGTCGCCACCGTCGAGGACGGCCGGGTGACGAGGCTTCGCCCCGACGCCGACAACCCCCTCTCCGCCGGGTTCGCCTGCCCGAAGGGGATTGCGATGACCGACGTCCAGAACGACCCCGACCGCTTGCTCTCCCCGCTGCGCCGCCGCCCCGACGGCGGCTTCGAGCGCCTCTCCTGGGACGAGGCCCTGGACGAGATCGGCGCGCGCCTGAAGCGGATCATCGCCGAGGGCGGCGGCCGCTCGGTCGGTTGGTACATGGGCAACCCCGGCGCCTTCTCCTACTCACACCCCCTCTGGGTGATCGGCTTCCTCTCGGCGATCGGCTCGCCCCACTACTACTCCGCCTCCTCCCAGGACGTCTCCAACCGGTTCGCCGCCAGCGCCCTGCTCTACGGCTCCCCCTTCCTGCTCCCGATCCCGGACCTGAAGCGGACCGATTTCCTCCTGATGGTCGGCGCCAACCCGCTCGTCTCCCACGGCAGCGTGATGACGGCGCCCCGGATCAAGGACAAGCTGAACGCGATCACCGCCCGCGGGGGCCGGGTGGTGGTGGTCGACCCGCGCCGCTCCGAGACGGCGCGAGCCTTCGAGCACGTCGCCGTCAACCCCGACACCGACGCCTGGCTGCTGCTGTCGATCCTGAACGTGATCTTCGCCGAGGGACTCGAGGACGGCGACGCGCTGGCGGCCCAGGCCGGTGGCGCCGACGCCCTCCGGGCGATGGCGGCCGAGCACGCGCCCGAGGAGACCGGTGCCCGGACCGGGGTTCCCGCCGACTCGGTGCGTCGGCTCGCCCGCGACCTCGCCGGCGCCGAGAGGGCAGCCGTCTACGGGCGCACCGGCTCCTGCCTGGGCTGCCACGGCACCCTGGTCGCCTACCTGCTCGACGCCCTCAACGTCACCACCGGGAACCTCGACCGGGCGGGCGGGGCGATGTTCGGGACCGGGCCGATTGACTTCGCCAAGCTCGCCGACTCGCTTGGGATCGGCACCTACGGCAGGGTCCGGAGCCGGATCGGCAACCTCCCCGAGGTCCTCGGCCAGCTCCCCGCCTCGGTGATGGCGAAGGAAATGACCACCCCCGGCGAGGGCCAGATCCGCGCCCTGTTCGTCTCCGCCGGGAACCCGGTGCTATCGGTCCCCAACGGCGAGGAGCTGGCGGCGGCGATGGAGGCCGCCGAGCTCACCGTCTCGATCGATCTCTACGTTTCCGACACCGGCCGCCACGCCGACTACGTTCTCCCGGCGACGACCTTTCTCGAGCGCGAGGACTTCCCCCTTCCCTTCCTCCCCCTTCACACCACCCCGTTCGTGCAGATGACCGAGGCGGTGGTCGAGCCGAGCGGCGAGGCGCGCCAGGAGTGGGAAATCATCGAGGCGATCTCGCGAAGGATCGGGGTCGTCCCCTCGGCCTCCCCGGCGATCCGGCGCCTCGGCCGGCTCGGGATTCGAATCAAGCCCCGCCGCCTCCTCGATCTGCTGCTTCGGACCGGCCCCGACGGCGACTGGTTCGGCCTCCGGCGGAGGGGGATGAACCTGCGCAGGCTCGCCGAGCAGCCACACGGGATCATCCTCCGCGACCACCTCGAGCCGGGCGTGCTCGCGCGCGAAATCCGCTTCGACGACGGCCGGGTCCGCCTCGACCCGCCCGAGATCCTCGCCGAGGCCGAGGCGCTGCGGTCCCGCAACGGCCACGACCCCGACTTCCCGATGCGGCTGATCGGCCTGCGCGAGCTCCGCTCGCACAACTCCTGGATGCACAACGCCCGTCTCCTGATGCGGGGCGGGCGCACCCACGCTGCCCGGATCCACCCCGACGACGCCGCCGCCGCTGTGGTGGAGGACGGCGAGCGCTGCCGGATTTCCTCCGCCCACGGCTCGATCGAGCTCCCCGCCAGGCTCACCGACGAGGTGAAGCGGGGCACGATCGCCGTCCCCCACGGCTGGGGCCACCGGGGCGGGAGCTGGCGGACGGCCAACGCCACCGACGGCGCCAACGTCAACCTGCTCGCCTCCTCTGACCCGGACGAGCTCGAGCGCCTCGCCGGGATGGCATTCCTCAACGGAATCCCGATTCGCCTCGAGCCCGCCCGGACCGCCCGAATCTAGTAGCCGGTGCCGGTCTTCGCCCGCCTGCGGTCGGACTCATGCAGGCCGCCCTTCTTCGCCAGGGTCTCGCAGGCGTCGCCGAGGTCCTGGTGGAGGGTGCGGGCGGCGGCGTGGCTGACGTTCTCCTTCACCAGCGCCCTCATCACGATCTCCGACTCGGCATTCGGCGGCAGCGAGTAGGCCGGAACCATCCATCCCCGCTCCGACGCGATCTGGGCGGCGACGTCGAACTCGTCGTAGTCGAGGTCCTCCTTGCCGGCGAGCTTGAAGCACACCAGCGGGAGCTGGGGGCGGTCGCGGCCGATCAGGTCCCACCGCCCGCTGTCCTCGAGATTCCGGGCGAGGAAGTCCGCATTCTTCCTCATCCCGTCCATGATCTCGCGGTACCCCTCGCGGCCGAATCGACAGAAGTTGTAGTACTGGGCGAGCATCACCGCCGCGCCCGTGGAGAAGTTGAGGGTGAAGGTTTGGTCGGTCTTCCCCAGGTAGTTCTCCTCGAACACCAGATCCTCGGGGAGGTCGGTGCTGTCCCGGAACACGAGCCAGCCGATGCCCGGATAGACCATTCCGAACTTGTGGCCCGACACGTTGATCGAGCGCACCGTCTCGAGCCGAAAGTCCCACACCTCGTCGGGGTGGATGAAGGGCCAGACGAAGCCGCCGCTGGCGGCGTCGACGTGGAGGGGGATGTCGAGCCCGCGCCCGTCTCGGATCGAGCGCAGGAGCTCATCGATCCCCGGGATGTCGTCGGCTTCTCCGGTGAAGGTGGTTCCGAGGACCCCGGCGACTCCGATCGTGTTCTCGTCGAGCCGGGGCTCGACGTCGTTCGGCCCGATGGTGTACTTGCCGGGCTCGAGCGGGATCGGCCTCGGCTCGACGTCGAAGTAGCGACAGAATTTGTCCCAGACGACGTGGACGTCGCGCCCGTAGACGAGGTTCGGGGCAGAGGTGTCGCCGCCGTCGGCCTCCCGGCGCTTGCGCCAACGCCACTTCGCCGCGAGGGCGCCGAGCATTATCGCCTCGGATGAGCCCTGGGTGCGGGCGCCCACCGTCTCGCCGGGGGCGTTGTAGAGGTCGGCGAGCATCCGGATGCACCGCTGCTCGATCTCCGCCGTGCGCGGATACTCGGCGTGGTCGATGAAGTTGCGATGGAGGTTCTCGACGACGGTCATCCGCGCCGGCAGCTCCATCCAGGTGGTGACGAAGGTGGCGAGGTTGCGGCCCGGATCGCCGTCGAGCTCCATCTCCTCCTGGATCAGGTTGTAGGCGTCCGGCGCCGACATCCCCGCCTCGGGGAACTTCTCCTCCGGCACCCCTTCCACGAAGAACCGCGAGCCGTAGCGGGCCGGCAGCCACTGGTCGATACCCGACTCCATCGTGGCCGGGAGCCTATCCGGGCGCCGCCTGGGAGGTCTGTCCGCCCCTGGCCCGCTGGGCGGCGACGAAGTCGGCGCCGTGAGCGTAGCGGGTGTTGACGGGGACCCCGCGCTTGCACAGCTCGCACTCCTCGGCCGGCCAGGAGGGCATGTCGACCTCGGTCAGATAGGCAAAGTCCTGACAGCCGACATCTGCCGGGCCGGCGTTGCCGCGCGTGGCGAGCGCGGCGACGGCGATCACCTCGCCACCGGCGTCGCGGAGCGCCCCGGCCGTCTCCGCCATCGTCCCCCCGGTGTTGACGACATCGTCGACCACCAGCACCCGCTTGCCGTCGACGGCGGCGTTGTAGCCGCGCCTGAGGACGAGCGGGGGCCGCAGCGGCCCCGGGTGGGCGGCCACCGGGTCGTAGCCGTGCTCCTTGCCGTGCTCGGCGAACACCGAAGGCACGCGGAGGTGATGGGCGGTCCACATCGAGACGATCAGGCCGCCGGTGGCCGGCCCGCAGACGATCTCGGCTCCGCGGTCGCGAACGATCTCCGCGAGCAGCCAGCAGAGCTCGGAGGCGAGCTCGGTGTGCGGAAAGATCGCGTCCTTGTCCAGCCACCCGTCGCCGTGGTCGCCGTTGACGTAGACGAAATGATCGCCGCGGATGATGGCCTTCGCCTCGTCGAGGATCTGGTGGGCGCGGCGGGCGCGAGCGTCCCGGCTCACGCAGCCGGAACCGCTTCCGCCGTGGCGACCGGCGACAGCTCGACGGGGATCCCGTTGAGGATCGCGTTGCCCGACAGCGGATCCGTCGCCGCCTCGGCGAGCACATTGCTGTTGGCGCCCGCGTGCTCTGCGGCGACGGCGAGCCTGACGCCCGGCTCGTCGTGACCCCAGCCATGAGGGATGCTGACCACGCCCTCCATCACCGCGTCCGTCACCTCGACCGTGACCTCGATCTCGCCCGCCCCGGAGCTCACCCGGGCCCGGCTCCCGTCCTCGAGGCCGAAGCGATCGGCGTCGGCGGGATGGACGTGGGCCGTGCAGCGCTCCTTGCCGCGAACCAGGTGGGGGACGTTGTGCATCCACGAGTTGTTGGAGCGGAGCTGGCGGCGGCCGACCAGGACCATGCCGCCGTTGTCCTCCCGGGCGAGCGAGGCGCGCAGGCGGTCGACGTCGTCGACGATCGCCTGCGGCGCGAGCTCGACCTTGCCGCTGGGGGTGCGCAGCACCTCGGGAAGGCGCGGCTTGAGCGGTCCGAGGTCGATCCCGTGGGGCTCGGCCTCGAGCCTGGCGAGGGTGAGCCCGTCCGGATCGGCGCCGAACCGCTCGCCGAATGGGCCCGTCCGCAGCATGTAGTCGAGGGCGCGCTCGGGGCCACGCCGCGGCTCCAACGCTCCCATGATCTCCTCGGCCGTCTTCCCGGCCAGGGGCGAATCGGGCCCCTTCAGGTCGCGCTCGATCAGCCCCCGGATGACGAGGTCGTCGAAGGCGTCGACGTCGCAATCGGGCCCCTGCCCCGCCGCGATCCCGGCCAGGCGCAACAGCGTCCGCCATTCGGGCTCGATCTCGGGATCGGGCCCGAGCACGGCCGGGGAGTAGTTGGCGACGCTCCGGAGCGCCAGCTGGTAGAGGCCGAGGTCGTAGTGGGAGCGGTGGAACGCCGAGGGCGCGGGCAGGATCACGTCGGCGTGGCGGGTCGTCTCGTTGACGTAGACGTCGATGCTGACCAGGAGCTCGATTCCCTCCAGGGCCGCGCGCAGCCGCCCCGCGTTCGGGGTGCTGATGACCGGGTTGCCCGCCATCGTGAACAGGGCCCGAACACGGCCCTCGCCGGGCGTGTCGATCTCCTCGGCCAGGCAGACCACGGGCAGCTCGCCGAAGCGCTCGGGCTCACCCCGAACCCTGCTCCGCCAGCGCCCCATGGTCACGCCCTTGCCCTCGCCGGAAGCCCCGCGGGTGTTGGAGCCGCCCGCGGCGGGATAGGGGAACAGCGCCCCGCCCTCACGGTCGAGGTTGCCGGTGAGGGCGTTGAGAACGTCGACCAGCCAGCTCGCCAGCGTCCCGAACTCCTGGGTGCAGGTGCCGATCCGCCCGTAGACCGCGGCGCGCTCGGCGCCCGCCAGCCCCCGTGCCACCCGGCGAATCTCCTCCGCGGGGATCCCGCAGGTCCCCTCGACCTCCTCGGGACCGAAGCCCGCGGCCAGCTCCCCGACGCGATCGAGGCCGTTCAGGTGCCGCGCGATCGGCCCCGGATCGACCAATCCCTCGGCGAAGAGGACGTTGGCGAGCGCGAACAGGAAGTGGGCGTCGGCGCCGGGGCGGATGAAGTGGTGCTCGTCGGCGAGCTCGGCGGTGCGGCTGCGGCGGGGATCGATCACCACCACTCGCCCGCCCCGCTCCTGGATCGCCCGCAGCCGCCCGCGCCAATCCGGCGCCGTTGCCAGGCTGCCGTTGGAGGCGAGCGGGTTGGCGCCGAGCGCCAGCAGGTAATCGGTGCGGTCGATGTCCGGGACCGGAATCGAGATCTGATGGCCGAACATGAGCCCGGCCGAGACGTACTTCGGCATCTGGTCGACGGTGGTCGCGGTGAAGATGTTCTTCGTCCCAAGCGCCTTGGCGAGGACGCGGCCGTAGACGAGGGCGTCCATGTTGTGGGCGCTCGGGTTGCCGAGGTAGAACGCGGTCGCGTCGCGGCCGCCCGACTCGAGGATCGGTCCGAGCCGGCAATCGATCTCTGCGAACGCCTCCTCCCAGCTCGCCTCCCGGAAACCGGAGCCGTTCCGGATCAGCGGCGTCCGCACCCGGTCCGGGTCCTCGTGGAGGTCGATCAGGCCCGGACCCTTGGGGCAGATGAACCCGCGGCTGAAGACGTCCGCCTCGTCGCCCCGGACCCGGGTCACCCGGCCGTCCTCGATCGTCAGCTCCAGCCCGCAGGTGGCCTCGCAGAGGGGGCAGGTGCGGTAGGCGGTGACCGGCTCGCTCATCCTGGTTGCATGAGGCTACCGACTACGGCCGGGCCATCGGCCGCCCGGCCCTTGCGAGCTGCTCGGCGCGCGCGAGGTCGTCCCGGTCGTTGACGTTGAAGAGGATCCGCTCGGGCGGCCCGAACCGGCGAATCTCGACCTCGCCGACGATCAGGGGGTGGAGCGCGAGCGCGGCATCCCGCATCGAGCGGCCGCCCTGGAGGGCCGACCTCAGGCCCCCGAGGACCGCGGGCTCGTAGCGACCGAGCAGCGGGTGCAGCCGTCCGCCGCCCTCGGCGACGGCGACCGGAGCATCGAGCGAGGCGAGCCAGGAGAGGAGCTGAGCCGGTACGAACGGCATATCGGCGGCGATGATGACGGTCGGGGACGCGACCGCCTCGAGGGCCGCGATCACCCCGGCCAGGGGATGGACGGGATCGTCGGGCTCGACTACCACCGGGCAGTCCAGCTTCGGCAGCGGCGAGTCGCGCTTTGCGACCACCACCGGATCGAGCCCGGCGCCCGCGAGCGCCTCGAGCGCCCATCCGATCAGCGGCCGGCCCGCCAGCTCGACCGAGGGCTTTGGCCCTCCCATCCTGCGGCCGGCGCCGCCGGCGAGGACCGCGCCGGTGGCGGCGGGGCCGGCTCCCCCCTCCCTGCCGCCGCCCTGGGAGCGATCCATGCGACCAGTGTGCCAGCGCGGCCGCTCTCCGGCCGCGATCATCTACCCTCGCCGCGGAGGTCGGTCTGGTGCCCGCGAAGCTGATCGAGGTCGAGGAGGCGAGGCGGCTCGTACTGGCGGGCGCCGTCCCGCTTGGCACGGAGCGGGTGCCGCTTCGCGCGTCGCTCGGCCGGGTGCTCGCCGAAGACGCCCGCGGCGTCGAGCCCGTCCCCGCCTTCGACAACTCGGCGATGGACGGATTCGCGCTGCGGGCGGCCGACACCGCCGGCGCCTCCCCCGAGTCGCCCGCCTCGCTCGCCCTGGTCGGCAAGTCGCGCGCCGGCGACCCCGCGGCAGAGGCCGTTCGCGACGGCGAGGCGATCGCGATCTCGACGGGAGCGGCGATCCCCGAGGGGGCCGACGCCGTCGTCCGGGTGGAGGACACGGCCTCCACCGACGGCCGGGTCGAGATCCAGGTCGAGGTCGAGCCCGGGCACGACATCCGCCGGGCGGGCGACGACATCCGCCCGGGCACCGTGGTGCTCCGGTCCGGGACGGAGCTCGGTCCCGCCGAGCTCGGGGTGCTCGCATCGCTTGGGGTCGCTCAGGCGCCGTGCTCGAGGCGCCCACGTCTCAGAGTGGTGACCACCGGGGACGAGCTCCTCGACCCCGGCGAGCCAACTCGCCCCGGCGGCGTTCGCAACACCAACGCCTACGCCCTCCCCCTCCTCGGCGAGGAGGCCGGCGCCGAGCCGGTCGGCGTCGAGGCGGTGGGCGACGATGCCGCGGCCACGATCGGAGCGATCGAGCGGTCCCTCGACGCCGAGGTCACCGTGATCACCGGCGGCGTCTCGGTCGGCGAGCACGATCACGTCAAGGGGGCGCTGTCGGACCTGGGGTGCGAGGAGGTGTTCTGGGGGGTAGCGCTGCGCCCCGGGCGCCCGACCTGGTTCGGCCGCTCGCCCACCGGGGGGCTCGTCTTCGGGCTGCCCGGCAATCCGGTCTCAGCGGTGGTCACCTTCATCCTCTTCGCCCGGCCCGCGATCCGGGCGGTCCTCGGTGCCGATCCCCTCGCCACCAGGGCGACCGCCATCCTCGACGAGGGCTACGCGAAGCGCCGCGGCCGCGCCCACGCGGTCCGCTGCGCGCTGACGATCGCAGACGGCCGCCTCCATGCCCGGCCCACCGGCCCCCAGGGCTCCCACGTCCTCACCTCGATGCTGGGTGCCGGCGCCCTCGCCTGGATCCCGGCGGGAAGCGAGGGCGTCGGCGCGGGCGAGCGAGTCGAGGTCGAGCTTCTCCCGGGACCGCTCCGGCTCGGATCGGCGAGCGGACCGGCATCATTGGCCCGATGACCGTCAACGTGCGCCTGTTCGCGATCCTCCGCGAGCGCGCCGGGCGCGAGCGGATGGAGCTGGAGCTGCCGGAGGGGGCGACGGTCGCCGACGCCCTCCGCGAGCTCGCGCGCGCGCCGGGGCTCGACGACGTCCTCGCTCGGCTGCCGGTCCGGATGGCGGTCAACCGCGACTACGCCGACGACGCCACCATTCTGAGCCCGGGAGATGAGCTGGCCCTGGTGCCGCCGGTGAGCGGCGGAGCGGTGCGATCGGTGAGCGCGCGGGTGACCGACGAGCCCCTGTCGCCCGCGACCGTGTCGGCGGCGGTCGGCCGTCCGGCGGCCGGGGCAATCGTCACCTTCCAGGGCACCACCCGCAACGTCGACAGGCTCGAGTACGAGGCCTATCGCGAGATGGCCGAGGAGCTGATCGCGACGATCCTCGAGGACTGCGTCGCCCGCCACGGCCTCGAGGCCGCAGCCGCCGAGCACCGGGTCGGCCCGGTCCCCCTGGGCGAGCCGAGCGTGGTGGTGGCGGTGTCGGCGGCCCATCGCGCCGACGCGTTCGCCGGCGCCCGCGAGGCGATCGACCGGATCAAGGCCGAGGCCCCGATCTGGAAGCGCGAGGTCGAGCGGAGCGGCGACGGCGAGCGCTCCCGCTGGGTCGAGGGGACCCCGCCCTCGTGAGCGACCTCACCCACATCGACGAGTCGGGGAGCGCCCGGATGGTCGACGTCTCGGGCAAGGAGCCGGGTGAGCGCCGAGCGGTGGCCGAGGCGCGGGTGCGGATGTCGGCCGCCACCGCCGCCGCGGTCGAGCGGGGCGATGCCCCCAAGGGCGACGTCCTCGGCACCGCCAGGCTCGCCGGGATCCAGGCGGCGAAGCGCGCCGGCGAGCTCATCCCCCTGGCCCACCCCCTCCCCCTCACCTTCGTGGACGTCGAGGCCAGGGTGGAGGCCGGCCACGAGGAGGGGCGGGTGGTGCTGAGGGCCGAGGCCCGCACGGTGGGGCGCACCGGGGTCGAGATGGAGGCGATGACCGCCGCCTCGGTGGCGGCGCTCACCGTCTACGACATGGTCAAGGGCCTCGAGCGCGGGGTCACCGTCGAGCGGGTCGCCCTGCTGGAGAAGTCGGGCGGGCGCAGCGGCCACTGGCGCCGCGAGGGCTGAGCGGCTTGCGGGCGGCGATCGTCACCGTCTCCACCTCGAGGGCGGCGGGCGAGGGCGAGGACGAGAGCGGCGCCCGCCTCGCCGAGTTCGCCCGCGAACGCCTCGGCGCCGAGATCGTCGGGCGCGATCTGATCGCCGACGACCTCGGGCTGATCGCCCGCACCCTGATGCGCTGGTGCGACGGCGGCTGCGACCTGGTCCTCACCACCGGCGGCACCGGCTTCGCCCCCACCGACGTCACCCCGGAGGCGACCCGGGAGGTGATCGAGCGCGAGGCGCCGGGGATCCCCGAGGCGATGCGCGCCGCCTCCCGCGAGCACACCCGGCACTGGATGCTCTCCCGCGCGACCGCCGGGATCCGCGGCTCGACCCTGATCGTCAACTTCCCCGGGAGCCCGAACAGCATCGCCCAGGCGGGCGAGGCGATCGCCGCCGCCCTCCCCCACGCCCTCGAGCTGATCGCGGGCCGCGCCGGCCGCCACTAGCGCGCGTCCTCCCGGGGGCGCCGCCCGTCGACCGCCTCCTCGGGGGGCGCGGTAAGCAGCACCCGGCACGGCGCCTTCCGCAGCACGTACTCGGTCACCTTCCCGATCTCCTCGGGGCGGGCGGCGCCGATCCCGCCGAGGACCGCTCCGCCGCGTACCCGGGTCGGCGGCTCTCCCCCCATCACGATCACCTCGGCTCCCCGCTTGCGGGCCTCCTCGACGATTCCGGCGCCGGCGAAGCGCACCGGGATCAGGGCGGTGATCACCTCGACGTTCTCGTACTCCTTTCCCACCTCGCTGGCCCGAGCGAGCGCCCGCTCGGCCCGCTCGCGCACCTCTCGGGGGAGCGGCGAGTCGAGTGGCACGGTGAGCGGGAGCTCGGCCGCGTAGACGACCTCGAGCAGCGGCGGGTTCTCCCCCTCACTCACCTCCGCGTCGGCGAGGCGCCCGGCGGTGCCGACGATGTCGTCGTCGAGCGCGGTCCCGAAGACCGGAACGAGGATCGTCGAGTACTCGGCCTCCGGGGCCTCCTTCTTCAGCGCCAGCTCGGGCACGCTCACCCGCTTCGTCAGCGAGGTCCCCTCGACGTAGCGCCGGTAGATCACGTAGCCGACCAGCCCCAGCACCATCCAGCCGCCGCCCACGAACCGGGCGGTGCCGTGGATCGCGAGCACGCTCACCCAGCCGAGGCCCGAGACTGCGGCGGCGCCGATCGCCGGCACAGGCAGGCGGTTGCCGCCGATCGAGACGTCGAGCGGCACCCGGTATGGGCGCTCCAGGTCGGGCTCGGTCACCCGCAGCCGGATCACCGAGATGTGGGCGATGGTGATCGCGAGCAGCGCCCCGAACGCGTACACGCCCGCCAGGAACCGGATGTCGTCGGTGAGCGCGAGCCCGAAGGCGATCACCCCCGCCGCGGTGATCGCGATATATGGAGTCGCGAAGCGGCGCTCGAGCTTGCCGAGCCAGCTCGGGATCTGGCGGTTCCGGGCGAGGACGTAGACGTGGCGCGAGAGCCCGAGCATCGAGGTGTTCGCCGCCCAGACCAGGATCGGGACGGCGATCGCGACCACCGCCCACTTCATCGCGTCGGCGAGCCAGGCCGGGTCGAAGCTCTCCACCACCCCAAGGACCGGCTCCTCGATGAACTGTCCGCCTAGCGCCGTCTCGGGCCCGTGCGGCCCGGCGACCACGGGGACGGCCATCAGCGCGATCGCCGCCATCCCCGCGTAGAGGAGGGGGACCACGATCGAGCCGGTGGTGAGCACCCGCCGCAGGTCGCCAGGCTCGAACTCGAGGTCGGGGGCGAGGTCGCTGGCCGCCTCGATCCCGGCGAAGGCGATCGTCGCCACCACCGCGGCGTAGATCGTGTCCGTGAGCGTCGGCGTGGTGAAGAGGTCGAGGTGGGCGGTGAGCAGGTCGGGGTTCCAGATCACGATCGCCCCGATCACGATCACCGCCAGCTCGAGGGCGAGGTCGGCGAAGGCGAGCACCACCAGGCGAAGCTGGTGTGCCCGCCCCGTGAACCCGGCGATGTTGAGCACCACCGTGAGGGCGACGACGACCGCCGCCACCGCCGCTTCCTCGATCCCCCCCGAGAAGGACCCCGAGATCGGGGTGAGGTAGTGGGAGACGCTCACCGTCGCCGCGGCGATGATGATCAGGTAGTCGATCAGGATCGCCCACCCGGCGATGAAGCTGACCAGCTCGTTGAAGGCGCGGCGGGCGAACGCCGACGATCCGCCGCGCTCGCGAAGCATGGCGCCGCCCTCCACGTAGGTCATCGTGGTGAGCGCGAACATCAGCCCCGCGCCCAGGAAGATCAGCGGGGTCAGACCGAGGCCGCGGTCGGCCACCACCCCGATCGAGAAGTAGATCGAGAACCCGACGGCCGACGAGGCGATCGCGTACAGCAGGGGTACGCCGAGCAGCTTCTTCAGGCTCATCCGCGCAGGGAGATGTAGAGGCGGCCGATCCCCATCCCCAGGAAGAGCAAACCGAAGAGGAACCCGAGGGCGAGCGGGCCGCCGCCGCGGGCGAGGGTGACGATGATCATCGTCAGCCCGAAGCCGATGATGATCACCGCAAACACCCGGACGGCCAGCTGGTAGCCCTCGCCGACGGGGCCTCGCGGCCGCTGGTTGCCGCTCATCCCGGGGTCCCGACCGGGGTCGCCGCTTCGTCCGGTGCGGCGGTGCGCAGGCGGCCGGGCTCCCCGACGACGATCACCCGGCAGGGGCGCTCGGCGAGGACGGTCTGGAGGGTCTTGCCGTACAGCGGGGCCCCGTTCCGATAGCGGAGGCCCATCACCAGCGCGCTCGCCTTCATCTGGCGCGCCTCCTCCGCGATCGAGTGCCCGGCCTGGTTCGGCCGCACCCGGTGGACGTGTCCGGTGACCCGCATCCCGCCGATCAGCTTCGCCTGCTCGATCTTCGACTGCGCCTCGGCCTCCTGGGCGTCGAGCGACGCTTCGAGCGGCAGGTGGGTCGGCACGGTGATCACCGAGATCACGTGGATCCCCCGGCGGCGCTTGGCCGCGAGCCGCACGGCGGTGGCCACGGTCTCCTCGGAGAAGGGGTGGTCGTCCTCGAAGGCAACGAGGACGCTCTCGTATTCCACCTCCTCGACCCCAAGGGGCTCCGGGAGGACGACCTTGTGCGTCCGACTCGGCGATAGCCCCTGCGAGCGGCGATACAGCAGGTACACGGTGATCCCCACCAGCATCCACCCGGCGCCGATCACCAGGGTGCGTGGGTTCAGCGCCATCACCACGATCCAGGCCGCGAACGTCCCGAGGCCCCCGAAGACCGCGGTGAGCGGGACCGCGAATCCGAACAGGCGCACGCTCCCAGGCGGCTGCCAGTCGCGCTCGCGGTCGGGATACCGCTGGCGCAGGCGGATCACCGAGACGTGGGCAATCGTGAACGAGAGCATCGCGCCGAACGAGTAGAGCGTCGCCAGGAGGTCGGTCTGGCCTGGGATCACGGTGATCGCCGCCACCGCCGAGAAGGCGAGGATGGCGATGTAGGGGGTGCGGAAGCGGGGATGGATCTGGCGCAGTCGCTCGGGGAGCTGGCGGTAATGCCCCATCGAGTAGGTGAGGCGGGAGACGCCGATCAGGGCCGCGTTGGTTGCGATCAGCAGGATCACCGCGGCGAGGACGCCGACGTAGTAGCGCAGGGCGTTCGTCAGCCCCGCGCCCAGGCCCAGGTTCTCGACGATCCCCAGGACGGGATCGTCGGCGAACTTCGAGCCGAGGTCGGTCGCATAGTGGCCGCCGACGTGGTGGACCGGCATCGCCGAGAGGGCGATCAGCGGCAGCAGCGCGTACAGCGCGAGCACCGCCAGCACCGTCAGCCCGGTCCCCGCGGGGATCGTCCGGGCGGCGTCGCGGGCCTCCTCGGACATGTTGGAGATCGTCTCGATGCCGGTGTAGGCGATCATCGCGACCGCGATCCCGAGGGCGAAGTCGCCCCAGCTCGGTGCCACCCCGAGGTGGACGTTGGAGACGAGGACGTCGGGGCTGAAGACGAGAACGAGGCCGATCGCGACCAGGACGACCTGGGTGCAGAGGTCGGCCACCGCCAGCACCAGATTCAGCCGGGTGGACTCCTGGGTGCCCTTGACGTTGAGCGCCGCCAGCAACGCGATCAGGACGACCCCGCCGATGACGTCGCCCGGCGAGTCCCCGAGCGGGTGCCAGAACACGGCCAGGTAGTGGGGGACGAAGAAGGCCGAGATCGCGACCGTGATGATGTAGTTGAGCATCTGCCCCCAGGCGGCGAAGAAGCTCACCAGCTCGTTGAAGGCGTGGCGGGCGAAGCTCGACGACCCGCCGGCCTCGGGGTACATCACCGTCGCCTCGCTGTAGGTCGCCGCCGTGCACATGAAGATCAGCCCGGCGACGACGAAGGCGACCGGGGTCAGGCCGAGGGCGAAGGCGGCGGTGACGCCGAGCGCGTAGTAGATCGAGGAGCCGACGTTGCCGTACGCGGCGGAGAACAGCGCCCCCACGCCGTGGACCCGCGCGAGCGACTCGTCTCTCGGAATTCGCCTGGCCATCTCCCCAACTCAGGATATGCCGAGTGGGTGCGGACCCAGCCCCCCTGCCGCTACAAAGCGATGATCGGGATGATCAGGATCGCGACGATGTTCGCGACCTTGATCATCGGGTTGATCGCCGGACCGGCGGTGTCCTTGTAGGGATCGCCGACCGTGTCCCCGGTGACCGCGGCGGCGTGGGCGTCTGAGCCCTTGCCCCCGTACTCGCCGTCCTCGATCAGCTTCTTGGCGTTGTCCCAGGCGCCGCCGCCGGCGGTCATCGAGATCGCGGCGAAGATCCCGACCACGATCACCCCGATCAGCAGTCCGCCGAGGGCCTGGTAGGAGATCACCCCGACGACCAGCGGGACCAGGATCGGGATCAGCGACGGGAGGATCATCTCCCGCTGGGCCGCGGCGGTGACGATCGCCACCGCGTGCCCGTACTCGGGCTGCTCGGTGCCCTTCATGATCCCCGGCTTCTCCCGGAACTGGCGGCGGACCTCCACGACCACGCCGCCGCCGGCCCGCCCGACCGCCTCGATCGCGAGCGATGAGAACAGGTAGACCATGATCCCGCCGATCAGGAGGCCGATCAGGACGGGCGGATTGAAGATCTGGAAGCTGAGGACCTTGTTGCCCGCCTCGGATTGCAGCTCGTGGGTGAAGGCGTTGAACAGGACCAGGGCCGCCAGGGCCGCCGAGCCGATCGCGTATCCCTTGGTGACCGCCTTGGTCGTGTTGCCGACCGCGTCGAGCGGGTCGGTGATGTCGCGGACGTCCTGGGGCAGGTCCGCCATCTCGGCGATCCCGCCGGCGTTGTCGGTGATCGGCCCGAAGGCGTCCAAGGCGACGATCAGCCCGGTGAGCGAGAGCTGGGCCATCACCGCGACCCCGATCCCGTAGATGCCGTCGGTCCCCCCTCCGGCGAGCTTCCAGGAGCCGAGGATGGCGATTGCGATCACGAGCACGGGGAGGGCCGTCGACTGGAGGCCCTGGGCGAGCCCCTGGATGATGTTGGTCGCGTGTCCGGTCTGGGAGGCGCGGGAGATGGTGCGCACCGGGCGGAAGCGGGTCGAGGTGTAGTAGTCGGTGAGCACGAACAGGAAGGCGGTGACGCCTACCCCGATCAGGCCGCAGAGCCACAGGTCGGTGACGGAGGTGTTTCCGAGGTCGCCGCTCGAGAGCGGAGCGTCCATCAACCACCTGGTGATCGGGTAGAAGGCCGCCGCGGAGAGCACGGCGGAGACGATCAGGCCCTGATAGAGGGCGCGCTCGACGTTGCCGGACCGGGTCCGCACCGCCAGCGCCCCGATGATCGAGGCGACGATCGCCACCCCACCGATCGCCAGCGGGAAGATCGCCACCTCGCGGGTGTTGGTGGTGAAGGTGATCACGCCGAGCAGCATCACGGCGACCGCGGTGACCGCGTAGGTCTCGAACAGGTCGGCCGCCATCCCGGCGCAGTCGCCGACGTTGTCGCCGACGTTGTCGGCGATCACCGCCGGGTTGCGGGGGTCGTCCTCGGGGATCCCGGCCTCGATCTTGCCGACGAGGTCGGCGCCGACGTCCGCGGCCTTGGTGAAGATGCCGCCGCCCAGTCGGGCGAAGACGGAGATCAACGAGCCGCCGAAGCCGAGGCCCACCAGGGCGTCGACGGCCTCCTTGTCCGTGTCGACGATGTTGAAGGCGGTGAGCAACCCGAAGTAGCCGGAGACGCCGAGCAGCGCCAGCCCGACCACCAGCAGGCCCGTGACCGAGCCGCCCTTGAAGGCGATGTCGAGGGCAGGGGGAATCCCGCCGCGGGCCGCCTCGGCGACGCGGGCGTTGGCGCGCACCGACAGATTCATCCCGATGAACCCGGCCGCGCCCGAGAGGGTGCCGCCGATCACGAAGCCGAGCGCGGTCTCCCAATTCTGGAGGGGGATCAGCAGGATCGCCACCACCGCGCCGACCCCGGCGATGATCGTGTACTGGCGCTTCAGGTAGGCGCTCGCCCCCTCCTGAACGGCGCCCGAGATCCGCTGCATCGTGTCGTTGCCCGGCGACTTGGCGAGCAGGCGTTGGGTGACCAGCAGCCCGTACACGACCGCCGCGGCGGCGCAGCCGAGCGCGACGACGACTCCGTGATCGGTCAGAAAGTCGGTCAAGGGGCCTCCTTAGGGGCGTTAGCGGCGCGAGAGTGTAGTTACTCAGGAACCGGGAGGCGTCCACAGCCCCGAGTCGCGTTTCCCGCCCCCGGGTCCCGCGTCCGCAGCGGAGCCGCCGCCGCCCGCGGTCCCCTCGGCGCCCTCTGGCGGCGCCTCGCCCGCCGCGGCTTCCTCCCCGGCACCGCCCTCGGCGTGCTTGGCGTACAGCAGCTGGAGCTCGGAGATCGCCTGGCGGAGCTGGGGCTGGGCGTCGGCGGGGATCAGATCGACCAGCGCCGCGGCCGCGTCGATCCCGAGCTTCGCCTGGCCGAGGTCGCGCTCGTCGTCCTTCGCCACCCGGCGGGCCGCGAGGTTGAGGATGCTGACGACGCTCTGGAGGACGACGTCCTCGACCCGGACCTTGCGGATCTCCTCCTCGAGCTGCGCCCGCAGCTCTTCCTCGCTCCGGGCCTCGGCGCTTCCGGTCCCCTCCGCCGTCTTCTCGTCCTCCGCCAACCGGCCTCCTCAGGCTCCATTGGTGAACCCGGGACCGTACTCGTCCATTCAGTCCACTGCTCCCTTGTCGAACCCGGTCTCAAACGCCTGCATGCGCTCCTCGGCGCCGCCGCGGCCCGAGGGGCCCTGTGTTGCCCCTGACGCCATCGCTCCTTCGGGAGCGTACGTCCTCCTGGTGTCGGCAACCGCGTCGCGGTAGATCTCCTCGATCGAGGCTCCATCGGCAAGCGCCCGCCTGGCGCGCTGGGCGCCGTTCTCCTCGGGCGGCGACAGCTCGAGCCCGAGCGAGCTGCGGGCAGGCTCGGTCCACTCGATCAGCTCCTCGATCAGCCGCCGGGTGGGCACCAGGCGCCGGCGGCGGAAGTCGATCATCTCGCCGTCCATCCCGTAGCGGATCGCCCGCCACAGGTTCTCCTCGATCTCGCGCTGGCGCAGGGGCCGACCGCCGCCGTCGTAGCCGTGGCGGTCGTAATCGAGCGCCGTCTGGACGACGCAGGCGGCGATCAGCGCGGCGAGGTTGAACGACTCCTCCCCCCTCGTCTGGGCGTCGCAGATCCGAACCTCGACGGTGCCGAAGGAGTGATGCGGCCGCACGCTCCACCACAGCTGGGTCGGCTCGACGATGGTGCCCGTCTCGGCCAGGAAGCCGACGAAGTCGCCGTACTCGGACCAGGACTCGAACGGCTCGTGGACCCCGCACCGGGGAAAGACCCGGGTGAAGATCTCGGTGCGGACCGAGTGCAGGCCGGTGTCGCGGCGGTCGAGGAACGGTGAGTTCGCGGAGGCCGCCAGGAGCGGCGGCAGCAGCTCGCGCATCCAGTCGCTGACCGCCACCGCGCGATCCGCGCCCCGGATCCCGACGTGGACGTGGAGGCTCCACGAGTTGTTTCGCTGCGCCACCCAGCGGAGGTCGCGCTTCAGGCGCCGGTAGTGGGCGGTGTCGATGATCCGCTGGTCGAGGTAGTCGGCCCAGGGATGCGTGCCCATCGCGGCCAGCGCCAGCCCGATCGAGTCGGCGAGGGCGAACAGCCGCACCCGGTGCTCGCGCTGCATCGCGGCCGCCTCGGCGAAGGTCTCGCCCCGCCCCGAGCGGATCTCGATCTCGGTGTCGATAAGTTCGCCCGCGACCGAGTCGGCGAGGAGGTCGTCCTCGAGGCAGGCCGCGTAGAGCTCCTCGAACCGGTGGCGGAGATCGAGCGTGTCGGGATCGACGAGGGCGAACTCCTCCTCGAGCCCGATGGTGAAGTCCCGGGAGGACTCGAATAGCTCGCGAGCGCGCTCGAGATCGAGCGCGGCGTCCTGCGGCGGAGATTCGGCCAAGGGCTCCAGCCTAGCCAGGCCCGACCCTAGGTCAGGTAGAAGTAGAGGGCGTAGAGGAGGTCGACGGCGGGGCTCGAGGTGTGCACGGTGACCTCTGGCGGCACCTGCAAAAGCTGCTCGGAGTAGTTGAAGATGATCTTCACCCCAGCCTCCACCAGCCGATCGGCCACCTCCTGGGCGGCCGCGGCGGGGACCGCGAGGACGCCGACGACGACGTCGTCGTCGGCGACCCCCCACTCGAGCTGGGAGTAGTCCCGAACGGTGAGATCCCCGACCCGGCGCCCGATCACCGCGGGGTCGACGTCGAACATGGCCACGACCC
Organism: Actinomycetota bacterium; assembly: GCA_046730475.1. Classification (GTDB taxonomy): domain Bacteria; phylum Actinomycetota; class Thermoleophilia; order Solirubrobacterales; family 70-9; genus JBKPIY01. The sequence goes on from JBKPIY010000001.1 coordinate 20,589, forward strand.
GGAACCCGTGGTCGGCGAAGATGTCGGAGCTCGCGATCGCCTGGCCGAGGTTGCCGGCGCCGAACAGGGCGATGTTGTGCTGGCCGGCGGTGCGTAGGATCTTCCGGATCTCACGGACCAGGGACTCGACGTTGTAGCCCACCCCCCGCTTGCCGAACTTGCCGAACCCGGACAGATCGCGGCGGATCTGGGTGGAGTTGATGTGGGTGTAGTCGGAGAGCTCCTGGGAGGAGATCGTGCTCTTGCCCATCTTCCTCGCGTGGGTCAGCACCTGGAGGTAGCGCGAGAGCCGCGCCGCCACCCCGAGGGAGAGGCGATCGCCGTCGGCGCCCTCCGTGGCGGACTGACGAGCAACACCCCCGACCCCTTCCTCGATCATGCCGACAAGGTAGCGAGAGTGGTCCTGAGCGAGGGGAGGTCCGGAACCAGCTCGCTGACGATGCGGCCGTCGAGCTCGATCACCGGGATCAGCTCCAGGTAGCGCGCCAGCAGCTCGTCGTCCTCGTCGATGTTGCGCTCCACCAGCTCGAACGCGATCCCGCCGGCGCGGATCGCCTCGAGCTGCTCGCGGGCGACGTCGCAGAGGTGGCAGCCGGGGCGGCCGTAGAGGGTCACCACCCGGGCCGATGCAGCCTCCATCAACCCGGCGCCCCGGCGCCCGTCGCGGCCTCGGCGGGGAAGGCGTCGAAGCCGAGGTAGCGCGGATAGGGGATCGGCTCTGTGTGCTCGGCGGCCGCGGCGATCATGGCGGCGTTGTCGGTGCAGAGCTCGAGCGGAACCAGCTTCAGCCGCAGGCCGCGGTCCTCGCACAGCGCCCGGGCGCGGTCGCGGAGCTCAGCGTTGGCGGCAACCCCGCCTCCGAGCGCCACCGCATCCCACTCGCCGCTGCGGGTGGCGCGGTCGAGCTTGGCGATCAGCTGGTCGGTGATCGCTCGCTGATATGAGGCGGCCAGGTCGGCCCGGGCGGCGCGCGCACCGTCTCGGCCGAGCTCGCGCACCCGGTAGACGAGCGCGGTCTTGAGGCCGCTGAAGGAGAAGTCGAGGCCGGGATCTCGGCTCATCCCCACCGGAAGCTCGAACGCTCCCGGGTCGCCGCCGGCGGCGGCGCGCTCGATCGCGGGACCACCCGGGTAGCCGAGCTCGAGCAGCCGGGCCCCCTTGTCGAACGCCTCCCCCGCGGCGTCGTCGAGCGTGCGCCCGATCACCTCGAAGCCGTCGTGCGGGCGCACGGGCGCGAGCAGCGGGTGGGCACCCCGCGCGATAAG
>JBKPIY010000002.1:0-43132 GCA_046730475.1 Actinomycetota bacterium
GGCTCGTACCCGATCGCGGTGACGCTGATCAGCAGGGCGGGGGCGGCGTTGACGTCGCCCCCCATCACGGCCACGGCCTCCCGTCGGGCCACCACGGCGACGCCGTCGACGAGCTCGATCAGGTCGGACTCGGCGAGGCCGTCGCGGACGCCAAGGACGACGTACGCCTCGCCGGCCTCGGCCGCCATCGCCGCCAGGTCGGAGAGGGCGGCGGCCAGGGCCTTGCGACCGACCGCGCGCAGCGTGAACGCGGGGAGGGTGAAGTGGACGCCCTCGATCAGGGCGTCGACCGAGATCACCATCGGCCCGCGCGGGTCGACGACCGCGGCGTCGTCGCCGCTTCCGATCCGGACCCGCGACCCCGGCGCGGGCAGGCGCTCGACCAGCCGGGCGATCAGCTCGAACTCGCCGATCTCCATCGGGCGAAGGCTAGACACCGGGGGGCGCTGAGGACCGGCTCCAGGTCGGCTCGGAGAGAGATCGGGTCAGGAGGCGGCGGCGGGTGCCCGCTCGCCTCGGGCGACGGCCGCCGGCCCGGGCTCGCCCGGGGGCTCGCGCAGGGCCCAGACGACCGCGCACACCGTGTAGGCGAGCAGCGCCGCGTTTCGAACGGCGACCGCCACCACGAACCGCGCGGTCAGATCGCCGACGCCGCTGTACCAGCTCAACATGAACTCGGTCAGGAGCACCGTCGCCACCAGGATCAGGTTCGGGAGCCGGAGCCCAAAGGCCGCGGCCGACACCGGCAGCACCCAGAGGAGGAACTGGGGCGAGAGGACCGGAGCGAGAAGGACCGCGACGGCCAGGATCGCGGTCGCGATCTGAAGTGGAGGCGTGCGCCGCCGCCATCCCTCGAGCACCAGGTAGACGTAGGCCGCCGCGAACAGCCCGATCGACAGCGCCCGCGCCAGCCCGGCGCCGTCGGCGACCAGGTTGTAGCCGCCCGCCCCGGTGTCGGTGGAGGCGCCGGCGCCGAGCAGGTGGGCGAGCATCAGCGGGGTGGCGCCGAGGGTCTCGACCTGGAGCTGGCGGCCGGTGTGGTAGCCGATCGCCGAGCCGAACTCGTCGCCGGTAACGACCACGATCGCCGCCGCCAGCCCGATCGGCACCAGGGCCGCGAGCAGCGCCCGGCGCGGGGCCGCCTCCCCTCGCAGGAAGCTCGGATAGAGCAGGAGGGGGAACGCCTTCACCGCCACTCCGGCGGAGAGGAGCGCGGACCAGGTGGCCGACCGGGCTCGCTCCCGGGCCAGCGCCGCCGCCAGCACCAGGCCCGCGGGAACGAGGTCGAAGCGCGATAGCGCCAGCGGCATCCCGTCGATGTCGGAGTTGGGAAGCGGGCCGAGGCCCGAGAGCCCGATCACGCCGACCGAGTACACCGCGAGCGCCCCCCACACCCGTCGGGCTCCGCCCCGCAGCCCGAACGCGAGCAGGGCGACGACCCCGAGGTCGAAGGCGAGCATCTCCCAGCCGAACGCCTCCCGGAAGGCCAGGGGCGAGTCCGAGACCAGCCCCGGCGCGAGCACGATCGGAAGCGACAGGGGCGGATACTCGTAGCCCTGGCTGGCGTAGGGAAGGGCGCCGTCGAGGATTGCCTCCACCCGGGGGTGGAAGACCTGATCCAGGATCGGCGACGGGTCGCCGATCAGGAAGGCAAGCGCCAGCAGGTGGACCGCGGCGACTGCTGCTGCGGCGATGATTCGGTCGCGGATGGTCATCTCGAGCGACAGGGCCCGCTGCTACCGGCGCTACCACCGCGGTCCCGGGGCGGCATGAATATAGAGGTGCGCCTGACCCCGCGGGCCAGCCGTGACGAGATCGCCGGCTGGCGCGGCGATCAGCTCCTCGTCCGCGTTACCGCCCCGCCCGCCGACGACCGGGCGAACCGGGCGCTGCGCCGCCTCCTCGCCAAGCGACTCGGGATCGCCGTCGGGGGGGTCGAGATCGTCCGCGGCCGTCGCGCGCGGACGAAGCTCGTAAGGGTGGACGCCGAGGCGTCCGAGGTCCGGCGGCGACTGCCCCCGCCAGGGGCATCGGGGCCGGCTGGCTAGGGGGTTTCCGCGCCACCGCTCGGGGGAGGCGGCGGCGGGGGCGGGGGAGCGGGCTGCGGCTGCGGCTGCGGCTGCGGTGCCGGCTTGGGCGAGGGCAGGGGCTTCTGGCCGACGCCGGGGGCGTAGGCGCCATTTTGGTTGCTCGACGAGCCGCCGCCGCTGGGGGTGGTGTAGCTGGGCGTGCCGCAACCGCTGACCGTGCCCTCGCTGGTCCCCGATCCGGTCGCGGTGATGCTGGAGCAGCTGCTGCCGCTGCTCGTGGTGTAGGCGCCGTGGAAGGGGACCCAGTGGACCGGGTTCTGGGGCTCCGGGAAGGGGACGCAGTTGCCCCGCTGGTCGATCGCCACCGACATGAAGTCGTTCCAGATCTCGGCGGGGAAGGTGCCCCCCGCAACCGCGATCCCATGGACCGAGTACATCGACTGGAGGGCGTCGGGGTAGCCGACCCACACCGCGGTGGTCAGCTTCGGGGTGAACCCGACGAACATCGCGTCGTTGAAGTCGTCGGTGGTCCCGGTCTTCCCGGCCTCGTAGGTGCAGCTCGTCTGGGCGGCGGTCCCGGTGCCGGCGTCGACGTTGTCCTCGAGGATCTTGGTGACCGTCGAGGCGACGCCATCGGAGAAGACGCGATTTCGCTGTGGCTGGCCGATGTCATCGACGCGGCCATCGGGGAATACGACCCTCCGGATCGCGATCGGCTTGTTGTGAACGCCGCCCGAGGCGAGGGTGGCGTAGGCGTCGGCCATCTCGAGCGGCGAGACGCCGAGCCGCAGTCCTCCCAGGGTCTCGGCCGGGAGCCCATCGAGGTGGGTCTCGATCCCCATCTCGTGGGCGGTCTGGGCGATCGAGTCGGGGCCGAGGTCGAGCGCGAGCTGCGCGTAGACGGTGTTGTCCGAGAGCAGGGTGGCGTTGTGCAGGCTGATGTTCCCGGCGTAGGTGTCGCTGTAGGTCTGCACCTGCCAGGGCCCGTAAACCGGATCGTCGATGCTGAGCGGGTGCGAGTCGTAGTAGGTCGTGTCGGGGTTGATCCCCCTCCGGACCGCGGTGGTGAGCGCGAACACCTTGAACGCCGACCCGGGTTGGCGGTGGCCCTGGGCGGCGAGGTTGAACTCCTGGCTCTTGTAGCTCCCGCTCGAGGCCATCGCCCGGATGTAGCCCGTGCTCGGGTCGATCGAGACGACCGCCGCGGAGGGGTCGGTCGAGTAGTAGAGGTAGTTCCGGATCGCGTCCCGGGCGGCGGTCTGGAGCTCGGGGTCGATCGTGGTATGGACCCTGAGGCCGCCCCTGCGGACGGTGTTGATCCCGTACTCGTCGATCAGCTGCTGCTCGACGTAGTCGAAGAAGTAGGGCTCCTTGATCTTGCTGTAGCGGTTTCCGGGGTTCAGCTTCAGCGGCTCGGCCACGGCCTGGTCGTACTCGCCCTGGTCGATGTAGCCCTGGTCGAGCATGTGCTGGAGGACGTCGTTGCGTCGCCCCAGGGCAGCGGTCGGGTTGAGGATCGGGTTGTAGAGGGAGGGCGACTGGGGGAGGCCTGCGATCATCGCCGACTGGGCCAGGTCGAGCTCGCTGACCGGCTTCGAGAAGTAGATCTGCGAGGCCGCCTGGACGCCGATCGCGGTGCGGCCGTTGATGGTCCCGTAGGAGGCGGTATTCAGGTACTTGCCGAGAATCCAGCCCTTGGTGTGGGCGTCCTCGAGCTCGGTCGCGATCTTCGCCTCGATGATCTTTCGCTCGAGGTCGCGCTGGGGGTCGTGGATGTAGAGGTTGCGAGCGAGCTGCATGGTGATCGTCGAGCCGCCCTGCACGATCGAGCCGGACTTGAGGTCGTCGAACGCTGCCCGCGCGATCCCCTCGAGGTCGATCCCGTGATGCTGGTAGAAGCGGGCGTCCTCGATCGCGACCGTGCCGTGCTGAAGGTCGATCGGGATCTCCCTCAGCTTCACCGGTTGGCGGGCGAAGTCGGATTGGATGTAGCCCAGCCGGGAGCCGTCGGCCGCATACACGACCGAGTTCGAGGCCGGGGTCACCTCGTCCTTGGCGAGCTGGCTGAGCGAGGGAGCCTTGGCGGCGACGCCCAGTACCCAGACGCCGAATCCCATCAGGCCAAGCGCAAGCACCGCAGCCGAGATCAGCAGCGTGAGCAGGAACGGGTTGCGCTTCCGGCTGGTACGCCGGTGGCGCCGTCGAGAGCGCGCGCTCATTCGAAAACACAGAGTAGCCGGGCGCCGAAGCCGGCAAGGCAAGTCAAAATTCGCCTTAGCCCGCCTTCAGGAGCCCCGCGGCGCGCAGGGCGCGTTGGGCATGCTCGCGAAGCTCGGCCTCGCGTGCGTCGCGGTCGCGACCCGCCTCCATCGCCGCCTTCAGCTCGAGGCGGGCGCCCTCGTGGGTGACGGCGGCGAGCTGGACCGAGCTCACCTCGGTCCCCTCGAGCGCCCGCCGCGCCGCTTCGACGTCGGCGTCGGCGGGTAACCAGACCTCGGCGATCACCGGGGCCTTCGGGTTCCCGGCCGAGCGGTTCACCACCACCTCGGTCACCACCTTCTCGTTCGGGACCACGGTCAGGCCTCCGCCGCCGGTATCGACGCTCGTGTAGGTGAGGGCGATGTCGACGACCTTGCCCTGAACCTCGTCCCCGATCGAGATCCGGTCCCCGATCCGGATCGGCTGGGTGATCGCCATCAGCACCCCGCCGACGAAGTTGGCGATCACCGTTCGCCCGGCGAGCCCGATGATCAGGCCGAGGACCGCGGTCGAAGCGAGCACGCCGGTGGCGAACCGCTTGATCGAGGTGAATTGGCTCAGCGCCAGGGCGATCCCGATCGCGATGATCCCCACGAACACGAGCCGGCGGATCAGCCGCAGCCTGGTCCTCGCCTCGCGCGAGAACTGGCTCGTCTCCATTCGCTGGGTGGCGCGCTCGGCGCGGCCGATCAGGAAGCGGTCGACCCCGAGGGCGAGGATCACGGCGACCGCCAGCGTGATCGCCGCCGAGATTTCGTCGCCGTGGTTGTGCCAGAAGCTGTTGTCCATCGGCGCTGCCGGGAGCCGTCTGCTTACATCGCGCGGCGATGACCGACCGGCTCACATCGGTGCGCGGCAGCCTAACGCGGGCCGTCTTCCTCGATGCGCTCGGGACCCTGATCGAGCTCGAGCCGCCCTGGACCTATCTGCGGGCGGTCGTCCCGGACGAGGTCGACGACCACCGGCTCGTCGCCGCGGTGAAGGCCGAGATGGCCTACTACAAGGCCCACGCCCATGAGGGCCGCGACCAGCGCTCGCTCGCCGAGCTCCGAGCGCGCTGCGCCGCCGTCCTCTCCGGGCAGCTCGGGGTCGAGGTCGGAGTCGACCAGCTGCTCGCCGCGATCCGGCTCCAGGCCTATCCCGACGCCGCCCCCGCCCTCAGTGCCCTGCGCGAGCGCGGGGTCCGCCGGGTGGTCGTCTCCAACTGGGACTGCTCCCTGGGCGATGTACTGGCGCGCTGCGGCCTCGCCCCGCTCCTCGACGGCGTCGTCTCCTCGGCTCAGGCGGGCTCGCGAAAGCCCGATCCCGCCATCTTCGCCCCCGCTCTGGCGGTGGCTGGATGCGAGGCCGGCGAGGCCGTCCACGTCGGGGACACGCGCGAGGAGGACGTCGAGGGGGCGCGGGCGGCGGGGATCCGGGTGCTGCTGATCGACCGCGATCTCGGGTCCGGCCGCAACGGCCCGGACGGCGCCGAGAGGATCTCGTCGTTGACCGAGATCGAGGAGCATCTCTGAGATGGGCGAGACGAAGGCGACGGCGCTCGAATCGGCGGGCGGTGAGTCCGCGCCCACCTACCAGGGTCTCGGGCGGCGCTCCCTCGCCGCCCTCCTTGACAACCTCACCTGGCTGGTGGCCTTCGTCGGAATCCTGCTCCCGATCGGGAGCGGGTTCTTCGCGATCAGCGACCTCGCCGGGTGGATCTACTTCGTCGCGATCTGCTCCGCCTGGTTCAACTACTTCGCCCTCACCGAGTGGCACTGGGGGCAGACGATCGGCAAGAACGCGGTCGGGATCCAGGTGAAGCCGCTGGACGGCGACAAGCTCACCTACGGGCAGTCGAGCCTGCGAAACCTTCTCCGGGTGGTCGATTTCTTCGGGGTCGGCTGGGTGATGATCGCCACCACGGAGCGCCACCAGCGGCTGGGCGACAAGGCGGCGAGGACGGTGGTGGTGAGGAGAACGTCCGGCCGCGGCGAGTCGCCGCCCGCGGAGCGGCGCCAGGTGTCCGGCGGATGAGCGGCGGGCCGACCACGGTCGGGGCGCCGCCGCCGCGGTCGCCGCGGGGGCGCCTGCCGGTGATCACCTGGGGAGCCCGGGACGCCGTCTGGGCTTTGATCGCCGGGTTCCTGCTGGCGACCCTCCTCCCGGCGCTCTTCGTTGCTCCCTTCTTCGACGATCTCAACGAGACGGGGGCGAAGCTCGCCTTCCAGGGGCTGTTCGAGCTCGTCCTCGTGGGGACCGTGATCGGGGTGGCCTCCGGGTGGCGTTTTGCAGACCTTTCGGCGGCGCTCCCGCGGCTCGGCTTTCGCCGGTTCGGCCGCTCGGCGGTCTGGATCGCCGTCAAGGGCTACGCCGCCTACTTCGCGCTCACGCTCGCGCTCAGCGTGATCGTCAGGCCCGACCAGGAGGACATCTCCAAGGAGCTCGGCGTCTGCGGGTCGAGCGTCGCGATCGCGGTTCTCGCAGTGGTCCTCCTCGCCCTCGTCGCCCCGGTCGTCGAGGAGATGTTCTTTCGGGGGATGTTCTTCTCGGGGCTTCGATCCCGGTTCAGCCTCTGGCCGGCGGCTGCGATCTCCGGGGGGCTGTTCGGCCTCGCCCATGCGCCCACCGGGCCGACCTCCGCGATCGTCCTCGTCGGGCTCGGGGTCGCGCTCGCCTGGATCTATGAGGAGACCGGCTCGATCTGGCCCTGCATCATGGTTCACGTGATGAACAACGCGCTCGCACTCGCAGTGGCCTTCAACGGATGCGGATGAGCGGTCCCGCCAGCGTCCCCGGCACCGGCCTCGCCCGGAGCCCCGAGAGCGGCGCCGCGGTGGTCGCACGCGGCCTCCGCAAGAGCTACGCCGAGCGAGTGGCGGTCGACGGGATCGACTTCGAGGTCGAGCCCGGCATCTGCTTCGGCTTCCTCGGGCCCAACGGCGCCGGGAAGACGACCACGATGAAGATGATCTACGGGCTCGCCACCATCGACGGCGGCGAGCTTCGGGTCCTCGGCCTGGATGCCGCCACCGACCGGCGCCGGATCAAGGCCCGGATCGGGGTGGTGCCCCAGGAGACCAACCTCGACGGCGATCTCACCGTTCGGGAGAACCTGATCGTGCAGGCCGACTACTTCGGGATCGACCCGAAGCTCGCCCGCGCGCGCGCCGGCGAGCTGCTCGAGTTCGCGCTTCTCTCCGAGCGCGCGGACGAGTCGATCCACGCCCTCTCGGGAGGGATGAAGCGGCGCCTGTTGATCTCGCGGGCGCTGATGAACGACCCCGAGCTGGTCGTGCTCGACGAGCCCACCACCGGGCTCGATCCGCAGGCGCGGCTGGCGGTGTGGGGCTCGCTCGAGCGCCTCCGCAGGCGAGGGGTGACGGTCCTGCTCACCACCCACTACATGGAGGAGGCGGCGCGGCTCTGCGACCGGCTCCTGATCATGGACCACGCCCGGATCGTCGCCGAGGATGAGCCGGGCGAGCTTGTCCGCCGGCACGCCGGCCGCGAGGCGCTCGAGCTCAACCTGGCCGAGGATTGCGACGCTCGGGAGCTGCTCGACACCCTCGGGAGACGGGCCGAGGACCACGAGCTCCACGACGGCTCCCTCACCCTGTTCGCCGACGACGCCGAGGAGCTCCTCCGCTCGCTCGACCACAACCGCTTCCCCACCGACTCGGCAATCGTCCGCCGCGCCACCCTCGAGGACGTGTTTCTGCGGTTGACCGGGAGATCCCTCCGTGAGTGAGCTGGCTCCCAACCCCAGGCTCGCCGGGGCCGTCTGGCGAAGGAACTTCCGCGTCTTCTCGAAGCTGTGGCGGGGGGCCCTGCTGCCGACCTTCCTCGACCCCTTCCTTTACCTGCTCGCGATGGGCTTCGGCCTCGGCACCTACGTCGCCCACATCAACGGCATTCCCTACAAGGACTTCATCGCGCCCGGCCTGATCGCCTCGGCGGCGATGTGGTCTTCGGCCTTCGAGACGACCTACAACGTCTACTTCCGGATGAACGAGCTGCGCCTCTACGACAACGTCCTGTCGACCCCGGTCGAGGTCCAGGACCTGGTGGCGGGCGACCTCGCCTGGTCCGCGAGCCGGGCGACGGTCTACGGCTGCGTCGTCCTGGTCGTGGTCTCGCTGTTCGGCCTGATCTCCTCGCCCTGGGCGATCCTGATCCCGCCCTTCGTCGTCCTCGGCGGGCTATGCATCTCGGTGATCGGTTACTCGTTCACCGCTCTGATCCCGAAGATCGACCTGTACAGCTACTTCTTCACCCTCGGGATCACGCCCATGTTCCTGTTCTCGGGGATCTTCTTCCCCTTCAACCAGCTCCCGGGCTGGGTCGAGGTGGTCGCCTGGTTCACCCCCCTCTACCACCTGGTCGAGATCACCCGCGGGCTCGCCACCGGGCCGGATGCCGCCTCGATCGCGGCCAACGCCGCCTGGCTCACGGTCGTCAGCGCCGCCCTGTTCGCGGTCCCTGTGCGGGCGCTCCGCCGCAAGCTCCTCGCCTGAGCCCGGGCCGGGCGTGCCGCGTGAGCGCAGCGTTAGCCCGCCCTGTGGATTTCGTTAAGCGCTCAAGTTATCGCTCCAACCCACCCCCGGTTCGCCACAATGGCGCCGCCGTGAACCGCCGCCGCCCGACCCTCCTCGCCCTGGTCTGCGTCGCGGCGGGCCTCGCTTTGGCGGTGCCCCCGGGGGCCGCCGCCGCCGCCCACGAGTCCGCGGCGGCTCGGCCGATCACCGTCGACGTCACGGGCCCTCGCCGGGTGAGCCCATTCGCCCGCAAGCTCGTCACCGGGCGGATCGGCAATCCCGGGACGAACGAGAACGTCTTCGTCACCGTGAGGGCGAGCGGGCGCAAGCTCTTCACCAAGAGGCTTCGGACCAATCCAAGCACCGGCCGCTTCCGGATGCCGCTCGCGGTCGGCTCGTGCTGCCGTTACACCGTCGGGGCCCTCCATAACGGCGCCCGCGCCCGCCCGGCCCGCTTCACGGTGGTGGTGCCGAAGAAGATCGGCAGGGGCAACCTGACCAAGAAGTTCAACAGGCTGCTCCAGAGGCGCGGCTTCCACCAGGCCGGCGCCTCCTCGCACCTGAACTGGAGCTCCCATCTCGCCCTGCTCGCCTTCCGGAAGACCAACGGGATGTCGCGGAACGGCAGGTACGCCCCGGAGATCTTCCGCAGCCTGCTCCAGGGCCGCGGCGAGTTCGAGCCCCGCTACAAGGACGGTCGTCACGTCGAGGTCGACCTCTCGCGCCAGGTGATGGCGTTCATCGTCGGGGACCAAGCGGTCCAGGTCTTCCACGTGTCCACGGGCAAGCCTTCGACCCCGACGGTCCGTGGGAAGTTCCGCTTCTACCTGCGCCAGCCGGGCTACAACGCCGAGCTCATGTACTACTCGATCTACTTCCATGGCGGCTACGCCACCCATGGTTACGACCCGGTCCCCACCTACCCGGCCAGCCATGGCTGCGTCCGCAACCCGATCCCGTTCTCGATCTACATCTACCGCTGGGTGCAGATCGGGATGCCGATCTACCTCTACGGCTAGTGGACCAGTGGACCAGTGGACCACCGGATCTAGCCGCGCCCGAGTGCGGTCGCGGTCCGCTCGAGGCCGATCCAGATCAACTGTTCGGCGACCGCCACCACCTGGCCGCGCGGGACCTCACGATGCTCGTACCACCAGCCGGCGAGCCCGTCCATCGTGGACTTGATCGCCTCGGCGAGCATCGCGTTGGTTCGCTCGCGGGCGAGGCCCTCGATCAGCTCCTTTTCGGGAACGGCCGACGCCAGCAGGGCGGCGATCGCCCTCGAGGCACGGCCCTGCACGCCTCGCCACGCGGCGGCCACCTCCGGGTCGGCCGGCGGATCGCGGAACAGCAGCCGCCAGACGAACGGGTCCCGTTCGACGAACTCGAAGAAGGCCTCGATGCTCGCCCTGAACAGCTCCGCGTAGGACTCCGCCCGGACCCGGCGGACGGCGGTGTCGATCAGCTCGTCCCCGTGGCGCTCGAGCAGCTCGATGTGGAGCGCGCGCTTGGAGGGGAAATGGTCGTAGATGACCGAGACGACTACCCCCGCGGAGGCGGCGATCTCGTTCATCGAGGCGCCGGCGTAGCCGCGCTCCGCGAACAGCGCGGTGGCGGCGTCGAGGATGCGCTCGCGCCGCTGCCCTGCGGTCAGGCGTCGCCGCCCCTTTTCTGCCATTTACCGAAGTTTGATTCGGTAAGATCTCGGAGTCAACCGAATCGCAATTCGGTAGGGGTGATGAGGCGGTGGTTCCATACCCTGACAGGATGAGCGAGCGCTGGATCCGCACGGCGATCCTCGCGATCGCCGCCGTCAACCTGGCGATCGGGCTCTACGCCGGGATCGCCCCGGGCAGCTTCTTCGACCACGTCGGCGACTACGGCGCCCGCAACACCCATTACGTCGGCGACGTCGCCTCGTTCTACCTCGCCGCCGGGCTCGGGCTCCTCGTCGCCGCCGCGAGGCCGTCGTGGCGGGTACCGCTGCTGGCGGTGGTCGCCCTGTGGTGGGCGCTCCACGCGCTCAACCACCTCGTCGACATCGGCCAGGCGAGCAGCGACGCGAAGGGGGTCCGCGACACGATCCTGATCGGGCTCGGGGCCGCGGCGATTGCGTACGTCGGCTGGGCATGCGCGCGGCCGCGATCCGGCGGCGACTCGACGGATCGCGTCAACGGGGGGCTCGAGTGAGGGTTTTCCTCGCCGGCGCCAGCGGCGCGATCGGCCGGCGGCTCGTCCCGATGCTCGTCGGCGCCGGCCACGAGTTGGTCGGCACCACCCGCTCGCCCGAGAGGGCCGAGGCGCTTCGCGCCGCCGGAGCCGAGCCGGTGCTGGTCGACGCCCTCGACCGCGACGCCCTCGGCCGGTCGGTTCGCGAGAGCCGCCCCGCCGTCGTGATCAACGAGCTCACCGACCTGCCGCCCCGCCTCAGCCTCCGGAAGCCCGACTACGGGCTCACGGGGCGGCTTCGCCGCGAGGCGACCGCCACCCTGGCGGCGGCGGCTTCCGAGGCGGGCGTCCGGCGGCTGATCTCGCAGAGCATCGCCTTCATGTACGCGCCGACCGCCGGGCCGGTCAAGGACGAGGAGTCGCCGCTGTTCGAGCCGTCCACCGGCACCCCGTTCGATGAGGGGATCGAGGCCCTCCTCGTGCTGGAGCGGATGACCCTCGAGGCCCCTCGCCTCGAGGGCGTGGTGCTTCGGTACGGGTACTTCTACGGCCCTGGGACCCACTATGCGTCCACCGGCGCCATCGCTGCCGACGTTCGCCGCCGCCGCTTCCCGGTGGTGGGGGAGGGCGGCGGGGTGTTCTCCTTCATCCACCTCGACGACGCCGCTTCCGCCACCTTGGCGGCGCTCGACCAGGGCGGTCCCGGGATCTACAACGTCTGCGACGACGACCCGGCACCGCTTCGGGAATGGCTTCCCGCCTACGCGGAGGCCCTCGGCGCGAAGCGGCCGTGGCGTGTCCCGGCGTGGGTCGCGAGGCTGGCCGCCGGACGGATGGCGGTTGTCCAGGCGACCGAGCTCCGCGGCGCCGCGAACGAGAAGGCGAAGCGGGAGCTCGGCTGGTCCCCTCGGTATCCGAGCTGGCGCCAGGGCTTTCGCGAGGCGCTCGGCTAGCCGCCCGCGGCGGCGGGCTTGGCGGGGACCCAGGGACCGGCCGCGAGCCGCCGCCCATCGGCGCATCCTAGGATCCCGCTGCGATGGCCGACCTCGACGCCGCCGCCGACACCCTGCTCGCCGAGCTGCGCGAGCACGCGCTGGTGATCGGCGAGGTCACCCTCACGAGCGGAGCGAAGGCGCAGTACTACGTCGACGCGAAGCGCGCCCTCCTTCGGCCTCCCGGCTACCGGGCCGTCGGCGAGCTGCTCGCCGCGGAGGCGATCGAGCGGGGGGCGAGCGCGGTCGGGGGGATGACGATGGGCGCCGACCCGCTCGCATGCGCCGCCATCGGGGCCGAGGGAGGGGAGGGGCTGATCGCCTTCTTCGTCCGCAGGGAGCGAAAGGAGCATGGCCTCCAGCGCTGGATCGAAGGTCCCCCCCTGGAGCCCGGCACCCGGTGCCTGGTGGTCGAGGATGTGGTCACCACCGGGGGCTCGACGGTGCGGGCGATCGAGCGGATCCGGGCCGACGGGCTCGAGATCGCCGGGGTGGCGTCGGTGGTCGACCGGCTCGCCGGCGGCACCGGCGCGATCGAGGAGGCCGGGGGGGCGCCCTACCGCGCTCTCGTCACGATCGACGAGCTCTACCCGGAGCGACCCGATCGAGGCTGAAGCGCCGACAACGGAGCCGGCGGGCGCCCCCGCGGAGGCCGTGGCGCGCCGGGGGCGGCCCCCTTCCGCCCGCCGCCGCGAGCTCAGCCGAGGCGAGGTTCTGCTCGCCGCCCTCGGCGCCTGCGTGCTCGCGATCGTGATGACGTGGCCCCTGGTCCTGCACCTCGGGACCCACGTCCCGCGCGACCTCGGCGATCCCCTCGCCCAGTCCTGGCAGCCCGCTTGGGGCGGCCACGCCCTCCTCCACCAGCCGCTCGACTTCTTCCAGGCCAACCAGTTCTGGCCGGCCCGGGACTCGCTCGCCTTCTCGGACGCCCTCGTCGGTTACGCCCCCGCCGGGCTGATCGGCTCCGGCCCAGAGGCGGCGGTCGCCCGGTACGACCTCCTGTTCATGTTCGCCTATGCCCTCGCCTTCTTCGGCGCGTACCTGCTCGCCCGCGAGCTCGGGCTGGGGCCGGCCGGGGCGGCGGTGGCGGGGGCCGCCTTCGCCTTCGCCCCGTTCCGGCTCGAGCAGGACGGCCACCTCCAGGTGGTGACCAGCGGCGGGATCCCTCTCTGCGCCGCCCTCGGGGTGCGCGGGATTCGGCTGCGCCGGCCGGGATGGCTGATCGCTGCCTGGCTGGCTGCCGCCTGGCAGCTGTCGATCGGCTTCACCCTGGGGCTACCTCTCGCCTACCTCCTCGTCGGGGGGACGGTGGCGGCGGTGGCGGTGTGGCTGCGTCGCGGCCGGCCGCCCCTCGACCGGCGGCTGATCCGCGGCGCCGCGATCGGCGCCGTCCTCTTCTTGTTCATCGGGGCGATCCTCGCTCGGCCCTACTTCCGGGTCGCCCACGACAACCCCCAGGTGCACCGCTCCCACCACGTCGTCGAGGGGTTCTCGGGGCCGATCACCGTCTTCCTCACCGCCCCCGAGGAGAACCTCGTCTGGGGCGAAGCGACCGGGTCGATTCGCGACGGCTTTGAGAACATTTCCGAGAAGACCCTGTTCCCGGGCCTCGCGATCGTCGTCCTCGCCGCGATCGGCCTCGGTTCGTCGACTCTTCCGAAGCGGCTTCGAATCGGGCTGGGGATCTGGGTGGTGGTGTTCTCCGTGCTCGCCCTCGGCTTCCAGGAGACGGGGAGCTTCCTGTGGCCCTACCGGATCGTGTACGAGGTGCTGCCCGGGTGGAAGGGGGTGAGGACGCCTGGCCGTCTGGTGACCTTCTCCTCGCTCGGGCTCGCGCTGCTGGCGGCGGCGGGGGCGGAGTCGGTCCTGCGCTCTCTCGCCGGGCGCGGATGGCGCCCGGCGCTCGGGGCAGCGGTGGCGGCCCTTCTCGTCCTCGCGATCGTGGTCGAGGGGCGGGGTCTGCCCTTCGACCCGACCGACAGCCAGGCACAGCCGAGGGTGCCGCCGGTGCCGCCGTCCACCGCCGCCCTCCCTCAGCCCCAGCTCAATCTGCCCGCCACCCGCGACTCGGACAACCGCCGGTACCTGCTGTGGTCGACGAACGGGTTCCCGAAGATGGTCAACGGGAAGTCCAGCAACGCTCCCACGGTGTTCGACGAGACCGTCGCGAAGACCGCGGGCTTCCCCGACCGGGAGAGCGTCGACTACCTCCGCGCCCTCGGGGTGCGGACGGTGATCCTCCACCTTCACCGGGTTCCGGGCTCCCCCCAGGCGCACGCCGCCTCCCGCCCGATCGCGGGGCTCGGACTCACCCGCACCCGCCGCCGGGGCGATCTGATCGTCTACGAGATTCGCTCTGCCCCGAGCGCGAGCGCCGGCTCCGCCGGCGCCGGCTGATCGCTCCGCCGGCGTACCCGGACCGCGCCGAGGAAGGCGAGCGAGAGCAGAAGCCCGGCCCCGATCAGCGCCAGCGCCGCCTCGCCGCCGTGGATCGGGGTAACGGGGTCGGCGGCGATCGTTGGCGTCACCACCGAGATCGCCGCCCAGGTGAGGACGGCGAACAGCGCGGGCCGCAGGTCCCACACCCGCGTCGGCGGGGTCGCCCGGACCGCGAGCACGATCGCCGTCGCCACCGCCGCCGCCAGCGGCGCCAGCGCCAGCCACGCGTTGCTCACCCCAAAGCCGGTCAGCAGGGTGTGCTCGAGTTGGCCCTCGGTGAGGCGGTGTGCCCACTCCCGGGTGCCCTGCTGATTCAGGAGCGGGAATGTGATCGAGCCCAGCACCATGAACAACGCCGACGGGATCCCGAGGGCGAGAGTGATGGCGGGTAGCCGCCGGTAGGCGAAGGCGAACCCGACGGCGACGAACGGCAGCGCCGGGATCAGGAACCGCGGCCCCGGCGACCCCCCGCCGAAGGGCAGCCAGTAGCCGCAGTTGTAGAGAAAGTAGACGGCGGCTACGGCGGCGATCAGGTTTGCCTCGGCCCGGTGCTCGCCGCGGCGCATCAGGACGACCCCGGCGATCGCCGGCGCCATCACCGGGGTCAGGGTGAGCAGGCCGCGACCCGCCAGGAGGATGTCGAAGGCGGCCGCCGGCTTCGGGATCGAGATCCCGAAGAAGCCGGTGCTGTTGAGGCCAAGGACCGCATGGCCGGTGAGGCCCGGGACCGCGACGGCGGCGCTGTAGCCGAGCTCGAACGGCGACCCGAACGCCCACTGGTTGAAGGCGAGCGAGGGGAGGGCGCCAAGGAGGGCGGCGCCCGCGTAGGCGAGGGCCCGGCGCGGGCGCGGAGCCGAGCGCGCCAGCGCGTAGAAGAGAAGGACCGCCCCGATCAGGCCCACCTGGTACTCGAAGGAGACGGCGAGCCCCGCGAGGAGGCCGGCGGCGGCCACCATCCAGGTTCGGGCAGGCTTCTGGCGCTCGCGGAAGAGGACCAGGAAGGCGGCGAAGGCGAGCGAGGCCGAGATCACGTGGGAGAAGTACTCGCCCGCGAACGTCATCACGATCGTTCCCACCCCGAGGGTGATCGCCGCCGCCGTCCCATAGCCCGGCTCGAGCCGGTCGGCGAGCCAGCGCACCCCGAGCAGCAGCAGCACCGCCGGGATCACCGCCGCGATCAGGGTGAGGGCCCAGATGATCGGGGTCTCCTCGGCGATCCGCTCATCGACGCGGTGGGCGCGCTTGGCGCTGAACCCGTAGTCCTCGTAGGGAGGGTCGGGATCGGGGCGCCAGGCCGGGTGGGCGGTGTTCTGCTCGTTGGCCGCCATCGTCCGGGCGACGTCGCGGCCGTCGAGCGCGTCGATCGCCAGGTAGGCGGGCAGGGACAAGGCGGCGACCCCGGGCGCCTTCACCGAGTAGAAGTGGTGGTTGATCCAAGCCTTGTCGCCGGTCTCCCACTGCCACCGGTCGATCTGAGCCTGGCCGTGGGCGAGGGCCCGCACCTGGGCGAAGTGGGCGTTCTGGTTCCAGCCCGAGGCGTGCATCACCACCGCCCAGGCGAAGCCCAGCGAGACGATCGCCGCGATCCCGCGGCGGGCGCGGACCGCGTCGGTGGCGGAACGGATCGCGCTCACTTGCGGGAAGATTCTAGGACGGTCATCGTCGCTGGCTCGGCGCTCGGCCGCGCCCGACAGAGCGCCATCGTCCACGGCAGCGGACTGCGCACCTCCACCACCTCAAGATGCCCGGCGAGCAGGGAGGCGAATCCCCGCCGCGACCAGTGTCCGAGGTGGCCGGGGGTGTTACCGACCGCCCCCACGTATCGAAGCCGCGCCAGGTTGAGCACCCGCCACAGCGGCTCGCGCGGGACGCTGACGATCAGCCACGGCCGCGCCAGCGCCGCCAGGGTCTCGAGCGCCACCACGGGGTCTGCGAGGTGCTCGAGCACCTCGCAACAGACGACCAGCTCGGCGGAGTCTCGGTCCCGCCGCAGCCGCTCTACCGGGGTGGCTCGGTACTCGATCGCGAGCCCGGCCGCCGCCGCCCGCTGGCGGGCCTCGGCGATCACCCCCGGGAACGCGTCCGACCCGCGCACCCGGAGGCCGCGGCGGGCTAGCCGCATCGACAGCTCGCCCTCGCCGCAGCCCACCTCGTGGGCCTCGTCGGCCCCAGTCTGCTCCACCAGCCGGTCCAGCTCGGCGAGGAACCGCGCGACCACGCGGCGCTCGATCGGATGGGTCGACCGGTATTTGTCGTAGAGGTTTCCACCGTCATGCGCCGCGGGGACGCTCCCGGGGCCGCCGGTCCGGACGGTATCGGCGGCGCGCCTCATCTCGCGATCGTCTCGATCCTCTCCACGGTGATCTCGGGCCGCTGCCCTCGCTCGTAGTGCGAGGGCTCGACCCCGGCCTCGAGCTCGAGCCGCCTCACCTTCTCGTAGACGCGCTGAGCGATCACCCGCTGGCTGGCGAGGGCGTCGCCGATGATCCCGAGGGCGAACATCTGGACCGCCGCGAGCGACAGGACCGCCCCCAGGATCAGGGACTGCACGTGGCCGGTGCGGTCGCCGTTCAGGGCCCAGTCGAGGACGAACGGCATGAAGGCGCCGAGGGCGCCGAGGGCGAAGACGATCGCCAGCACGGTGAACACGCGCAGTGGCTCGTACAGAACGTAGGCCCGGAACAGGGCGAGGGCGTTTCGGCGAACGTAGGAGGAGGTGGATTCGAACAGCCGCGACCGGCGGAGCTGGGGGTTGGTCGAGATCGGGACGGGTTCGATCGCCAACAGCATCTTCCCCGCCTGGACGAGGCTCTCGAGGGTGTAGGTGAAGTTGGAGACGACCAGGAGCTGGAGCGCCGCCTCGCGGTTGTAGGCGCGAAAGCCGGAGGTGGTGTCGGGTACGTCGGTGGCGGAAGCTCGGCGGACCACCCAGCTGCCGAGCTGCTGGAGGATCTTCTTGGTCGGCGAGAAGTGCTCGACGGTCCGAACCTGCCGGTCGCCGACGACCATGTCGGCCCTGCCGGCGAGGATCGGCTCGACCAGCGTCGGGATGTTCGACGCCGGGTACTGGTTGTCGGCGTCGGTGTTGACGATCACGTCGGCGCCGAGCTTCAGCCCGGCGTCGAGCCCCGCCTGGAAGGCCGCCGCCAGGCCCTTGTTGTTCGTGAGCCTGACGATGTGGTCTACGCCCGCCTCCCGGGCCATCTCGACGGTGCGGTCACTGGAGCCGTCGTCGATCACCAGCGATTCGACCAGGTCGAACCCCGGCAACCGGCGGGGGAGCTCGCCAAGCACGATCGGAAGCGTCTCCTGCTCGTTCAGGCAGGGAACCTGGATGATCAGCTTCACCGGGCGGATCGTAGGGAGTCTGGGAGGCAAGACAGCGCCTCCGCCCGTGGCCGGCGCGCGCCCCGGAGAGCGCCGGCCTCGGGCTGCCCGAGCGCCTACGCCGCGGCCTGCTCGGTGACCACGCCGTGGCGCACCAGGCTCTCCGCGCAGTCGACGATGGTGTCCGCGATCGGGCGCGGCGACCATCCGAGCGCGCTCCGCGACCGCTCGGAGGAGAACTTGGTCCTCTTTCCCAGATCCCCGATCACCGAGCGGATGCCGGGATCGAAGATCGCCATCCCGCGGAGCACCAGGTTCGGGACCGTGCGGGTTGGGACCTTCGCCCCGCGCTCGCCGAGCCGCTCGCGCAGGATCGCCGCCACCTCCGACATCCACAGGAACTCGGTGGTGGCGATGAAGCGCCGTCCCGCTGCCTCGGGCGCCGTCATCGCTGCGATCTCGAGCTCGGCGACGTCCCGGACATCGACGAAGCTGAATCCCAGCCGCGGCACCCCCGGGATCCCCTTCAGGAGCCGCGCGACCACCTCCAGCGAGTAGGAGAGATCGTCGCTCAGGGTGGGGCCGAGGATCGCGCCGGGGTTGACGACCGCCAGCCGTCCCTCCTCGCCTCGGTCGCGGACGAGGTTCCAGGCCGCCTGCTCGGCGATCGTCTTCGATCGCGTGTACGGGGTGAGCTTGGGGTTGTCGCCGTCGCTCCACTCCGCCTCGGTGTAGACGCCGGATTGAGGCTCGGCGGTGTTTCGGATCGCGGCCACCGAGGAGGTGAGGACGATCCTGTTCGCCCCGGCGTCGAGCGCCGCCCGCAGGACCCGGAGCGCCCCGTCCCGCGCCGGGACGATCAGCTCGTCGGGGTCCTTCGGCTGCGCCGGCGGGAACGGCGAGGCGACGTGGAGGACGTAGTCGCAGCCCTCCACCGCCTCGGCCCAGCCGGCGTGGACCGAGAGCTCGGCCGCGAGCACGGTCAGACGGTCGCCCGGGTCGACCTCCTGGCCGACCATCTCCCGGACCTGCGGCTCGCGGGCGAGGGTTCGCACCGTCGTCCGCACCCGGTAGCCGCGTCTGAGGAGCTCGACGATGCACCAACTTCCGAGAAAGCCCGAGCCCCCGGTGACCAGAACCGTTTCGCCGCGATCGCCTGGGCGTTCCGTCGCTGCCATCCGACCCTGAGTTCTAGCCGAACCGGCCCGCCGGGTCGCTGAGGTCGCGGCTGCCCGTAACGAAACCGAGATCCGGACGATCGCCTCCATCTGAGACGATCCCGCCATGCGACCGCTCCGGATCAGCCCTGCGGTTCTGACCAGCGCTCTCGTCATCGGGGGTGCGGCGGTGGCCTCCGCCGTCAGCCTTCCGGACTGGATCGTCGGGCCGAAGACTCGGATCCAGCCCACCGGGAGGAGGCTGAACCCGGTCGGGAAGATGACCCGGCTCGGAAACTTCCCCACCGGCGGCGCCCTCACCCCGAACGGGCGCTTCCTGTGGACGCTCTCCACCGGCCGCGGCCGAAACGACATCAGGATCGTCCGGGTCCTCCCGCGTCGCTGCGCCGCTCGGCGCGGTTCGGCCGCCGGCACCGCCCGGAACCGTTTGCGCACCTGTCGGAGGAGGGCCCGGCGGCGCGTGGGGAAGGTCGTCCAGCTGATCCGGATGCCGGGCCTCAGCGGAGGGATAGCGATGGCGCCCGACGGGCGCACCGCGTACGTGTCCGGCGTCGCCGATTCCACCCACGCCGACCAGCAGGTGCCAGCGACGGTGCCGGGCAGGGAGGGCGACGTGGTCGCCGTCCTCAGATACAACCGGCGCAGCGGCAAGGCACACCGGGCAGGGGTGATCCCCGTGCCCCCGCCCGCCGCCGCTCCCCCGTACCAGGAGTTCCCCCCCAATCCGACCGCCAAGCTCTCCTGGCCGCGGGACCTCGCGGTCAGCCCCGACGGGAGGACGCTGCTGGTGGCGCTCAACCTCGCCGACTCGGCCGCGATCGTCAACACCGCGACGCGAAAGGCCCGCTACCTGAGCGTCGGCCACTACCCGTACGGCGCCGCCATCACCCGGAACGGCCGCTTCGGCCTCGTCACCAGCGAGACCTCGGGAACGGTCTCGGTGATCAAGCTCAAGACCGGGGCGGTGACGAAGACGATCCGGGTCGGGCCGCCGCTCTCCCATCCCGAGTCGATCGCGATCGATCCCCGCCGCCCCCGCGCCTTCGTCGCCCTGGCGAACGACGACGCGATCGCCGTCATCGACACCGCCGACATGACGGTTTCCCGCACCCTCTCGGTCGCCCGGCCCCAGGGGACTGGCGCGACGCCGACGTACCTGAGCGTCACCTCGGACGGGTGCGACTTGCTTGCGGCCGATTCCGGCGAGGACGCGATCGCGGTGTTCTCCCTGTCGCGGGCCGCCCGCTGCGCGAGCGCGACCCGAGCCCGGGCGGGAGCGGCGGCCCGGGCTCCCGCCCCCTTCCGCCTCATCGGCCGGATCCCGGTGGGCTCCTACCCGACCGCCGTCGCCGCCACGCCGGGTCGCGGGAAGCTGGCCTGGGTTTCGGCCCGCGGCCTCGGCGTCGGCCCGAACCCCAATGGGCCCAACCCCTACTCCCCCAACGACAGCGGCGACTTCATCAACAGGTTCCAGTACCTCCCCTCGATCGTGAGGGGCAGCTCGGGGATCCTCGATTTCCCAAGCCCGCGACGGATCCGAAGGCTCACCCCGCGCGCCGCTCGCCAGATCGTTCCCACCAACGCCCGCCAGCCGCCGGCCGACACGCCGATCCGCCCGAACGGCCCGATCCAGCACGTCTTCTACATCGTCAAGGAGAATCGCACCTACGACCAGGTCCTCGGCGACGACTCCCGCGGGGACGGGGACCCGAGCCTGACCCTGTTCGGGAGCAACATCACCCCGAACCTGCACGCGCTGGTCCAGCGGTTCCCCCTCCTCGACCACGTCTACGCCGACTCCGAGGCTTCGATCGACGGCCACTACTGGACGGCGGCGGGGGCGGTCTCCGACTACGTGGTCAAGAGCTGGCCCCAGAACTACGCCGGCCGGGGGCGGCCCTACGACTTCGGCGCCTACGAGGTCTCGGCGCCGCCGAAGGGCTACCTCTTCGGGCGCGCCCTCGACGAGGGGGTCTCCTTCTTCAACTACGGGGAGGCGCTCGCCGGCCTCAGCCCCTTCCCGGATAAGGACCGGACCCCGGAGCAGACGGCGCAGAACGCCGCCGTGCTGGCCAACTCGGACGTTCAGGTCCTCGGCGGCTGCTACGACTCCGACGTCGCGATCTTCCAGAGCTTGCTGTCCCCGGTCGACGTCTACGACTCCTCGCTCCCGCCCGGGGCGGACCCCGGATCACACTCGCGCTTCGAGTGCTTCAAGGACAGGTTCGAAGCGGAGGTGGCGGCCGGCTCGGTGCCGGCGTTCAGCTATCTCGTCCTCCCCCTCAACCACACCCAGGGGGTGGAGCCCGGCGCCCGCACCCCCGACGCCGAGGTCGCCTCGAACGACTGGGGTCTCGGCCAGATCGTCGACGAGATCTCCCACTCCCAGATCTGGGGCAGCTCCCTGATCCTCGTCGTCGAGGACGATTCCCAGGACGGGGCCGACCACGTCGACGCCCACCGGATCCCGGCGCTCGTGATCAGTCCCTACACGGAGGCGGGGGCGGTGGTCCACGACCGCTACGACCAGCTCTCCTTCCTGCGGACGCTCGAGATCGTCGTCGGGCTCAAGCCGCTGCACCTGGCCGAGGCGCTCGCCGTTCCCCTCTACGACGCGATGACCCCGACGGCTCAAAACAGCGCGCCCTACGACGCGATTCAGCCGAGCGTCGACATGACCGCCACCAACCCGGCCACCGCGGCCAACCGCCGCGCCTCCGCCGGCCTCCCCCTGAACGTCGCCGACCAGATCCCGCAACGGAGGCTCGATGCGATCCTCTGGCGCTACCGGCACGGCTTCCGCTCCGCCCCGCCACCTCCCGGCCCCAACGCCTCAGCGGAGGACAGCGGCGCCCGCGACGATCGCGGCGACCGCGGCCGCTAGCCCGCGTCAGTCGAGGCGGTCGGGGAGGCCGAAGTTCTCGAAGGCGGCTGCCGTCGTGCGGGGGTCGGCCGGCTGCTCCGGCAACCGCGCCAGCACCCGGCGATCGGGGTTCTCGGTGGATCGCGTCAGGAAGGCGGTGACGTCGCTGATCCGGTTGCCGCGAAGGGTGAGCACGTTGAGCGCAAACCGCAGGTAGGTGCTCTCGTCGGGATCCCAGGTGTAATAGGCGAGCGCAGGCTGCCCGTTCGCCCGGGTGCGGATCGCCCGCCAGCGCCAGTCGCCCGACATCGGCCAGCCGGCCAGGAAGGCGCCGATCGCCTCGCGGCCGCCGAACCAGGTTGCCATCGGCGGCATCGCGAAGGTGGCGTCCTCGGTCAGCATCGAGACCACCGTGTCGACGTCGTTTCGCACCCATGCGTCGACGTAGTCGTCGACGATCGCGCTCAGCTCCTCGTCCCCGAGCGCCCGCAGGGTGGCCTGCTGACTCTGCTCCGGGAGGCGGTCCGCGACCGTCTTCCGGGCCCGCTGGAGGGCGCTGTTCACCGACGCGGTGCTGGTCTCGAGCGCGTCGGCGACCTCCCGCGCCGAGTAGCCGAGAACCTCGCGGAGGATGAGGACGGCGCGCTGGCGCGGTGGGAGGAGCTGGAGGGCGGCGATGAAGGCGAGCTCGACGCTCTCGCGCCGCTCGTAGCGCGCCTGGGGGCCGGCGAACCCGTCCTCGAGCCCCAGGGTCTCGTCCGGGTAGGGCTCCACCAACACCGACTCGACCAGCGGCTCGCCGGGACCCTGGTGGGGATCGGCGGCCGGGCCGTGATCGATCGGGAGCACCCGCTTTGGGCGGCGGCCGATCGCGTCCAGGCAGGTGTTGGTCGTGATCGTGTACAGCCAGGAGCGGAGTGCGCTTCGCCCCTCGAACCTGGCGAGCCCGCGCCAGGCGCGAAGGAGGGCGTCCTGGAGGGCGTCCTCGGCGTCGTGGACCGAGCCGAGCATCCGATAGCAGTGGGCGTGAAGCTCCCCCAGGTAGGCCTCGACCAGGCGGCGGAAGGCGTCCTCGTCGCCCCCGCGAGCCGCCTCGAGCAACTCGCCCTCAGCGTCGGCGGTGCCGGTGGGAGCGGTCCTCCTCATCCTCTGGAGGGTAGACGGGCTGGCGACTGCGAACCCAGCGGTCCCGACCGATGAGTTTCGGCGCCGGCGCCGGTCAAAGAAGCAGGGCGATGACGCCGGCTGCCCCCAACCCCGTAGTCCACCTGGAGCTCCACACCCAGAACCTCCTCAGGGCGACCGCCTTCTACACCGAGATCTGCGGCTGGCTACCTGAGCGGATCGAGGCCGCCGGCGGCTTCTACCTCGCGCTCGAGCTCGGCAACGGGGTCGGCGGGGGCGTCGTCGAATGCGAGACCCGGCGCCCCCTGTGGCTCCCCTACGTCGAGGTCCCAAAGATCGGGACGGCCACCGAGCATGCCCGCCGCCTCGGAGCGTCCGTCCTGCTCGAGCCCCGCGAGGGCCCCGCCGGGTGGCGCAGCGTCGTCGCCACCCCCACCGCCGGCGAGGTCGCGTTCTGGCAGCGCAAAATCTCGACCTCGAGCGCGGTCGATCCCTGCGCCGCCGCGTAACGTGCGCGCGGGCACCGCGCGAGGAAGCCCTTGACAGCTCCGGGGGCGACCGGGGAGGATCTGCGCCAAAGGGGAAGGGAAGGAGTGGAGATGAGCAAGAACGGTGCCGTGGAGGGGCTGCGCCAGGGCTTCTCGGGCGAGGTGATCCTGCGCGAGGATCCGGGCTACGACGAGGCCCGCAAGGTCTTCAACGCGATGATGGACAAGCGGCCGGCGGTGATCGCCCGCTGCGCGAGCACCGCGGACGTGGTCGCATCCGTCAACTTCGCGCGCGAGAACGGCCCCATGGTCGCGGTGCGCTCCGGCGGTCACAGCGTCGGCGGGATGAGCATCTGCGACCAGGGGATCCTGATCGACCTCGCCGGCCTGAAGACGATCGACGTCGATCCCGAGGCGAGAGCGGCGCGCGCGGGCGGCGGCGTCCTCTGGGGGGAGTTCGACGCCGCCACCCAAGAGCACGCCCTTCACACCCCAGGTGGCCGCGTTACCACCACCGGGATCGGCGGCTTCACCACCGGCGGCGGCTACGGCTGGACCTCGTCGAAGTTCGGGCTCACCTGCGACAACCTGATCTCCGCCGAGGTGGTGCTCGCGGACGGGACCGTCGTCACCGCCAGCGAGGACGAGAACGCCGACCTGTTCTGGGGGATCCGCGGCGGCGGCGGCAACTTCGGGGTGGTGACCGAGTTCGTGTTCCGCCTCCACGAGCTCGGGCCGATCGTGCTCGCCGGGCTCGCCCTGTGGCCGGTCGACCGCGCCCGGGACGTCCTCCGCGGCTGGCGCGACTATGTCGACGACGCGCCCGACGAGCTCTCCACGGCCTGCGTGATCCTCACTGCGCCGCCGGAGGAGTTCGTGCCCGATCACCTCAAGGGCCAGGCGGCGATCGGTATGGCGGCGATGTACGTCGGTGACCCAGACGAGGGGGCGAGCGTGATCCAGCCGCTCACGGACCTCGCGCCGGAGGTGGATCTGATCGAGCCGATGCCGTACGCCGCCTTTCAGGCGATCCTCGACCCGTCCGCCCCGCCGGGGTATCGAAACTACTGGCGAGGCGAGTACCTGCGCGGGCTCGGCGACGAGGCGATCGAGGCCTTCGTCGAGCGCGCCCCGGGGCTGAGGGCCGCGGCGGTCCCGTTCAGCCAAATCATCATCTTCCGGATCGGTCAGGGCGTTGCCGCCACCCCCGATGACGCCACCGCTTTCTCCCATCGAGAGGCGGACTACCTCTTGCATCCGATCTCGATCTGGGAGGACCCGGCCGACGACAAGAGGGTGATCGCGGCCAATCGGGCCTTTGCCGACGCGATGCGGCCGTTCACAACCGGGGCGGCCTACCTGAATTTCACCCCCGAGGCCGACCGCGTCTGGGGCGCCTACGGCGAGGAGAAGTACGCGCGGCTGGTGGCGCTCAAGGACAAGTACGACCCCGACAACCTCTTCCGGCTGAACCAGAACATCAGCCCCAGTCGCCCGGCGGGCGAGCCGGCGCTCGCCTGAGAAGAGCGCGCGGTGAAGAAGCACGTCCTGATCCTGGGGGCCGGCTTCGCCGGCCTGGAGATCGCCGCGCGCCTCTCCCGGTCGCTCGCGATCAGATCCGCGTCACCCTGATCGATCGGAACGACCGCTTCAGCTTCGGGTTCTCCCTGGACATCATGTTCGGTCGGCAAGCGACGGCGGAAGTGCTGCTGCGCGACCGCGACATCTCCAGGGACGGGGTCGAGTTCCGTCAGGAGCGCGTCACCTCGATCGACCCCGAGCGGCGACGGGTGACGACGGACAAGGGCTCGTATGACACCGACTTTCTCGCCGTCGCGCTCGGAGCCGGGGGTGTTCGCCGAAGCCGCCGCCCGGGTGGTGGCCGATGGCATCGCGGCGCAGCTCCCTGGTACCGAGCTCGACCGGGCCTACGAGGGCGACGGCCACTGCTCGTCGAGTTCGGCGACGGAATGGTCGGAAAGGTCGAGGTCAACTTCCTCGGCGACCCGCGACCGATGGCGCGGGCTGCTGGGCCCGTCCCGAGAGCTCGCCGCCGAGAAGGAGGAGTTCGCCTCGAGCCGACGGGAGCGCTGGTTCGCCCCCTGATCCGGCGGGGTTGCGCCCGGCCGTGGCGGTCAGGAGGCCGCCCACCCCAATCACGAGATACTGAGCGACGATGAGGTCCGACGAGATCGACGAGCTCGTCCGCCTCGGGCTCGAGAGCTACAACGCTCGCGACCCCGAGACGAGTCTCCCGATTTGGGACCCCGACTGTGAGTGGCACCCGTTCCTCCCGGCGGAGGTGGAGGGGGCGCCTGCCTACCACGGGCATGAGGGTGTTCGCCAGTGGTTCCGCGACACCGACGAGATGTTCTCCGAGGTGGCATGGACCGTCGAAGCGGTCCGCGACCTCGGGGACGACCGGGTGGTGGTGCTCGGCCGCCTTCAGGCTCGTGGCCGCATCAGCGGCGCCGAGGTGAGCGCACCAATCGGTCAGTTGTTCGAGCTCCGTGCGGGGAGGATCCTGCGGGGCTGGGCGTATACGAGTCACGAGCAGGCGCTCCGGGCCGCAGGGCGATCTCGATAGGTCACGCCGGGCGGCGCTAGGCCCTACCGGACGCCGGCGAGCGCGGGCCGGGCCAGCTCCGGGACGGCCTCGGGCGCCTCCGCGGCGACGATCTCCTCGAGGGCCTCGCGCAGCTGCGCGACGCGTTCGGTGCCGAAACGCTCTGCCCACCGCTTCTCCACCTTCGCGAAGAGCTTGAAGCCGGTGCGCTGCGCCTCGGCGCCGCGTTCGGTCAGGCGGATCAGCTTGGCCGGGCCGTCGACCGGATCGGGAACGCGCTCGACGTAGCCGAGGCTGACCAGGTCGTCGCCGAGCTCACCCGCCGACTGCTTGGTGATCGCGGCAAGCCGCGCCAACTCCGTCAGCCTCATGCCCTCGCCGCGGACGAAGCGGAAGACGCATCCGTGGGTGGGCCGAATGTCGCCGTAGCCGCTTGCGGCGAGGTCCCGCTCGAACTCGGCGAGCATCACCTGCTTGGCCACGTCGAGCAAACCGCTGAGCGGAACTCGGGGCGGTCGGCTGTGGTTGACGTCACTCATAATTAGTCAGGGGGTGGATTGGGCGGGCCTTCTGACCTTCTCGACGGCGCTGTTCTTGCTGGTGCCGGCGCTCGTGCGGGGCAACGACGAGGGCTGGGGCAGCACGCTAATCGTCTCGCTCTTGGCGGGGGGCGGGGGTCCTGTTCGCAGCCTTCACGGCGATCGAGCGAAGGGTCGCCGAGCCGATGCTGCCGCTGTCGCCGCCGAGCAGGGCTTCCTCCATGGCCTCAACGAGGTTCTCCTGCTCGGAGCCGTCCTGGCGTTCGCCGGGTCCGTGCTCGCGCTGTGGCTGGTGCGCGAGCGCGAGATCGAGCGCGAGACGGTAGGGGCAGCGCTCCAGGCGGAGCCGGGGGCGGCGAGAGCCTGAGCCGGGTTCCCTCGCTTTGGCCGGGCGCCGGCGCCGAGCAGGCGTCGGCGCCCGGGCCTCAGGCGGAGAGAACTCTGACCTCCCGCTCGAACGCGGAGATAATCGACTCCGGGTCGGGAACCAGCCCAGCGTCCACCATCAGACCGACCGTGATCTCTCCGGCGTAGCTGAAGATCGACACGCTCATCGAAACCTCTCCCGAGCACGGCGCCCAGACCAGGACGCCGCGCACCGGGGTCCCCGCGAGATACACCCGTCGCCCGGGTCCGGGCACGTTCGTCATCACCGCGCTCGCCTTGGTCGAGAAGAGATCGACCAGGCGCTTCTCGATCTGCACCGGGGTCCTTCCGATCGCATCGAGCACGCCGTAGGAGACCGCGCCCTCAGGGGAGTGCTTGATCTCGTCCATCCGCCGGTGCACCTCGTGGAGCCGTCGACCGGGGTCCTCGATCCCCACCGGGAGCCGCAGGAAGACGAGCCCGAAGCGGTTTCCCAGGTCGGGCTCGAGCGGCTGGTCGAGCGGCCTCAGATTGAAGGGGACGAATGCGGTGAGCTCATCCACCAGTCCGCCGCGGTCTCTGAGGTAGCTGCCCAGCGCGCCCGCGACGGCGGTCAGCACCACATCGTTCACCGTGGTCCCGGTCGCGTGACCGACCGTCTTCACATCCTGGAGCGCCATCGGCGCGGACCAGGCGACACGCCGGGCGACGCCCATCTCGCCCTTCAGCGGCGTTCGCGCATCCGCGCCCGCGAGCAGCACCTTCGCCAGCGCCTCGGCGTCGGCGCGCCCGGCGGCCGCCAGATCGAGGAGGTGCGAGGGGTGCCTTCCCACCTCGATCGCCTCGTGGGCGAGCATGCCCGCCGCGCCGCGTGCCGCCGCGAGCACGCCGGTGCCGGGCGGCGTCAACCGCCCCGGCGCGCGTTGACGCGGCCCGACGCCGTCTCCGCCGTTCTCCGGCCGCGCGATCCCAGCGTCCACGGACTCGTCCGTGAGTGAGAGCAGGACTCGCGCGAGGGCGATCCCGTCGGCGATGCAGTGATGGATGCGCCAGACGATCGCCGCGCCGTCCCGGTAGCCGTCGACGAACTGGGCGTGCCAGAGCGGCTTCGAGGGGTCGAGCGGGCTCGCCATCAGATCGGCGACGAAGGCCTGGAGGGCGGCGCGATCGCCCGGCGGAGGCAGGGCAACCCGATGGAGATGGAGATCGAGGTCGAAGTGCGGATCCTCCTCCCAGTGCGGTCCGGAGAGCGGCGTCCGCCCCTCCACGACCCGCTGCTTGAAGCAGGGAAAGCACCCGACCAGACGCTGCCCTGCGATCTCCCTCACGCGCTCCCAGTCCGGCCGCTCGTCGAACCAGACGATGGCAGTGATCACCATCAGGTTCGTCGGCCGGTCCATGTGCAGCCAGGCGGCATCGGCATGGGACATCTTTCGCGCGGGGGGCACGGCTATGGACGACCCTCGTAGGCGGCCGTCAGCAGCGATGCGAGCTCCTCAATCATCGGCATCCTCGGGTTCGTCCTGATGCTGGGGTCCGCGAAGGCGGCCTTCACCAGCTCGGGGAGGGCGGCCTCGAACTCCTCCTTCGGCACCCCCGCCTCGGCAAGCGAGCGCGGTATCCGAACGGCGTCGAGGAGCTCGTCGACGCGCGCGAACAGTCGCTCGCGCCTCTCCTCCATGCCCCTTCCGCCGAGCCCGAGCACCCAGGCCGTCTGCGCGTACTTGTCCGGCGCGACGTAGGTCGAGTAGCCCGGCGCGGGCATGAACTTCGAGGGGATCGAAGCGTTGTAGCGGAGCACGTGCGGCAGGAAGATGCCGTTGGCGCGGCCGTGGGCGATCCCGAACCGGGCCCCGACGGCGTGCGCGAGGGCATGGTTAACGCCGACGAAGGCGTTGGAGAAGGCGAGCCCGGCGATCGTCGCCGCATTCGACATCGCCGTTCGGACCTCGAGGTCGGAGCCGTCCGCGTAGGCGCGGGGGAGCGCGTCCATGATCAGGTTGATCGCCTGCATGCAGAAGGCGTCTGTGTAAGGCGAGGCGAAGATGGACACCCCCGCCTCGAGGGCGTGGGTGAGGGCGTCGACCCCGGTGTCCGCGGTCACGGTCGGGGGCATCGTCAGGGTCAGGGTGGGATCGACGATCGCCACATCGGGAACGAGCGAGTAGTCGACGAGCGTCACCTTTCGCCCCGCGGCGCTGACCACCGCCGCGGGAGAGACCTCCGAGCCCGTGCCCGCGGTGGTTGGAAGCGCCAGCAGGCGCACGGTGTGCTCGACCTGCGGGTAGTGGGCGACGCGCTTGCGCGCGTCGAGGAAGGGCAGCGACAGCTCCCGGAGCGAGAGCTCGGGGCTCTCGTGGAAGAGCCGCATGGCCTTGGCCGCATCCAGCACCGAGCCCCCTCCGACGGCGACGATGCAGTCGGCGTCGAACTCCCCCAGCACCTCGGTCCCGGCCCTGATCTCTTCTTCGGTCGGCTCGGGATGGATCTCCGAGAACAGATGCACGTTCGCGCCCTCGAGATGGCGACGCACCTCCTCGGCGACGCCGCGGGCCTCGCCGTCGATGTCGGTGACGAGCAGGAACTGCGCGGCCTTCACGTCGCGCAGGTTCTGGATCGAGCCGGCGTTGAAGTAGGTGTCGGAGGGGACGCGGAACCATTGCGGAGGCGTCCGCCGCCGTGAGACGGTCTTCACGTTGAGCAGGTTGCGGTAGTTGACGTTGTCGGTGGTGTTCGAGCCGCCCCAGGTCCCGCAGCCGAGCGAGAAGGTCGGGGTCAGCGAGTTGTAGATCCCGCCGAGGGCGCCGACCGCGGTGGGCGCGTTGACCAGGATGCGGCCGGTCCGGACCCGGCTCGCAAAACGCTCGATCACTGAATCGTCGGTGGCGTAGACGGCCGAGGTGTGACCGAGCCCGCCGTGTTCGGTGATCAGCTCGCAGGCGGCGATCGCGTGATCCAGCGACGGGGAGCGGACCAGGCCGAGGACCGGCATCAGCTTCTCCTGGATCAGTGGATGCTCGGCCAGCAGCGCCAGGTCGGGCGGGAGGGGCGCGAGCAGCACCTTCGCGCCCGCCTTGACCGAGAAGTCGGCCATCGCCCCGAGATTGACGCAGGACTGCCCGAGGGCGCGTGGGTCGACCCGACCGTCCGGCTCGAACGCGAGGTCGGCGAGGGCCTCCGCCTCGGCGGCGCTCAGCAGTTGCGCGCCCATCCGCTCGAGCTCGGCGACAACCTGATCGTAGATCGGCTCGTCCACGACACAGGTCTGCTCCGCCGGGCAGATCACCGAGGCGTCGAAGGTCTTCGAGATCAGCATGTCGACGACCGCCATCCCGACCCCGGCGCTACGGTGCAGATAGACTGGCGCGTTCCCGGGGCCAACGCTCAGGGATGGCTTCCCCGCGGCGTTGGCCGCCGCCACCGCTTTCGGGCCGCCCGTGGTCCAGATCAGGTCGATGCCGTCGTGGTGGAACAGGTATTGGGAGACGTCGAGCGTGGGGTCGGGGATCACCTGGAGCGCGCCCGGGGGCAGCCCGACGGCCTCGCCCGCCTCCTGAAGGATGTCCACGGCGCGGACGGCGCAGCGGGCGGCACGCGCCGAGGGGCGGAAGACGATCGCGTTGCGGGTCTTGGCCGCCACGATCGATTTGAACAGGGCGGTGGACGTCGGGTTGGTGATCGGGAGCAGCGCGAGGACGACGCCGATCGGCTCCGCCACCCGCTGGATCCCGTTCCTTCGATCGTCTTCGATCACCCCGACCGACGGCTTGTCCTTCAGATAGTCGTAGAGGAACTCGGTGGCGATGTAGTTCTTGACGACCTTGTCCTCGAGGACGCCGAACCCGGTCTCCTCCATCGCCAGCTCGGCGAGCTCGATGGCGCTCTCCAACCCTGCGACGACCATCGCCCAGACGATCGCGTCGACGGCCTCCTGGTCGAGCCGGCGAAAGCTCTCCGCTGCCGTCTGGGCCCGAATCACGAATCCGTCCAGGCGATCGGCCTGCGCCGGGTCGACTACCTCAACCGGCCGTTGTTCGGACCTGGTTTGCGAGACGCCCATCCTCTCTCGCTCCTCCCGGGTACCGTAGCGCCGGCGCTGGGGCCGGGGCGCGAGAACAGGGTCGAGGCTTAGCCGGCCGCTTCGGGTCCACCGCGCGGGCGGCGTGCTGCCGGCTGGAACAACCCGAAGGTGATCGGTGCGAGCGTCCCCGGACGCGGTTGCGAAGCTCAGGTGGGAGTCCGAGATCGCTCGCGCGTGGGGCGGGCGTTAAGGAGGATCTCGGAGTGTCCGAAAACGGAAGCGGGGCGGCGGCGCGGATTTGCGACTCCCCCGCCGCCCCCTCACCGCGGTCTGGGGCGGCCGAGCACGGCTGGTGCTATGGAACGAGACCAAGTTGCTCCGCGATCCCCAGCTACCTGATCGAGTCGATCTACCTGGGGACCTCAGCGGCCCAGGGTCTTCATCAGACGTTCATCGCGCGGGAGCCGACAAGTTCCCGGAGGTGAACATTCGGGCCAGGAAACCGCTCTGGAATCAGGCGCCCCGAGATCCGCGTCTCGCATGACAGAGCTGCCGACCTGCTTGCAGTCGGTCTCTGCAATAAGAGCCATCGGACCGACGGCGTATCGCAGAAAGCGCCCGATTCTTGAAATAACGGCCCGTCCAGCCCGACCAGGGCTACCGGAGCGGCGCCGGAAGGAAGTGCTTGAGCTCGACGTCGTCTCGGTCGAGCGCGAATCGGACGCCCTCCTCGGCGAGGCGATGCGCTTGGTCGTAGGTATCGGCGACCACGGTCCAGTCGGGGACCTCGGGTGAGCTCGCCACCCAGGAGTCGTCGTCGCGCTTCGTAGATCACGCGAACCCGATCGATGGGCGCCTCCGAGAGCAGCCTCAAGCGTCTCCTTCTCATCGGCCCCACCGCTCGAGGACTCGATCGACGTCGGCGCGAACTCGCTCGCGCGCCTCCCACCGATCGATGTCAGACATGAGGAGGTCGTCGTAGTCGGTGTCCTCGTGCCGCACCGAGGCGGCGACCGCCATCGCGATCGCGCTCGGATCGAGCGCGCGCCCGGCCGCGGTCCTTCCCACCCGACCGGTCCCCCGCCCGCCGGCATGCTGCGCAATCGCGTCGGCTCGCCGTCGTGGGCAGCCCGGGAAGAGGCGCATGATTTCGCGTGCCATCTCGGCCTGGAAGCGAAGGTCCTGTTGCGCCCGTCTGGCCCGCTCGCGGTCGCGGCGCCGCGCTCGCGCATCCGCATCGGCGAGGCACTCTGCCTCGGCGCGCTCCAGCGCCTGCTCTTCGACCAGTACCCCCTGGCGCTCATACCGCTTCCGCGCCCGGCTGAAGCGCACGACGACGGCCGAGAGCGCGCTTGCCTTTCTTGCCCGTCGGGTGACCGCGGCGTCGCCGGAGGGGAGGAAGACGAGGTGGTCGAGGTCCGCACACGACATGCACAAGGGGCCCTCGTCGACCATCCTCAGCAGGCCGCTGTTGCGGCTGCACTCGGCGCAGTTCCAATCCTTGAGCGGTGAGACGACGACGAGATCGTGCCTGCGCTTCTGCGTTTCGCCCCCGATCTTCACGGCCAGCTACTCCTCGAGTCCGAGCTCCTCGGCTGATTCGCGGCCGTATTGATCGGGGATCCAGCCCCAGCCCCAGATTGGGACCGGCCGTGTGGGCAGTGGGCCCGGGCCGTACTCCTCGCGGGGGTCGAGTTTGTCGGGGAACACTCGGCATCGGTGGCGCCAGTCGTCCCCAAGGTCGAAGACGTACGTGAACTCCTCGCCGGGCTTCAGCTCACGCGTGACCTTCAACTCGTCGTGGTCGAGCCACGTGTGCTCCCCGGGATCGACATCGGCGAAGCCGATCCGCCGGCCATCCGCGAGCTCAAACACGTGCAGATGGCTCAGATCCCACCGCCCGAAGGCCGCGTCGATCGCCTCGGCAAGCTTCGCAAACGAATGCGTCGGGCCGACGATGAACACTCGCCCGGGCACCGGATCGCATTTGATGTCGCGGCCGCCCTCGAGCTCGACCCGGATCTGAAGCCAGGTTCGCGGCATCGATGCGCAGACTAACCCCGCCGCGGCTCGGGTGCGAACGGGTTCGGGAAGGCACGATCGGGTCGGGCGTGTACCCCTCTCGTACCCTCGCCGGCCGCGAGTGAGAGACTCAGAAAGGAGTAGGCCGCCCGCAGCACAGACAATTCCCTGCAAATGACGAACGCCCCGAGCAGGATTCGAACCTGCGGCCTACTCCTTAGGAGGGAGTCGCTCTATCCGGCTGAGCTATCGGGGCGGATCGCTGACATGAGAGTAGAGGCGGAGGCCTCGCTTGGCCACCCGAGGCGGTTGATCCAACCCTCATCGCCGGCAACTGAGCTACGAGGGGGCCGCTCGGTCCAGGGCTGGGGAGGGCGACTCGGCCAGCAGTTGATGGAGCTGCTCGACCACCACCGACCCCTCGCCGACCGCGGAGGCGACCCGCTTGGTCGAGCCGTGGCGAACGTCGCCGACGGCGAACACCCCGGGCGCGCTCGTCTCCAGGATCAGCGGCGCCCGTTCCAGCGGCCAGCTGTCCCGAAGCCGTCCCTGGCGAAGCAGGTCCGCCCCGGTCAGCAGGTAGCCCCAGTCGTCCCGCTCCAGCTCGGCAGGGAGCCAGTCGGTGTGCGGCTCGGCGCCAATCAGGATGAAGAGCCCGGCGGCCTCCACCTCCTCGGTATCGCCCGTTTCCCGGTCGCGCAGCGTGAGCCGCTCGAGCCGGTCCGCCCCGGCCCCGCCGACGACCTCGACCCGGTGACGCACGTCGATATTCGAGGTCGCCGCCAGCGCTTGCTGGAGGTATCGCGACATGCTGTCGGCGAGCGTCTCCCCGCGCACCAGCAGGGTCACCTGACGGGCGTAGCGACAGAGGTGCATCGCCGCCTGTCCCGCCGAGTTGCCGCCGCCGACCACGTAGACCGTCTCCTCGCGGAGGGCGGAGGCCCCGGAGATGGAGGCCCCGTAGAAAACCCCCGCCCCCTCCAGCCGCTCCAGCCCCGGGATTCCCATCCGGCAATAGGAGATCCCCGTCGCGAGGATCACCGCCGGCGCCGTCACCGGCTCCTCACCCGCGATCTCGAGCGTGTGGCGTTCGCCGCCGAGCCTGAGTGCGGTCGCCTTTCGCATCAGCAGGAAGCGGGTGCCGAAGACCCAGGCCTGCTGGTACGCGTTTCTGGCGAGCTCGGCCCCGCCGATCCCTCGCGGGAACCCCAGGTAGTTTCGAATCAGGGAGCTGGTGCTCGCCTGTCCGCCGATCCCCTCGCGCTCGATGACCAGGGTGCGCAGTCCCTCGGACGAGGCATACACGGCGGTGGTCAGGCCGGCCGGGCCGGCCCCGACGATCACCAGGTCGAAGTCGCGGTCCCCCTCGAGCGTGGTGTCGACCCGGAAGGCCTCGGCCAGTTCGGGGTTCGAGGGGTCCACCAGCACCCTCCCGCTGCGGAGGATTCCGATCGGCACCGCCGCGTCCGGCTGCCCCGCCTCGGTCAGGAGCCGACGACCCCTCGGGGTGTCGCTCGCCTCGAAGTGGTGGGGAACCCCGGTCCGGGACAGCAGGTCCCGGAGCTCATGGGTCCGCTGGGACCACCGCTTGGCGACCACGGTGATCTCGATCGCGTCCCGGGAGCGTCCCCGGGACCACTCATAGAGGAAGTCCGCGAGCAGCCGATGGAAGTGCTCATCGGGGGGCTCGATCGGCCGGACGACGTAGTAGTCGAGGTGATCGTGTGCCATCCCCTCGAAGATCGCCTCCGCGGTCGGCCGGTGTCCCCAATCGCCCCAGTCGATCAAGAGCGCCCGCTTGGCGAGCGGGTAGAGCTCGCCGACCTCCTCCATCAGGCGGACGCCGTCCATGCCCTCGAGCCACTGGCCGGAGAGCACTACCGCCACCTCCTCGCCGCGCTCGCGCCTTCGCCCGAGCTCCTCAAGAGCCGCGTCGGGGCGGCACTCGCCGGCGATCCGGTAGTCGGAGCCGTAGCGGCTGACCAGCACCTCCTCGAGGCTGGTGAGCGCCGCCTGGTCCGCCTCGACGACGAAGATGATCGGTCGCGTGTCCTCCATGGCACCGAAGCCGATTGATCGTAGCCGCGCCCGCCCCCGGTCGGTACGGCGGGCCTATTCCACCGGGTCGTACAGGCTCTCCGCCGCCAGCTCCTGGGCGCCCTTGCCCCACAGGCGGACCTCCATGAACAGGTCGTCGCCGAAGCCCTTGACGGCGTCGAGGGCGATCAGGGTGAAGCGCTCGTCGGTGACCGGCGCCTGGTCCACCACCTCGCCGTCGAGCTCGGCCGTGGCTGCGGTCGCTCCGCGGACCAGGGGGGTGCCCCAGACGATGGTGACGTCGCCGGCTCGATCGGACTCGCCGCGCCAGGCGCCGATCACCTCCTCGTTCAGGTCGATCTTCCAGTCGGGGCTCTGCTCGGCGACGACGTCGGTGAAGTCGGCGGTGGCGCGAAGGTCGGTCGGCTCGCCGTCCTCGCCGCCGCGGACGAACGAGACGAAGCCGAAGTACTCGATCGGCTCCGCGCCCTCGGCGACCTCCGCCCGGGCCGTCGCCGGCACGTAGACGCGCCCGCCCCAGCCGCGCTCGGGAAACCAGACGACCGGGCCCGGGGGAGCGCCCGCCTCGTCCAGGTGCCGCTCGCAGGCGCCGGCGAAGGCATCGCGGAGCTGCTGCGCCCAGCGGCCGTAGGGGAGGCCCTCGACGCTGGCGTCGGCGATGAACCGGGGGACCGGGCGAGTGACCGGAGGGCTCACGGGGCCGGGAGCGTACCCGCCCTCAGCCCGACAGGCTGTCGCGGAGCTCCGCGGCGGCCCTTTCCGGCGGGTAGACGTTGATGTCGACGCCGGTGGACAGCTCAAACCCCGCCTTGATCGCGAGCCGGGGGGCGATGTCGATATGCCAGTGGAAGGGCTCCGCCCCTCTCGGCGCCGTCCGCACCCAGAGATTGAGCTGGGGCTCGGAGTCGAAGCGCGCGCGAAGCGCCCGAAGCGCCGTGCCCAGCATCGCCTCGCCGGTCCCCTCGTCCGCCTCGAACCGCCCCTCGGCGCGGCGCGGGACCAGCCGCAGCTCGAATGGGGATCGCGACGCCCACGGGCAGATGAGGATGGCGTCGTCGTCGATCGCGACCAGCCGGTCCCGGCGACGGACCTCATCGGCGGCGACGTCGGCGAGGAGCTCGCCTCCCATCGTGCTCTCGTAGTAGGCGCGAAAGCGCTCCCGCTCGCGCGCGATCGCCACCGGCACGAACGGGAGGGCGTAGAGCTGCGCGTGGGTGTGCTCGAGCGAGGCGCCCGCATCGCGTCCCTCGTTGACGATCAGCTGCATGCACGAGGCGCCCTCGTGGGCCCGCAGCCGCGCCCGCCAGCCCCCCATCGCCGCCTCGAGCTGGGCCTGGTCGAGCTCGGAGAGCGAGCGGTGGTGCTCGGGCGAGTGGATGATCACCTCGTGGGCCCCGCTCGCCGGCGCCGCGGCGAAGAGGTCGGGCTGGCCGCTCCGGCTCGAGGCGCGGAGCGGGTCGCGGAGCGCGGCGGCGGGCTCGACCGCCTCCTCGGGCGCCCCCGGGACGAGGGCCGGATACAGGTTCGGGACCGCCCGCACCCGCCACCCGGGCCCGCTCGTCGCCCCGTCCGGGCGATCGGCCCAGCCCTCCGGCGGGGTCTGATCCTCCCGGCCCGCGCACAGCGGGCACCCCTCCGCGCGGGCGGCTGACCGGTCGGGGACCTCGAAGTCGAACGGGCGGTCGGCGCGGGCGGGGGCGAGAATCGAGCGCAGGCCGGTGAGCTGGTCGATCCTGATGCTGGGCTCGGCGCTGACGGCGGCTCCGCTCACGCCCGTCCCGGCGGCGCGCTCACTTCGCGGCGCGCGCCCTGAATTCGGCGAAGGCGTCCAGCATCTCGATCGGCACAGGGAAGACGATCGTCGTGTTCTGGTTCACGCCCATCTCGAGCAGGGTCTGGAGATACCGCAGCTGCAGGGTCGCCGGGTTCCTGCTGATGATGTCGGCCGCCTGGCTGAGCTTCTCGGCCGCCTGGAACTCGCCCTCGGCGGAGATGATCTTCGCGCGCCGCTCGCGCTCGGCCTCGGCCTGGCGCGCGATCGCCCGTTGCATCTGCTCGGGGATCTCGACGTCCTTGATCTCGACCGTGCTCACCTTGATGCCCCACGGCTCGGTCTGCTCGTCGATCACCTTCTGGAGGTCCTCGTTGAGGCGCTCGCGCTCTGCGAGCAGCATGTCGAGCTCGGCCTTGCCCAGCACCGAGCGGAGGGCCGTCTGGGAGATCTGGGAGGTGGCGAGGAGGTAGTTCTCGACCTCGACGATCGCCCTGTTGGGGTCGATCACCCGGAAGTAGGCGACCGCGTTGACGCGGGCCGGGACGTTGTCGCGGGTGATCACCTCCTGGGGCGGGATGTTGAGGGTCACCGTCCGCAGGTCGACTCGGACCATCCGGTCGATGATCGGGATCAGGATGATCAGCCCCGGCCCCTTCTGGGCGATCAGCCGGCCGAGCCGGAAGATCACCCCGCGCTCGTACTCGCGCAGCACCCTGATCGCGGCGCCGAGGAACAGCAGGGCGAAGAAGAGGAGGACAACGACGATTCCGATCGCTACCGCCACTCGCTACTCCCCTCGTTCGCCTTCGCCGGACTCGCCGCCGAGCGGGGTCACCGTCAGGGTGAGTCCCTCGACCGACTCGATCCGCACTCTATTGCCTACGGCGACCGGGCCGTTCCCGGCGACCTGCGCCCGCCACAGCGCCCCGTTGACGAACACGTGTCCGACGGGGTCGAGCGGCTCCCGCACGACCGCCTCCTCGCCGATCATCTCCTCCCACCCGGTCCGCGCCGGCTTCTCGCGCTGGGCCCTGATCACCTTGCGGGCGAAGTAGACGGCGAGCGGGACCGAGATCATCAGGGTAAGGGCCACCGCGGTGACCGCGAACGCGGTCCCGTGCTGGTCGTAGAGGATCGCCGCGCCGCCCGCGATCGAGAGGAGCCCGAGGAGCCCGAGGACGCCCCCGCTGTAGCTGTGCGCCTCGGCGATGAAGAAGAGCGCCGCCAGGCACAGGAGGGCGATCCCGAGCGCGGTCACGTTCCCATTATCCCGCTCGGCCTGACCAGGGAAGACGGCCGCGCTTCGCTCCGTGGTCGGCTCAAGGCGCCGAGCCTCCGGGCTCACCGCGCGTAGCGGTCGATGTCGGCGACCAGGTCGGCTTCGCTCGAGTAGCCGCCGGGGCGGGTGTGGACGAGATTCCCCTGGCGGTCGTAGAAGGCGGTGTTCGGCAGGCCGAGCCCGCCGCCGATCAGGCGGGAGATGTCCTGGTCGGGGTCGGTGTAGGAGGGGTACGGCAGGGGGAGCTGGGCAAGGAAATCGCGCGCGTCGCCATCGGAGTCGTTCGAGTCGACCCCGAGGAAGGCGATCCTGCCGCCATCCTTGATCGCCTGCGACTGGCAGAAGGGGAACTCGAGGCGGCACGGCCCGCACCACGAGGCCCAGTCGTTCACCACCACCGGGATCCCCTCGAGCTGGTCGAGGCGGGCCTGGAAGGCGTCGGTGCCGCCGCCGAGGAGCTGGTTCGCCTGGGCCCGGATCGCGTCGAGCTCGGGCGGCGCCCCCTGGAGCGGGGCCTTCGCCTGCTGCGCGGTCAGGTTCGAGTCGGGGTTGCCGGCGCCGCCGGAGCTGACGCCGCAGGCGGCGAGCAACACCGAGGCGAGGAGCAGTGCCGTCGCGAGGAGGAGGCGGACCCCCCCGCGATCGAGGTTGGGGACGGTGATCAAGGAACGCTCACATCTTTACCGATCGGCGACACACGGCCGGGCGGGGATGGTTTAATTAGGTACCGGTCCGCTGAACCCTGGACCGGAGGGAGCCCGGTACGGCCAGCCGCAGCCGGGCCATCCACGCTCCATCCCGCCTCGTCTGGTTCCACCCGCGACGGGGAGCGCAGGATCAGAGAGCCTTTATGGCTGAAACCACCAACGTGGCCGCCACCAGGGCGGCGAAGGCGCTTTCCAGCGACCAGATCGAGCGCGCCCGTGAATTCGCGCGCGAACCGTTCCTGCTCGAAGGCGAGGGCCCCGAGGCGCTCGCCCCCGGCACCCCCCGCCGCCGCGCCCTCGACGCCGCCCTCGCCGAGATCGAGGACGGGCTCGAGAACCCCTCGATCGACTGGCGGCGCGACTACTCCCTGTTGCTCGGGCTCGAGCGGCTGCTCGCCGAGGAGACCCCTCACCTCGCCGACGGGGCCGAGCTCTCGGCCCACCAGGTCGACGCCCTGTCGGGAACCCTCGCCGCCCTGATCGCGGACGTCCAGGAGCGGAACGGCCGCCCGAGGCCCGGTGCGAACGGCGAGGGCGGAAACGGCGGCGCCGCCGAGGCCGAGGCCAACGGCGCCTCCCGCGACGGCGCCGGCGAGGAGGAGGTGCTCGAGCCCGACGAGGAGCCGAAGGACTGGGACGAGGCCGAGGAGGACGAGGACGTGGTGGAGGAGGCGCCGGAGGACCCCGGCGCCAGCCGCCGGTTCTGGTTCGAGCACGCGACCGGCGCCGGGAAGACGGTCGCGGCGGTGGGGTTCGTCGAGGCCTCGCGCACGGGGGGCATCCTCATCCTCACCCATCGCCGCAACCTCGTCGATCAGTTCATCGGCGAGATCTCAGACCGCGGCTACGGCGATCGCCTCTCGCCGCCGCTGCTGGACGGCGCCGACCATCCCTACGGGCCGGTGACCGTCGAGACATATCAGTGGTTCGTCCGCAACGCCAGCCGGGTCTCCGACGCCTACTCGATCGTGGTCTGCGACGAGGCCCATACCGCCCTCGGCGAGAAGACCAGCGCCCGCATCCGCGCCTGGCAGGGGCCCGTCTTCATCGGGATGACCGCGACCGGCGCCCTGATCGCCCGCCACGTCGCCGATCTCTTCCCGACCCAGACCTCGCGCTTCGACCTCGCCCAGGCCGCTCGCCGCGGGGTGATCTCGCCGCTCCGCTGCATCCGGATCCCGCCCGGCCCCGGGGTGCGGACGATCGCCAAGGTGCCGCTGCGAAAGGGCGAGGTGGACCAGGACTTCGACCAGGAGGAGCTGGCCAAGCTCCTCGACCAGACCCCCTTCAACGTCGCGATCGCCGATCTCTACCGCTCCCGGTTCCGGAGGATCCCCGGCGTCCTCAACACCGCCGGGGTGAAGCACGCCAACAACGTCGCCAGGGCCTTCCAGGACGCCGGCATCAACGCCCGCGCCGTCTCCGGCGAGACCCCGAAGCGAGAGCTGGCCGAGATCCTGGCCGCCTTCGAGCGGGGCGAGGTCGACGTGCTCTGCAACGCGATGCTCCTCGCCGAGGGGTGGAACTCGCCCCGGGCGACGATCTGCATGCACCTCGCCCCCACCGCCTCCCGGCGCGTCTACCAGCAGCGGGTGGGGCGGGTCACCCGGCGAAACCCGGGCAAGGAGGCGGGCCTGGTGATCGACTTCGTCCACCCCGCCACCACTCACGACGAGACCATCGTCACCCTCCACAGCCTGCTCGACCGCGACGTCTATCGTGGCGGCGCGATCGTGGTCGGGCCGGTCCGGCGCGGGCGGGGGCGCCGGGTCCGGGTCGAGAAGCGGGTGGTGCCCGTGTCGGCAGACCCGCAGCGCCGCCTCCAGGTGCTCGAGCGCGAGCTGTGGCGAACCGCGGTCGAGAACCTCGACCACTCCGAGCAGCACGTGTGGGCGGCGCTCGCAGGCGCCCGGGTCAACCCCGCCGGATGGAGGCGCGCGAAGGCGATGCTCCAGCACGATCAGACCAGGGAGCTCCGGCGCCGCTTCCTGCTCACCTGCGTGCAGCGAAACCGGAACTCCCAGCTTCGGGTGAAGGCCCTCGCCGAGATCGCCGCCCTCCGCGACGCCGACGCCTTCGACGACGCGATCGACACCGTCGGCGCCTGGCCTCGCGATGATCGCCGGGCCGGCACCCGGGTCCTGCTCGAGGCCCTTTCCGAGCGCAAGATCGGCCGGCGTGACCAGGCCCAGGCGTGGGTGTGGCGGCTGGCGGGCTACACCCGCGAGCTCCACGAAGAGTACGCCGTCCAGCGCTGGCCGGAGACCAAGCGCCTGCTCGGCCTCCTCGTCAATTCCTCCGGCCGCGCGCACGGCCGAAACGCCCGCCGCCTCGTCCACGCCGCGCGGAACCAGGACCGCCGCCTCGCCGCGGCCCTGCTCGCCGCCGCTGTCGCCCATACCCCCGAGGGCGAGGAGGTCCTGCGCGGCGCCCGGATGCGGGCGGCCCGCAAGCCCTCGGCGGTCGCCCGCGAGCTGTTGCGGAACTTCCCCAAGTCCGGGTCCCGCCGGCGGCGGCGGAAGC
Source organism: Actinomycetota bacterium (assembly GCA_046730475.1). Taxonomy (GTDB): domain Bacteria; phylum Actinomycetota; class Thermoleophilia; order Solirubrobacterales; family 70-9; genus JBKPIY01. The sequence continues at coordinate 41,243 of JBKPIY010000002.1, forward strand.
GAAAGGCCGATGCCCGCGAGGGGGAGCCGGCGAGCAACGGCCTTCCGGCGGATGAGCCGGAGCTTCGTGACGAGGCTGAGGGGCGCGAGGACGAGAACGGCTCCGAGCCGATCGCCCCCGAGGACGCCCTCGATGAAGAGGGCCTCGACGCCGAGGCCGAGGACGAGCCCGATGACCTCGAGGAGGACGAGGGGGACGAGGACGAGCCGGGCGAGGACGAGCCGGGCCGGGATGAGAGCGATGAGGACGAGCCGCAGCCGGCATCCGGCGGGACCGCCGGCTGACCGGGACCTGAGCTAGCCGGGTCTCTGGACCCCGCCCAGGTGGACCTCGCCCGCGCCGAGCCGGACCGGCTCCCCGCCGCCGGTGTCGACCAGCAGATGCCCCGCGTCGTCGACCCCGGCGGCGGTTCCCGACCGATCCGCCCATGCGACCTGGCGCCCGAATAGGGCATCGCGCTCGCGGAAGGCGGCGAGGACGGCCGCGTCATCCGCAGCCACCCATCGGGTCAAGGCCCGGTTGAGCTCGGCGAGCGTCGCCGCGACCGTGACCTCGCCGCCGAGGGAGACGGCGGTGCCGGCGAGCGCAGCCGGGAAGGACTCGGGCGGAACCGAGACGTTCACCCCGGCCCCGATCACGGCCCAGCCTCCCGCGGGCTCGTCGGGCCGGGCCTCGATCAGCACCCCGGCGAGCTTTCGGCCCTCGATCCAGACGTCGTTCGGCCACTTCAGTTCGCAGCGAACTGGCGCGACGGCCTCCGCCGCCTCGCAGACGGCGAGTGGTACGGCGAGGGGGAGCAGGGGCCGCTCGCCGAGCGGGCGCAACAGCGCCGAGTAGAGCAAGGCCGACCCCGGGGGCGCGAACCAGCTCCTGCCCTGGCGCCCGCGTCCCGCCGTCTGCTCGTCGGCGGTGACCACGAGCCCGCCCGGGCCACCGGCGCCGGCCACCTCCTTGGCGCGGGCGTTGGTGGAGTCGGTCCGCCGGAAGTGGCGGTGGGGGCGGCCGAACTCGATCTTCACGCCGGCGCCGGCCCGGTCAGAGCGGCCGCAGCTCGAGCGCCGAGCCCGGCCTGAGGTCGAGCAGGCCCGCCGCGTTGCCGCCGTTCGCGGCGATCGCCAGGGCGCCGGAGGAGTCCTCGTACAGAAGCAGATCGCCTCGCTCGACCTCGGAGAAGGTCCGCGCCCAGACTGCCTCGAAGCGCCCGTCCGGAGCCCGCACCTCGAGCCGCTCGCCGGGGCGAAGCGGTCCCTCGGCGACCATCGTCGCGTCGAGGTCGAGGGTGACGTTGCCGTACCCGTCGGTGTGGATCGCGTGGGCGGTGATCCGGCCGGAGCCGATCTTGGGGACCGGAAGATCGAGCTTCGCGAGGGTCGCGGGGTCGATCTGATCGCCCGCCTCGTCGAGCCGCGCCCCGAGCGCGAGGTGGGCAGCGACCGGCGCGAACAGGTCGCGGCCGTGGAAGGTCGCCGACAGCGGCTCGAGCCGGAAGGGCGAGCGGGCGAGGTCGACCGCCTCGGCGGCCCCCCCGAGGCGGTCGCAGGCGCGGGAGAGGAGCCCGTTGTCGGGGCCGACCAGGAACCGGCCCTGCTCTGCGGCCGCGATCGCGACGGCCCGTCGCGGGGAGCCGACGCCCGGATCGACCACCGCCAGGTGAACGCCGGGGGGGCAGAACGGGAGGGCGTTGGCGAGGGCGACGGCGCCCTGCATGATCCCCTGACGCCCGATCCCGTGGCTGAGGTCGATCACCGTCGCCTCGGGCGCGATCTGGGCGATCACCGCATGGCAGACGCCGACGAACTCGTCCTCGTAGCCGTAGTCGGACAGGAAGGTGATCGGCCGGGGATCGGCCACGCCCCGAATCCAATCACGCCGGCGCCCGCTCAGCGCCGG
>JBKPIY010000003.1:0-21434 GCA_046730475.1 Actinomycetota bacterium
CCCCCGCGCTTCGCGCGCGAGCCCGGGCCCGGGCCGCGCGCGCCGCCTCCCTCTCCTCCGGCGTCCTGTCCCGATCCCTGGGCGCGATACCGCCCTATTTTGGCCCCGCCCCGGGCGTCCTTCCTCGGTAACCCCGAGTCACTGCGCTCGGCGCGATCGCCGTCAAGGAGCGACCCGGGAGGGGCCCGGTCGCGGGACCGCGTCTCCTCCGCGAAGTCCCCGCTCCTGGCGGAGATCAGCCGCCGTCAGCCGGCGTTGTCGTGGCTCAGGCCCTGCCCCCGACCGGAGCCCACATGCGTGCTCGAGGAGCCGCGGGTCGTGGCGTTGGCAGAGCCCGAGCCGCTCCCGCTTCCGCCCCCGCGGGACGGAACGATGTCGAGCTGGCCGCGGCTGACACCGGGGGTGGGGTTCGGCCCCCGCCGAACGGCGTCGCCCGGCGGGTTGGGCTGAGCGCTCCTCGAGGGCCCGTAGGCCTTGCGGTGGGAGCGGCGGGTCGTCCGGCCCTTGCCGCGGGAGGCGCTATGGGAGCCCGCGGGGTGCTCGGCGGCCGACCCCTTGCCGCCGGCGGCCGACCCGTTCACATCCTCGCTGGAGCCGGGCGTGGTCGCGGATGACCCCTCATCGCCTGCCTGGTTGGGGAGGTCGACACCCACGGTCGAGAAGGCGTCGTTAACCGGGCCGGGGAGCCTGACACCGGCGAACGCGAGCCCGGCGAGCGCAACTGCGAGGAGCATCGCCGCCAAGGCAATCCGGCCGAGGGCGACGGTTGCGCGCCGCCCCCGCCGGGCCCGCGCCGTCCGGCGCCCCCCCAGAATCGGCGCGGCGGTCGCCGAGCCGGCCCTGGCGGTGTCTGCGAGCTTGCGCACCAGGTCCCGCTCCGAGCGGGGGTCGGGCGCCTGGGGCACCAGCGACTGGAGCGCCCGCAGGAACAGGACGACGTCCTCCAGTCCGGACCCGTCCCCGTCCGTGGTCTGCCGCGACAGCAGGCGCTCTACCTCGTGATCCCTCAATGCGTGCGGAAATCCCATCTCGTTCTCATAAGCGCTTTGCTCGTTCACAGGGTTACCCCCCTCTTCGCGAGCTCCCGCTGAACCGCGGCCAACCCTCGGCGCTGAAGCGCCTTGACCGCGCCGGGCCGCTTGCCGAGCGCCCGCGCCGCTTCCTCCGCGGTGAGACCGCCGACCACCCGCAGGAGCAGCACCGAGCGCTGGTCGGGCGAGAGTGCCTGGAGCACCCGCCGGACCTCCTCGTCACCGAGCCTGGCGAGCGCCTGCTCCGAAACGTCCGCGGCGGGTGGCCCGGGCGGTTCGGGTGGCTCGGCGACCAGGTCCACGGGGCGGCGGGAGCGGCGGCGGCCGGCGTCGATCATCCGGTGGTGGGCGATCGTGAACACCCAGGAGCGAAACCGGCGCTCATCACCCTTGAAGTTGGCGAGATCCCGGGCGATTTGAAGGAAGACCTCCCCGAGCGCATCGTCAGGCTCGGTGGCCCCGTTGGCGCGCAGATAGCCGAGCACCGCCGGGGCGAGCTCGCGGTAGATCTCCGCCCAGGCGGCCTCGTTCCCCTCCCGCGCGGCGGCGAGGAGCACCATGAATCGCTCAGTCATCGCGCCGCGAAGGTAGCGGGCCGGCGGGGGCGGCGGGGCCGTGAGGCCGCAAGTCCCGCCCGATCCGCGCGTTCTCGACTAAGACGAGTGTCCACCCGCAGCCCGAAAACGGGTATCCGCCCGTACCCCCCGCGGAGTCCGCGGCGCTTAAGGACATGCGCCCGTTTACGGGCGGGGATCGCCGTTTATGTACAGGCGGGGATCGCCGTTTACGGGCGGAGATTGAAGCAGCGGATTTGCCCTAGGCCGCCCTTCATCTCGACTTACATGCCCACGGCCACGCCCCCACTCTCCCGGGGGCGTGGCCGTTTTCTTTGCTTCGGCCGGGCCGGCGACAGCCGGGAGCTAATGGACCACTAGCTAATTGAGCCGCTCGACGATCATCGCCTCGCCCTGGCCGCCGGCGACGCACATCGTCTCCAAGCCGACCTGATGATCGTCCGTCTCCATCGCGTTCAACAGGGTGCCCATGATCCGGGCCCCGGTCATCCCGTAGGGGTGCCCGAGGGCGATCGCGCCGCCATGGGTGTTGAGCTTCTCGAGCGGGATGTCGCACTCGGCCATGATCGGGATCACCTGAGCGGCGAAGGCCTCGTTCAGCTCGACGGTTTCGACGTCGCCCATCTTCATCCCGGCGCGGTCGAGCACCGTCTTGATCGCGCCGATCGGGGCGACGCCCATGTACTCGGGCTCGTTGCCGTGGGTGGCGGCGGTGACGATCTTCGCCCGCGGGGCGAGTCCGAGCTCCCTGGCGCGCTCGACGGACATCACCAGGACGGCGGCCGCGCCGTCGTTCAGCGGGCACGAGTTGCCGGCGGTGACCCCGCCGCCACCCTCGAACACCTCGGGGAGCTCGGCGAGCTTCTCGAGCGTCGAGTTCGGGCGGGGGCCGTCGTCCTTGGCGATCTCGGTGCCGTCCGGAAGGGTGACCGGGACGATCTCCCGGTCGAAGAAGCCGTCCTCCTGTGATCTCACCGCTAGCTCCTGCGAGCGCTGGGCGTACTTGTCCATCTCGGCCCGGCTCACCTCGTAGCGCTTCGCGACGTTGACCGCGGTGACGCCCATCTCAATGTAGGCGTTCGGGGTCCCGTCGTCTCCCCTCAGCTTCTCGTTCCGGTCGGCCGCCCCGGCGGCCTCGGTGCGCTCGTTGGAGCGGCTCACCCACTCGACCCCCGCGGCGACGTAGGTGTCGCCCTGACCGGCGCGGACCGCGTTGGCGGCGTGGCGGATCGAGTCGAGGCTGGAGGCGCAGTAGCGCGACATCGTCACCCCGCCCACGGTCTCCGGGAGCTTCTCGGAGAGGAGGACGATGATCCTGGCGATGTTGAACGCCTGGAGGCCCTGGGGCACGCCGCAGCCGCAGAAGACCTCCTCGATCGTGTCGGGGGCGACATCGGGGTTGCGGTCGAGGAGATGGTCGACGACGTAGGCGCCCATCTCGTCGGGGCGAAGCTGCGCCAGCGACCCTTTGAAGGCGCGGCCGATCGGGGTGCGGACTGTGTCGACGATCACTGCCTCGGGCATTCGGTCCTCCTGGGGCTATCCGGATTCGCGGCGGGGCCTGACGCGCCGTCTACAACCGGGACGCTAGTACACCCCGGCCACTAGCATCAGCGCCGTGGCGGAGGAGAAGACCCCCACGAGCCAGCCCCAGCCGTCTTCACCCCAGGCGTCAGAGCCGGCGGCCTCGAACGGCGCCGACGCGGAGAAGCCATCGGAGCCGAGCCTCGAGGAGCGGATCGCCGAGATCGAGCGCAGGCAGGGGCGGAGGACCTACTTCGGCGCCGCCGCGGCCCTGGTCGCGATCGCGGCCGCGGCCGCGGCCCTGGTCCTCGGCGTGATCAACAAGAACGACGCCGCCTCCAAGGACGACCTCGGCGCCCTTCAGGATCAGCTCAACAACATCCAGACCGAGGTCAAGCGGGCGACCGAGAAGGAACTGAAGACCGTCAACGATCAGATCGCCACCCTCCAGCAGACGACGGGCGACCTGAAGAAGAAGCAGGCCCAGGACACCGCGGCGATCGCCTCGCTGAAGAGCCAGGTGACCACCGCCCTCGCCACCAGGCGCGCCGGGACAGGAACGGGCGCCGGGACACGGACGGGCGCCGGGGCGGGGACGGGGACGCCCGGCGGCGGCGCCACCGGAGGCGGCGGCGCGAACAACCCGGGGCCCTAAGCTCGCTGATCCCAAAATCCACGCGCGAACGAGCAGCGCTCGTGCAGATTGTCACTATTTTCGGGCGCGTGGGTGCACGGGCGTCCGGCAGGTGGGCTACGGTGCCCGCCCGGATTCCCGCTCGACGGCCGCGGGTACCCGAAAAGGCACCGAAAGGAGATCCCCCATGCCTGAGGGCTACTGCGTCAAGGAACGCAAGAAGGTCGAGATCAAGGACCCCGTTCAGGTGACGATGAAGAACGGTCGTCCGGCTATTCAGGGCACCTGCCCCGATTGCGGGACGAAGATCTTCAAGATCGGAAAGCTCTCCTAGCCTCGACGGGGCCCTGGCCCTCTGAACGCGTGGGGGCCGGCCCCGGCGGGCCCGGCGTCCGCCCGCCACCGGCGGACGGCTCCGTGAGCTCCTCGAGGAGGCCCGTTGCGCGCGCATTTCCGCCTCACCACGGTCCGCTCGGCGTAAGCGGACGCCGAGCCGGTCAACCGGTTAAGCCGGGGGTTAGGTGCTCGCCCTAGGTTGACCGCAAATGAGGTTCGGCACGAGCGCCAGCCGGCCCGGGATCCTCGAGATCGGGACCGCGGTTGCGATCGCGGTGCCCCTGTTGTTGCCCATGTCCGGGTGCGGCGCGAGCGGGGGGAGGGCCCCGACGGCTGCCGCCGGGGCGACCACCGGCCGCGTCTCTCGGGCGAACGCGCTCGCCTCCCAGGGCAACGCCGCCAATCGCGGTGGAGTCCGAACAAAGGTCGGCGGCGGTCCGAGGGCCTCATCGGTGCGGATCGTCGAGACCGACGCCGCGATCGAGCCCTCCGAGGTGGTGGTCCGCGACGGACCGGTCACCTTCAACGTCACCAACCGGGGGCGGATCGCCCACAGCCTCGAGATCCATGGTCACGGAATCGACCTCCAGCTCGACCAGCCCCTCCAGCCCGGCGAGGGTGGGGCGATGACGGTCGAATTCAAGCGTCCGGGCCTCTACCGGATGTTCTCGCCCGTGCCCGAGGGCGGGAACCCTGCGATGGGCGGCGAGGTCCGCGTTGCCGGCCGCGCCGTCGCCGGCGGTTCCGGGGCCGGGCCGCGGTACCGCTCCGCCTAGCCACCGGCGATCAAGACGCCGGCGCGGGTGTCGGATGTCACATACGGCGGCTCGCCCTGGGAGAATGATCTCCGCGGGAGGGGAACATAAGGCAAGGCGATGACGACACCGAAACCGCACCAGAAGCCGCTGGAGCTGATCCTGGCTCGCAACCTGCTCACGAGTTTGGACACCCCGGGGTTCCTGGTGGCCAGGGACGGTGAGCTTCTCTTCTATAACGAGGCGGCCGGGGCGATGCTCGGGATCTCGTTCGAGGAGTCCGGGCGGATGCCGGCGTCCCGGTGGGGCAGATTGCTCGGGCCCTTCGACGCCGAGGGCGAGGCGATCCCCTATGAGGAGCTCCCGGTGACCGAGGCGCTTCGCCACGGCCGCCCCGTGCACGCGGATCTTCGGATCCGCTCGGCGCGGGGTACCGAGTACGACATCGAGGTCAGCGCCCTGCCGATCGTCGCCGAGGGAGGGCAGGAGGGGGCGATGGTGTTCTTCTGGCCACAGGCCGGAGCACAGGGGCGAGCCCGCGGGACGCATGAAGCGCGGGCCGGCGCCACCGGTGCCTCGGATGAGTAGGCTCCCGGATCCCAGATTGGTTGATCTCCGGAATCCCTTGAAACGCGGGCGCAGAAGGTGGGCAGGATGAGGCTGAAGATCTGGGGCGCCCGAGGCTCGGTCCCGGCGCCGGGGCCCGAGATGAACCACTACGGCGGAAACACCTCCTGCGTCCAGGTCGAGCTCTCCGACGGCACCACCCTGATCCTCGACGCCGGCACCGGGATTCGCGGGCTCGGCGTCGACCTCGTCGGGACGAGGTTGTCCCAGGTCTCGATCCTGCTAACCCACCTCCACCTCGACCACATCCAGGGCCTGATGTTCTTCCCGCCGTGCTTCCAGGCCGGGGCGAGGATCACGATCTGGGGTCCCTCCTCCTTCGAGGCCTCGCTGGAGGAGCGGGTGGCGCGCTACATCTCGGCCCCCCTGTCCCCGGTCGAGGTGCGTGAGCTTCCATGCGATGTCGCCTTCCTCGACTGCCCCGCGACGGAGTGGGAGATCGGCCCCGCCCGGATCCGGGCCGAGGCGATCACCCACCGCGGCCCCACCCTGGGCTATCGGATCACCGACGGCGACCAGACGCTCTGCTACATCCCCGACCACGAGCCGGGGTTGGGGTCGTCGCTGGAGACGCTCGAGCCGGAGTGGATCTCGGGCTACGAGCTCGCCCGCGACGCCGACCTCCTGATTCACGACTGCCAGTACTCCGACGAGGAATACCCCAACCACCTCGGCTGGGGCCACTCGGCCCTCACCGACGCCCTCACCTTCGCCCGCAGGGCCGAGGCAAAGCGCCTACTCCTCTTCCACCACGACCCGCTTCACTCCGACGACTTCCTCGACGCCTTCGCCGGGACCGCGGTGGAGCGCTGGGGAGAGCTCGGCGGCAACCCGGGGGCGGTCGAGCTCGCCGCCGAGCGCCGCGAGCTCGCGATCGGGTCGGCGGTGCCGGCGACCACCGCCCAGGCCGCGGCCGGGTAGCCCGGGGCGCGCCCGCGCCGGGGAGGGCCCAGCGACTAGGAGACGAGTGGGCGGCGGTCCGCCCACGGCCGCTCGGCCTCGAGCTGGGCGGCAAGCGAGACCAGGGTCGGCTCGTCGTTCGGCCGCCCCACGATCATCACCGAGGTCGGGAGCCCGGACTCGGTGAGGCCGGCGGGAACCGTCGCCGCCGGCTGGCCGGTGTAGTTCCAGGCGGCCGCGTAGGGGTAGACGTTGGTCATCCCCCGGATCGTCCGCAGCGCCCCCTTTCCCCGCCAATGGCCGATCTCGACCGGGAGCCGCGCCGTGGCGGGCATCACCAGGACGTCCACATCGCGCCACAGCCGCTGGATCCGGGCGGCGGCCGGCGCCATCCGATCCTTGACCTTCCGCAGCCGGCGGTCGCTGTACAGGCGCCCGAGTCGGACGAAGCCCTTGGTCTGGTCCGAGAGCCTCTCGGGGTGGGGCAGGCTGAGGGCCTCGTCGCGGATCCCGCGGAAGTACAGCGGATAGAAGTCGGTGATCAAGCGGCCGTAGCGCGGCGACGCCTCCACCACCTGGTGCCCGAGGGAGCGGAGAAGCTCCACGGTCTCGTGGAGGACGGCGACGACCTCGTCGTCCTTCGGCGTCGGGAGGATGGTCTTCGTGGTCCAGGCGATTCTCAGCCTGCCCGGCGGCGAAGCGGCCGCCTCGACCAGCGGCCGCTCGAACGGAGGCGGGGAGTCGAGGTCTCCCTTGTGGGGGCCGCCGACCGCGTCGAGGTAGAGGGCCGTGTCGAGGACGGTGCGGCTGACGCATCCCGAAACCGACAGCCCGTGCCAATGCTCGCGGTCCGGAAACAGCGACACCCGGCCGCGCTGGGGCTTGAGCCCGAACAGGCCGCAGTAGGCGGCCGGATACCTGATCGAGCCCGCCCCGTCGCTGGCGTGGGCGATCGCGCAGAGCCCGGCCGCCGTCGCCACCGCGCTCCCCCCGCTCGAGCCGCCCGGCGTGCGAGAGAGATCCCACGGATTGCGGGTGTCGCCCCAGGTCGGCGACTCGGTGAAGCCGTAGATCGCGAGCTCTGGGAGGTTCGTCTTCCCGATCGGGATCGCGCCCGCCTCACGCAGGCGGCGGACCATGTAGCCGTCCTCCCTGGCGGGCTCACCGTAGGCGGCGGTGCCGTGGGAAGTGATCTCGCCCGCGTAGTCGACCTCGTCCTTGATCGCCACAGGGACCCCGAGCAGGGGAGCCTCCTCCCCGCCGGCGACCCTCTTCTCCACCTCGTCGGCCTCCGCCAGGGCCCGCTCGGCGAGCACGACCCGGTAGGCGTTCAGCATCGGGTCGATCCGCTCGATCCGCTCCAGGTAGAGCTCGACCAGCTCGCGCGCGGAGACCTCCCTGGCGCGGACCATCTCGGCCTGCCGCGCCGCGCCGGCGAAGGCGATCTCCTCGGTGGCGGTGGCCACCCGGCAAAGCTATCGCCACCGGCCGGCCGGCGATCGAGCGCGCCTGCGCAACCCCGGGGGCGCTTCGCTGTTCTAGGGATCGGCATAGCCAACCTCACAGGGGAGGGATGGATGCGAAAGGCAGGAATGACCCTCGCCGTCTCGGCGATGGCGGTTCTCGCTGCGGGTATCGCGGCGACCGCTTTCGCGGCGACGATCGTGGGCACCGATGGGAACGACGACCTGGTGGGGACTCACCAGGCCGACCAGATCAGCGCCCTGGCGGGGAACGACCGGGTGATCGCGCTGTCCGGCGACGACCGGGTCCGCGCTGCCGAAGGCGACGACGTCGTCTTCGGGAACTCCGGCCGCGACCAGATCGGGGGCGGCGCCGACGATGACACGCTCGACGGCGGTATCCAGGCCGACGTGATCTACGGGCAGGATGGAAACGACATCCTGATCGGCGGGCGCGGCCACGACCTGCTTCGGGGCAGGGCCGAGGACGACCTCGAGCGCGGGGGCCCGGGGGCCGACCTGATCTACGCCGGCCAGGGGGCCGACGAGACGTTCGGCAACCGGGGCGGCGACGTGATGTTCGCCGTCGCTCGGGCGGATGGCCCGGCGGGCGCCGTGGACATGCTCCACGGTGGCCGGGGCGACGACAGGATCCACGTCAACGACGGCGCCAGCGACCGGGTCGATTGCGGCCGGGGGCGGCACGACAAGGTCGTCGTCGACGAGGGCACTCTCGATCAGGTCACCAACTGCGAGCTGATCAGGGTTCGCCCCCCGAGCGTGAAGGAGAACCAACAGGAGATCGGCTCCTGACGGCTCTCTGCGGGCCAGGCAGGAAGGGGGAAGCAAGATGAGGAGGGGGCCTCTCGAGGCCCCCTCTTCACCTCAGCCCCTCAGCCGCCGCCGTCCGCCGGCTCGGCCGCGACCTTTCGCAACAGCACCGAAACCGCCGGGGGCGTTGGCGTGTTCTCGGCAGTGACCGCCTAATCCGCGGCGAGCGCTCGTCCCGGCCAACGGAGGGGCGACCCGTCGGCGGAGCGGGGGACCCAGATGGCCGCTGAGGCGGCCCGGGGCGAATCGACCGGACCCGGTCGTAGCGCGGCTCTTTCGGCGCGAGCCCGTCAGCTAACCCCGCCGGCGCATTGAAAGAGATGCGGGTTCGAATTCGACCACAGAAAGTGGGACTGGGACTGAGACTGGCGCTGGCGCTGGCCCTGCTCGCGAGCTCGGGCGGCTGGGCCGAGAGCGCCCGGGCGGGCGAGGCACTCCGCTTCGACTGGGCAAGCGCCGCCCCCGATCCGGCCTTCCTCGACGGGAAGGGCGGGGTTCGGTTCGAGTACAAGCTGCGGGGGTCGGGGACGCGGGACCTGCGCGTGGACATCGTCCGGGTCGGGTCCGAGCGGGTGCGCTCCCTCGAGCTCGACGACGTCCCCGCGGGGCGGCGCCAATCGATCGGGTGGAACGGGCTCAACGTCCTCGGGAAGCCGGCCAAGCGCGGCCGGTACGCCTTCAAGGTCCACTACCCAAGCGGCAAGCCCGTCCGGCTCCGCAAGGTGCGAGGCCAGCACAGCGTCGATCTCTACCCGTTCAAGTTCCCGGTTCGGGGCCCCCACGGCTACGGCGGCGCCGAGGCGCGCTTCGGCGCACCCCGCGACGGCCACAGCCACCAGGGACAGGACGTATCGGCGAGCTGCGGTACCAAGCTGGTCGCCCCCCGCGGCGGCAAGGTCCAGTACCGCGGGTACCAGGGCGCCGCCGGCAACTACCTCGTCCTCGACCTCTGGCACACCGGGATCGACGCGGTGATGATGCACCTCGCGAAGCCGGCGATGGTCGCCGCCGGCGACAGGGTCCGCACCGGCCAGCAGCTCGGATGGGTGGGGGACACCGGCGACGCTTCCGGCTGCCACCTTCACTTCGAGCTCTGGAGCGCGCCCGGCTGGTACCAGGGCGGCCATCCCTTCGATCCCCTCAAAAAGCTCACCAAGTGGGACAGCTGGAGCTAGCCGCCGCGCCGAAGGCGCCACTGGGTCCGTCAACCCGACCCGACCCCGCTCGCGCCCTGGTTTGCGGCGCGGGCGCCCCTCGGGCGGGTGGCGCCGCAGCGGACGCCGCCGCCCTTGCGGCTGCGTCCGCGGCGGCGACAGGACCCGCCCGCCTACCGGCTTGCCGCCGGAGGGGCCCCGCTAGATCTTGCAGGTCGCCAGACCCCGCTTCTCGAGGTAGCGCTGGTGGTAGGCCTCCGCCGCCCAGAACGTGCTCGCCGGGACGATCTCGGTGACGATCGGCCTCCGGTGGTTCGCCTGCTCGCGGTCGCGCGAGGCGATCGCCTGCTTCTCCTGCTCGGGCGTGTGGAAGAAGATCACCGTCCGGTACTGGGAGCCGAAGTCGGGCCCCTGCCGGTTGAGCTGGGTCGGATCGTGCAGGTTCCAGAACACCCGGAGGAGCTCCTCGTAGGAGACCTCGTCGGGGTCGAAGGTGACCTGGCACACCTCGGCGTGCCCGGTTCGGTCGGTGCAGACCTGCTCGTAGCTCGGGTTGTCGAGGTCGCCGCCCATGTAGCCGACCACCGCGTCCTTGACGCCGTCGGTGTTGCGGAACTCGACCTCGACCTGCCAGAAGCAGCCCGCTCCGAAGGTCGCTGTCTCGTAGGTAGCCATGTAGATCAGTGTCGCAGCCCCGCGATTCGTTACGGGCGCCCGAGGGCGTCGCGGATCAGCCCGCGGTCGTGCTCGTAGGTGAGCTGTCCGACCGCCTCGTCGAGGGTGAGCCAGCGCAGCTGGTCGACCTCATCGTGGGGCTCGAACCTCCCCTCGACCGGCCGCATCAACCAGTAGCGGACCAGCTTGCTGCGCCCCCTGCGGTCGCGGTAGGAGATCGGGGCGAGCTCCTCCCCCACCTCGCAGCGCATCCCCGTCTCCTCCTCGACCTCGCGCACGGCGGCCTCGACCCATCCCTCGTCGGGCTCCACCTTCCCCTTCGGAAGCGACCAGTCCATGTACTTGGGGCGATGGATGACCGCGATCTCGGGCGGCCCGTCGCCGTCGCGGCGGACCAGCACCCCGCCCGCCGCCCGGATCTCCGGCTCCGCCCCGTCGCCGACCTTGCTCCGGACCATCGTCACCCCGCCTCGCAGAACTCCCGCAGCGCCTCCTTGCCGGTCCCGATCACCGGGTCGCCGTGCGCGACCAGCAGGTGCTCGAAGTCGCGATCGAGGAGCCCGGCGTACGACGCCCTGATCGCTCGTCGCACCGCCTCGGGATCGTCGCCCAGGCAGGGGTCCGGGAAGAAGCCGAGCGCCCCGTCGACGTTGATGACGGCGTCCGCGACCGACAGCGCCCTCGCCTCCCGCACCAGCAGGCCCGTCTCCTCGTCGCAGATCGCCCCCACCTCGAGCGCCTCGATCCCGGGCGCCACCTCGTCCCCGAACTCGAACCCCACGACCTCGGGACCGCCCTCGAACTCGTGCAGCCCCGCCCGGTGGCAGCGGATGGTGGAGCCGAGCTCCGCCGCGAACCGCTCTGAGCTTCGGAGGTGGTGGCGGTTCGTGAGCAGGACGTACCCGGGGGGATCGGATCGGAACGCCTCGATGTCCTCGTCGGCCGCCAGCAGCGGGTCGATCACCGCCCCGGCGGCGGGGACCCAGTAGGAGCGGACCTCCTCGCCGAGGTTGGGGTGAATGGCGGTCCAGGTGCGGACCTCGGGGAGGATCTCCGTCGTTTCCATCAGGGCTTCATGATGATCGACCGCGCGATCAGATCCATTCCAGGATCACCCCGAACGCCAGCATCAAAGCACCGACCAAGCCGCCATCGCCACGGGGCCGACGCTATCCGGCGGCGGCGTCCTGGCGCGGGCGGCCTTAGGATCGACCGCGTGCGGACGCTCGGGATCGACCTGGCGGCGCAGCCGAAGGGGACCGGCGCCTGCCTGATCGAATGGTCCGGTGGGCGGGCGGAGGTGCTCGAGCTGCGGGCGGGGCTCGATGACGAGGTGCTGCTCGAGCTGCTCGCGAACGCCGACAAGGCCGGGATCGACGCCCCCTTCGGGTGGCCGGACGAGTTCGTCGCCGCCGTCTCCGCCCATCACGACCGCGCCGGCTGGCCCGGCGCTCGGCTCGATCAGGACGGCTACCGGTTCCGGCTCAGCTTCCGCCTCACAGACCGCCGGCTGATCGAGGAGCACGGGCGCCGCCCGCTGAGCGTCTCCACCGACCTGATCGCCGTTGTGGCGATGCGGTGCGCCTACCTCCTCGACCGCCTAGCCGACCGCGGCGAGCCGGTCGACCGGGCGGGGTCGGGGAGGGCGGTCGAGGTCTACCCGGCGCCGGCGCTCGGGATCTGGGGTGTGAACCCGACCGGCTACAAGAGCAGCGCCGGCGCCGTCAGGCTCCCGGCGCTGGTCGAGGACCTCGAGCGCGGGCTGGGCGCGCTGGTGCTCCGCCCCGTCGAGCGGGGGCTTGCCTGCACCGACCACAACTGCTTCGACGCCCTGGTCGCCTCGCTGGTCGCCCGGGCGGCCGCCCTCGGGCTGACCTTCGGCCCCGAGCCCGGGGAGGCGGCCGATCGGGCCGCCCGCGAGGGATGGATCCACCTGCCCTCGAATCCGCTCGCCGACCTGGTGGAACCGGCGTGAGCGAAGCTCCAGCCGCGAAGCTGCCGCTCGGTCGGGTGTTCCGCGACACCTGGGGCGTCTACGCGCGCCACTGGAAGCTCCTGGTCCCCCTCGCCGCCCTGATCCTCCTTCCCCAGGCGATCGGCGAGGGGATCAGCGTCGAGGTGAACCTCGACCACCTCGACCTCGGGAGCCTTCTCGGCGCCCTGGTCGACACCCCGCTCTTCATCGTCATCAACCTCGCCGGGGAGGCGCTCTACGCGGGGATCATCGCCGCCCTCGTGATCCAGTGGAGGCACGGGACCCAGGTCCGGCTCCGGGACGTCGTCCGCTCGATCCCCTACGTGCGGTTGATCGTGGCCGACGTGGTGATCGCGATCGGGATCGCCTTCGGGCTGCTGCTGCTGGTCCTCCCCGGGATCCTGTTCGCGACCTACTCACTGCTCGCCACCGTCCTGATCGAGATCGATCGCGCCGGCATCCTCGAGGGGGTGCGCCGCAGCGCCTCCCTCGTCCGCGGAAGCTTCTGGCCGGTGCTCACCTTCGCCGCGGTGATGGTCCTCGGCACCGAGGCCCTAAGCCGGGCGGTCGAGATGCCCTTCCACCACTTCGACACCGAGGTCGTGGCCGCGACCGTCGCCGAGTCCCTGTTCGAGCCGTTCCAGGGGGTGGGAACCGTCCTGGTGGCGCTCGAGCTGATGGCGATCCGAGGGGAGCGGCCGCGGGCTGCCGAGGCGGGCGCTTACGCTCTCTAGACTCGGCGCCGGTGACGATCGCTGACGCCGTCGTTCCGGTGGCGGGGCTGGGGACGCGGCTCCTTCCCGCCACCAAGTCGCAGCCGAAGGAGATGCTGCCGGTGATCGCCAAGCCGGTGGTCCAGTACGTCGCCGAGGAGCTCGCAGGGGCGGGGATCGAGCGGCTGCTGTTCGTCACCGGGCGCGGTAAGGGCTCGATCGAGGACCACTTCGACTCCGACGCCGACCTCGTCCGCCGGCTGCGGGAGGCGGGCCGGGAGGAGCTGCTGGCCGAGCTCGCCTACGAGCGGATGGGGGTCGAGTTCCTCTACACGCGCCAGCCCGACCACCGCGGCCTCGGCGACGCCGTCCTGCGCGCCGAGCGGTTCGTCGCCGGGCGGAGCTTCGTCCTCGCCCTCGGCGATTCGATCATCGCCCCTCCGAGGGGCTCGGGGTCGGGATCGCGAACGTCGAGGATCGTGGGGCGGTTGGCGGAGGCGCTCGAGGCCGAGGGAGCCGCGGGCGCGGTCGCGGTGGAGCGGGTGCTCCCCGAGCGGGCGCCCCTCTACGGGATCGCCGCCCCCGCCGGCGAGCCGCCCGAGCCCGGCCGCCCCTTCTCCCTCGCCGGCGTGGTCGAGAAGCCGGCGGCCGCGGACGCGCCCAGCGACCTCGCCGTGGCCGCCCGCTACGCCCTCACTCCGGCGATCTTCGACGCCCTCAGGGAGGTCCCGGCCGGGAGCGACGGCGAGCTCGGGCTCGCCGATGCGATCGCGCGGCTGATCGACGCCGGCGAGCGGGTGGTGGCGGTGGAGCTCGCCGCGGGCGAGCGCCGCCACGACGTCGGCACGGTCGCGGGCTACTGCCGCACCTTCATCGAGCTGGCGCTCGCCGACCCGCGCCTCGGCGAGGAGCTCCGGGAACACGCCCGCGCCCTGCTCGAGGGAGAGGGCGGTGTAGCGGAGTAGGATCGGACCCGGTGGCAGGTGAAGGGCGCAGCGACGGCGATCTGGCGCAGGCGTCCTCGGTCGAGTTCCGGGGGGTGACGAAGCGCTATCCCGGGCAGTCCAAGCCGGCGATCTCGGACCTTTCGGTCGAGGTGCCCGCCGGCGAGATCTGCGTGTTCGTAGGCCCCTCGGGGTGCGGCAAGACCACCGCGATGCGGATGGTGAACCGGACCGTCGAGATCACCGACGGCGACATCCTGATCGCCGGCACCTCGGTTCGCGACCGGGAGCCCGCTCAGCTCCGGCGCGAGATCGGCTACGTGATCCAGCAGATCGGCCTCTTTCCCCACTGGACGATCGGGCAGAACATCGCCACCGTGCCCCAGCTCGTGGACTGGGACAAGCAGCGGGTGCGCAGCCGGGTCGACGAGCTCCTCGAGCTGATCGGGCTCGACCGCGAGCTCCGCGACCGCTACCCGGCCCAGCTCTCGGGAGGCCAGCAGCAGCGGGTCGGCGTCGCCCGGGCGCTCGCCGCCGACCCCCCGGTGATGCTGATGGACGAGCCTTTCGGGGCGATCGACCCGATCAACCGCGAGCGCCTCCAGAACGAGTTCCTCCGGCTTCAGTCCGAGATCCGCAAGACCGTCCTGTTCGTCACCCACGACATCGACGAGGCGATCAAGATGGGCGACCGGATCGCGGTGATGAAGCAGGGCGGCCACCTGGCCCAGTTCGCCAGCCCGGCCGAGCTCCTGATGTCCCCCGCCGACGACTTCGTCGAGGACTTCGTCGGCGCCGACCGGGCCCTGAAGCGGCTCGCGCTGATGCGGGTTCGCGACATCGACCTCTGGGAGGCGCCCCTCGCCTACGTCGGCCAGGCGACGGCCGAGGTGCGGGCCAAGCTCGAGGGCGCCGAGGTCCCCTACCCGCTGGTGATCGACCCCGAGCGCCGCCCGATCGGCTGGCTTTCCGAATCCGACCTGGCGCGGGAGGTCGTCCCGGCCCGCCCCGACACCGGTCCCGAGCCGGTGCTCGATCTGGACGACGTGATGCGCGACGCGCTCTCGGACCTGCTCCAGACCGAGACCCAGTACGCGCCGGTTACCGACGCCCGGGGGAGGATCGCGGGGGTGCTCTCGGTGGAGATCATCTCCGAGTTCCTGACCTCGCCCGAGGCTGCGACCGACGAGCACTCGGCCGCCGAGCGCCCCCTGGCCGATGCCTAGCCTCGGGCTCATCCTGCCGATCGCCCAGGGCGGTCAGGTGGGCAAAGGATTCTTCCAACAGCACTCGACCACCAGCTGCCCCGGCAACAACGGCGTCTGCCCCGGCTGGATGCTCGACCACCTCGACCGGTATACGCATCCCGCGCTCCAGCACCTGGTCCTGGTGCTGGTCTCGGTCGGGCTCGGGTTCGCGATCGCCTTCGGCCTCGCGATCCTCTCGCATCGCCGCCGGGCGCTGGTGCCGACCTTCATGGGAACGACCGGGGTCCTCTACACCGTCCCCTCGCTCGCCTTCTTCTCCCTGCTGCTGCCGTTCACCGGCCGGGGGACCGACACCGCGATCATCGCCCTCACCGCCTACACGCTCCAGATCATCTACCGCAACGTCGTCGCCGGGCTCGACAACGTCCCCGCGGAGGCGAGGGACGTGGGCCGCGGGATGGGGATGACCGAGCGCCAGCTCTTCTGGCGAGTGGAGGTGCCGCTGGCGATGCCGGAGATAGTGGCCGGGCTCCGGGTCGCGACCGTCTCGACGGTTGCCCTCGCCACCCTCGCCGTGTTCGCGGGCGCGGGTGGCCTCGGCGACCCGATCTACTCCCAGCTCAACTTCAAGGGGAACGTGATCGTCGCCGGCGGGCTGGCGATCCTGATCGCGCTCCTGTTCGATCAGCTGCTGGTGGGTGCACTGCGGCTGCTCTCGCCCTGGCGGCGGGCGAGGCCGGGGTGAGAGGAGGCTGGCTGTGACCGGCCTTCACCTTCAGCTGGTGGCCTCGCCGCTCGCCGTCCTCAGCGAGTTCGGCGACGCCTTCGACTTCATCTTCTCCGGCCGCAACTCGGTCGCCGCGGGTCAGCACGTCGGCGGCCTCGGCCTGATCTGGACCTTGACCTGGGGACAGATCAAGGTCACCGCCGTCTCGCTGGCGGGGGCGATCGCGGTGTCGATGCCGGTCGGGGTGATCCTCGGGCATCGAGGTCGCGGCGAACGGGTGGCGCTTGCGTTCGGGAACAGCTGGCGGGCGGTGCCCGAGCTCGCCTTCATCGCCTTCCTCGCCGCCTTCTTCGGAGTCAGCTTCGGCCTCCTCGCCGCCGCCCTGGTCGTGCTCGGGGTCCCACCGATCCTCACCAACTCGTTCGTCGCGGTCCGCCAGGTCGATCCCGGCGCTGTCGACGCGGCCCGCGGGATGGGGATGTCCGAGGCCGCGATCGCCGCCCGGATCGAGGTCCCGCTGGGGGTGCCGACGATCATGGCCGGGATCCGGACCGCGGCGATCAACATCTGGGCGACGGCGACGATCGCCCCGCTCGTCGGCTACCGGACCCTCGGCGAGCTGATCATCGACCGAAACGTGTACGGGGACGCGGGGGTCCTGGCGGGCGCGATCCTGGTCGCGGTCGGGGCAATCGTGATCGACGTCGGCCTCGCCGGGCTTCAGAGCGCGCTCACCACGCGCGGGGTACGGGTCGGACGGTTGGCGGGCGGGACCGACACCGCTTAGGATTTGGTGGTGCACGGCGCTCCCCCGGCGCCGGCTACCAACGAGAGGAGACGAGCAAGATGAACGCTGGTAGGCGGTGGCGCCCACTCTTCGCGCTCCTGATGGCGGCGGTGCTCGCCCTCGCGGTGGCGGCGTGCGGCGGCGGCAACGACAACGGCACGAGCACCACCGGAGCGAGCTCCGGGACCCTGATCCAGAACAACCCCGATAACCACGGGATCCAGCTGACGATCGGGTCGAAGAACTTCACCGAGGAGTTCGTCCTCGGCGAGATCTACGCCCAGGCGCTTCAGGCCGCCGGTTACGACGTCAGCAAGGACCTCAACCTCGGCGACTCGGAGATCGCGGTGAAGGCGCTCGAGAACGGCCAGATCAGCGGCTATCCCGATTACACGTCGACGGTCCTCGAGGAGTTCTTCACGGTCCCGGTCAACCAGGTGCCGAGCGACGCCCAGGCGGCGGCGAACAAGGCGAACCAGGAGTTCCAGACCAAGAACCTCACCTCGTTCGCACCCACCCCGTTCGCCGACGCGAACGCGGTCGGGATGCTGAGCTCGAAGGCGCAGGAGCTCGGGGTGACGACGGTGTCCGACCTCCAGGGCAAGTCCCAGGACCTCACCCTGTACGGCTCGCCCGAGTGCCGCCAGCGCGAGGACTGCCTGCTCGGCCTCGAGGACGGCTACGGGCTCCACTTCAAGTCGTTCACCCCGGTCGACATCGGCCTCCGCTACACAGTGCTCGACAAGGGCCAGGCGGACGTCTCGATCCTGTTCACCTCCGACGCCCAGCTGTCGGCGTCGAACAAGTACACCCTGCTGAAGGACGACAAGGGCGTGTTCCCGGCGGGGAACGTCATCTTCATCACCGACCCGGGCGTGGTCCAGAAGGCCGGCCCGGACTACCAGGCCACGATCGAGAAGGTGCAGCAGGGCATGACCCTGCCGGTGATCCAGGAGCTGAACGCCCGCGTCGACATCGACAAGGAGACCCCGGCCCTGGCCGCGCAGCAGTACCTGAAGAGCGCCGGCTACATCAAGTAGCCGACGCCCCCGGCGATCATTCAGAGGCGATGGCCTCGACCGCCTCGGAACGGCTGAGCGTCGACGACGTCCAGATCCTCCGTCTGGAGTCGGCGGCGATCTGCGGCCATACCGCGAAGCTCAACCTGGTCGAGCCCGACCGCGACGGCGAGCCTCTCCCGGCCGATCGGCTCCGCGCCCGGATCGGCGAGCGGGTGGAGGCCCTTCCCCGCCTCCGTCAGCGGGTCGAGCTGCCGCGGTCACGGGTGAGCCCGCCCCGGTGGGCCGATGATCCTCATTTCGACCTCGCCAACCACGTCGTCGCGTCGAACGGCCCGCCCCTGGACGAAGACGGCCTCCGCCTCCGGGTCGGTGAGCTGATGGGGGAGCGGCTCGACCACGAGCGCCCGCTCTGGCGCCTCGACCTCCTCCCGCTGGAGGGAGCCCGGACCGCGGTCGTCGGACGCATCCACCACTGCATGGCGGACGGGGTGAGCGCGATGCGGATCCTCGCCGGTGCCCTCTGGGACCCGCCCACGCCCCGGGGCGAGAGCGGCCCCCGGTCGTCTTCGGGAGCTGAAGGCGGCGGGGCCCACCCTGGCCCGCCCGCCCCCGCTCGGCCCGGCCGTCGCCGGCGCCCGACGATCATCGACCTCCCCGGCGCCTTTCGGCGCGAGCTTCGCCCGGGGGCCGATTCCCCCCTCGACCGCCACATCGGGGCCGGGCGAGAGGTCGCCTGGACCAGCTTCCCCCTCACCGAGCTGAAGCGAATCGAGCATGGGGCCGGGGAGGGGATCACGGTCAACGACGTCGTCCTCGCCGCCGTCGCCGGGGCCCTTCGCCGCTGGCTCCAGTCAGGCGGCGGCCGGCCCCACAAGCTCAAGGCCCAGGTCCCCGTCAGCCTCCACTCCCGCCGGGAGGGCCCCGGCGAGGTCGGGAACCGGGACTCGTTCCTGTTCGTCGACCTCCCGATCACCGAGCCCGACCCCGTCGAGCGACTGCGGATGATCAACCGCGAGACCCGCGAGCGAAAGCTCGATCACGACGCCGAGGCCCTGTACGCCTTCTTTCACTCCCTCGCCCACTTCCGCCCCCTGTACCAGGAGGTCACCAGGCTCACCTCGGGCCCGCGCCAGTTCGCCCTCTCGGTCTCGAACGTGCCCGGGCCGCGGGACCCGGTCACGGTGATGGGCCGGGAGGTGAGCCGCTTCTGCTCCTTCGCCGAGCCCGCCGACCGCCACGCCCTGCGGGTCGCGGTCGTCTCCCTCGGGGGCGAGGTCGCGTTCGGCTTCTGCTCGGACCCGGACGCGGTCCCGTCCCTGAACCGGATCGCGTCGGAGCTCGAGGACTCGCTCGCGGAGCTGGACCGGGAGGCCGAGGGCTAGTGATTGCTGCGGCGGTCCCGCCCGCCCGCCGCGCCTGACAGGATCCGGCGGGTGACCACCGTCGAGCTCGACCGCGGCCGCCTCGGCGAGCTCCTCCAGGCCGAGGAGAAGCGGTTCGCCGCCCGCACCCCGCGATCGGGGGAGCTGTTCGAGGGGGCGCGGGGCTCGCTGCTGGCGGGGGTGCCGATGCCGTGGATGACCGAGTGGGCGGGGCCGCACCCTGTGTTCGTCGCCGAGGCGGGCGGGGCCCGGTTCGTCGACGTCGACGGCAACGAGTACGTGGACTTCTGCCTCGGCGACACCGGGGCGATGACCGGCCACGCCCCGGCGCCGACGGTGGAGGCGATCGAGGCGCAGGCGGGGCGCGGGATCACCCTGATGCTTCCGTCCGAGGACTCGGCCTGGGTCGGCTCGGAGCTGTCGCGGCGCTTCGGCCTCCCCTACTGGCAGTTCGCCCTCACCGCCACCGACGCCAACCGCTTCTCGATCCGGCTCGCGCGGGCGATCACCGGCCGCCCCAAGGTCCTCGTCTACTCCTGGTGCTATCACGGCACCGTCGATGAGACGTTCGCGATCGCGCTCGAGGGCGAGACCCGCTCGCGCCCCGGCAACATCGGCCCGCCGGTCGATCCGGCGGTGACGACCACCGCGGTCGAGTGGAACGACCCCGAGGCCCTGGAAGCTGCCCTCGCCGCCGGCGACGTCGCTTGCGTCCTCGCCGAGCCGGCGATGACCAACATCGGGATCATCCTCCCCGAGCCGGGTTATCACGAGGCCCTGCGGGAGATCACCCGCGAGCACGGCGCGTTGCTGATCATCGACGAGACCCACACGATCTGCGCCGGCCCGGGCGGATACACCCGCGCCCATGGGCTCGAGCCCGATCTGCTCACGATCGGAAAGCCGATCGCCGGAGGGGTCCCGGCGGCCGCCTACGGGATGAGCGCCGAGGTGGCCGCCCGGGTGGAGGAGAAGATGGCGACGCTCGAGGCCTCCGACGTCGGCGGAATCGGCGGCACCCTGTCGGGCAACGCCCTGTCGCTCGCGGCGACGCGGGCGACCCTCGAGCGGGTCCTGACCGACGAGGCGTTCGAGCGGATGATCGCCCTCGGCGAGCGCTTCGAGACCGGCGTCAACGAGGCGATCTCTCGCCACGGGATGCCCTGGCACGCGGTCCGGCTCGGGTGCAGGATCGAGTACAAGTTCCGCCCCAATCCGCCCCGGAACGGCGCCCAGGCGGCCGCCGCCGAGGACCGCGAGCTCGACCGCTTCATGCACCTCCACGCCCTCAACCGGGGGATCCTGATGACCCCGTTCCACTCGATGGCGTTGATGTCGCCGGCCACCACCGCCGAGGACGTCGACCGCCACACCGAGGCCTTCGAGGAGGCGGTCAGCGACCTGGTCGGGTCGGGCGGTCGGATCGGCGGGTAGGCGGGTAAAACGGACTCCGATGCCGAAGCGCTCAGACCGCCTCGCCGAGTACAACCGAAAGCGGGACTTCTCCCGCACCGGCGAGCCGAGCGGGAAGGGCAGGGGCAGGAAGGGGACCAGAGCGGGGTCGAAGGGAAAGCGCGCGAGGCGCAGGCACCCCCGGTTCACGGTCCAGAAGCACTCCGCCACCTCGCTTCACTACGACTTCCGGCTCGAGGTCGACGGGGTGCTCGCCTCCTGGGCGGTGCCGAAGGGGCCCTCGCTCGACCCCCGCGACAAGCGCCTTGCGATGCGGACCGAGGACCACCCGCTCGACTACCTCGAGTTCGAGGGGGTGATCCCGAAGGGCGAGTACGGCGCCGGCCCGGTGATCGTCTGGGACCGCGGCGTCTTCCAGAACATCTCCGAGACCCGGCGCGGCGAGCAGATGGACCTGGCGGAGGCGATCGAGCGCGGCGACGTCAAGGTCCTCCTCCTCGGCGAGAAGATCCGCGGCGCCTACGCCCTCGTCCGCACCTCGGACCCGGGCGAGCGCGAGCAATGGCTCCTGATCAAGAAGAGGGACGAGGGCGCCGACGCCCGCCGCAGGCCGACCAGCTCGCAACCCGAGTCGGTGCTCAGCGGACGCACCCTCGAGGAGGTGCGGAAGCAGGAGGGGTGACCGGATCGAGGCGCCGCCGGGATCCAGCGGCGCCGCGACCGGGTCCGTCAGCGTCTCAATCCCCCGCGTGGGCGGC
>JBKPIY010000004.1:0-40595 GCA_046730475.1 Actinomycetota bacterium
ACCCCGCCTGGACGATCCAGGCCTATATGTCCCTGTTGGGCGGCCTCCTGGCGGTGTCCATGACCGAGATCGCCAGGCCGCTCGTTCCCTCCGGCCCGGTGCGGGCCGCGGTCGCCTTCGTCGCCGCCCAGCCGGCATTGCTGGTCGGCTACGTCCTCTGGGGCGGGATCAAGGAGATCGAGGCGGCGTCGCTGATCGCCCTCTCGGCAGCGTTGGTCCCGGCGGGGCTGGACCAGAGGCGCGGCGCCGCGTCCGTGGTCCCCCTGTCCCTGTCCGTCGCCGCCCTGCTGCTGGTGCTCAGCCCCGGGGGCGGGATCTGGCTGCTCGCCATCCTCGGCGTTCCCCTGCTGCTCCTGTGGACGCGCTCGCCGGCGGCCGCGGTGACCTCCGCCGGGGTGATCGGCGCGATCGCCGTCGTCTTCCTCCTGCCGCTGATGAGCGGGGGCAAGCTGGTGCCTCCCACCTCCGAGCCGCTCACGAGCGCCAACGCCAAGGGCAACCTGATCCATCCGCTCAGCGGGTGGCAGGCGTTCGGCATCTGGCCGGTCGGCGATTTCCGGCTGCGGCCGGACCAGGGCGCGGTCACCGCGATCGCGATCGCCGTGACGGCGGCGCTCGGCGTGGTCGGGACGGTGCTGGCGGCTCGGCGCCGTGCCCTCGCCCCCCTCCTCTACGTGGCGAGCACGGTGGTCGGCGCCGCGGCGCTGGTGCTGATCGGCTCACCATGGGTCGACGGAAAGGCGCTCGCGACCGCCTCCCCGGCGTTCTTGTTCGCGGCCGGGCTCGGGATCGCCCTCCTCTACGGCGGCGGGATGAGGATCCAGGCCGCGCTCGCCGGGGTGATCGTGGCGGGCGGGGTCCTGACCTCGAACGTGCTCAGCTACCGGGACGTCAACCTCGCCCCGCACGGTCAGTTCGTCGAGCTCGAGAGGATCGGCCACCAGATCGACGGCGAGGGCCCCACCCTGATGACCGAGTACAGCCCCTACGGTGCCCGTCACTTCCTCCGCGACGCGGACCCGGAGTCGGCCTCGGAGCTTCGCCGCCGGCCGGACACGCTGCGCACGGGCGAAGAGCTGAAGAAGGGCTTCAGCGCCGATACCGACGAGTTCCGGCTCGGGTCGATCATGCAGTACCGGACCCTGGTCCTGAGGCGCTCCCCGGCCCAGAGCCGCCCGCCGGAGCCCTACCAGCTCACCTACCGGGGCCGGTACTACGACGTCTGGCAGCGCCCGCCGGGGTCCCAGGGCGCGGTTATCGCCCATCTTCCGCTCGGGACCGACGTCGATCCGGCCTCGGTGCCGGCCTGCGACCGGGTGCGCGCCCTGGCCGCGAGCGCCGGGCCCGGCGATCTTCTGGCCGTCGTGTCACGCGGGCCCGTGGGGGCACTGGGGCTCGCCGGCGCCACCTACCCGAGTGAGTGGGCTGAGGGCGCCAGCGCCGGGTTCCCGGAGCCCCGGGACGAGGGGCAGCTGAGCGGTGTCGTCCCGTGGCCCGGGCCGCCGGGCCCGGTCGACGTCTGGCTCGGCGGCAGCGTGCGCGGCGGGCTCACGGCCACCCTCAACGGCGCGGAGTCCGCCACCGTCAGGCACGAGCTGAACAACCACGGCCAGTACCTCTTCCTGGGCCAGGCCAACGCCCTGGCCGGCCCCAACCAGCTCACCCTCGACTACTCGGGCCCCGACCTGCATCCCGGCAGCGAGGGCGGTGGTTTTCCGATCGGCCCGGCGGTGCTGTCACCCGCCCACGAGAGCCTCGCCGTCTCCCGGTTCAGTCCCGACGATGCCGGCTCGCTGTGCGGCCACCGCTGGGACTGGATCGAGTTGGTTCGGGGCTGAGCCGACCGGAGGGAAGCTAGGTGGAGCCAGCCGCAACCGCCTCGCGGGCGGCGCGGATCTGCTCGACCTCGACGATCTGACGATTGGCGGAGGCCACCTTTTCGGCCTCGTCGAGCGCCTCCGGCGCACCCGGCTCGCGGGCAGCGCTACGCGCCTGCGCCAGGACGCGCAGGGCCCGGGGAAGCGACCAGCGCAACCCCCGCTCGCGGGTGACAGCGGCGCCTCGCTCCGCCCGCTCGAGCGCCTCCGGCACCCTGTCGACGCCGAGCAGCGCCTCAGCGATCAGCGCCTCTCGCCATCCCTCCGCCTCGCCCCCCTTCCCCATCGCCTCCCGGTAGAGGCGATCGGCGCGGCTGAGGTATTTGAGCGCCTCCTCCGCCTCCCTCCGTTCGAGGTACACGAACCCGAGATTGGTCAGCGCCCAATGCCTCGAGAAGACGTCGCCGAGACGCTCGGTGAGCTCGTAATTGCGCTGCGCCAGCCCGAGGGCGGCGTCGAGGGCGCCTCGCACCGCCAGCAGCGCAGCGAGGTTCCCGCGCGTCCAGCTCTCGGTCTCGGGGTCGCCCTCCTCCCCGGCGATCCTCAGGGCAGCCTCGAATAGCTCCTCGCTGGCGTCGAACTCGCCCCGGTCCCGCCGGATCGCGGCCTTCACCATCAGACACCACGCGTAGGGGCAGCCGATGATGATCCCCGCGCCGGCGCTATGGTCGCCGTCGGCGATCTCGAGCGCCTCGTCCAGGAGGCGCTCGCAGCGGTCGAAGTCGCCCGCGCACAGGTACGCGTACGCGCCGGCCGTGCGAATCGCCGCCCGGAGCGCATCGTCCCCCGACCGGTCGGCGAGGGCGATCGCCTCGTGGACCGCCTGGAGCCACTCCGCAACGGTTTGGGTCAGGCCCGGACGGGCCGACTCCAGCATCCGCAGCAGGGTGAGCGAGCGCAGGTCGCCGGTTCGGGTGGCGATCTCGCGCGCCTCCTCCACCAGCGCATCGACCCGCTCCGGATCCATCCCCAGCCGCCAGGCGTAGTCGAGCTGGAGGAGCCGCGAGAAGACGCCGAGGGTCGAGGTCTCGTCGTCCTCGGGGAGCTGGGATGCCAACTCGGAGACCTTCGTCCAGAGGCGGAGAGCGTCACGAGGGTGGCCGTAGCCGGCCCAGTGGGCGGCCCGAGCGTTCCAGCGCGCCGCCTCCAGGATCTCCCCACCCTGCTCGAGATGCTGGGCGATCAGCGCCGCCAGCTCGTCGTGGCGGTCGGGGTTGAGCTCGATCAGCGCCTGGGCGGTGGCGGTGTGGGCAGTGGCGCGCTGCTCGCCGAGCTGGGAGCCGTAGGCGACCTCTCGGGTCAGCGGGTGGCTGAAGGCGAGCACGCGCTCCGGGTAGATCTCCGCCTCGTACAGGAAGCCCGCGCCGATCAGCTCCCTCAGCCCCCCCGCCAGGGCCTCGTCGTCGAGCCCGGAAACGCGCCGAAGCGCCGGCTCGGGAACCTCCTTTCCGATTACAGATGCGGCTTGCAGCAGCGCTTTGGCGGCCGCCAGGCGGTCGATTCGCGCGGCGAGGATCGCCTGGACGGTCGCGGGCACCCTGGTGTCGCCGATCGGCTTCGTCAGCCGGTAGGAGCCGCGGTCGCCTTCCAGGTTCCCGGCCTCGACCAGCTCGCGGACAACCTCCTCGATGAAGAACGGGTTGCCGCCGGTCCGTTCGTGAATCAGCTCGGCGAGCCCGTCGAGGGAGGGATCGTCACCGGCGAGGTCCGCCAGCAGCTCGCGCGTCGACTCGAGTCCGAGCGGCAGTAGCGAGATCCGCCGGTAGACGGGCGAGTTGGTCCACTCGGCGTCGTACTCGGGCCGGAAGTTGACCACCGCCACGGTCGGGGTTCCCTCGACCGCGGCCACCATCTCCGCGAGGAACGCCTCGCTGCCCTCGTCCATCCAGTGCAGGTCCTCGATCACGTTGACGACGACCTCCGTACGGCCCGGGACCCGATATAGCCGCCTGATCACCCCGCGGAGCAGGCGCTCCCTCGCCTCGGCGCTGACCTGGGGCGCGGGGCGCTCAGGGTCGGGGATGGCGAGGAAGTCGAAGATCAGCGGGAGATCGTCGGAGAAGCCCGGATCGAGCAGCAGCAGCCGGCCGGCGATCTTCTCCCGTGCGACCCGCTCGGGATCGTGATCCTCGATCCCGAAGTAAGCGCGCAGCATCTGCAGCACCGGCATGAAGGGAATCGCCTCACCGTGCGCTTGGGCCTGCGCCTCGTAGACCGCGATCCCCTGCGCCCGTGAGCGCTCGGCGAACTCGTGACAGAGGCGGCTCTTCCCCACCCCCGGGTCCGCGACGATCCCGATCACCTCTCCGCGTCCCTGCTTGGCGTGCTCGAGCGCCAGCTCGAGAGTCTTCATCTCCTCGGCCCTCCCGACGAATCGCGACAGGCCCCGCTCCCGTGAGAGGTCGAGTCGCGAGCGCGCCGGCCCGGCCCCGATCATTTCGTAGACGCGGACCGGGTGACTCGCTCCCTTGACGTCGAATTCGCCCAGATCCTCCAGCTCCAGATAGCCCCCGGCGAGCTTGGCGGTGTGCTCGGTGAGATAGGCCTTGCCCGGCTCCGCGAGGGCTTCCATTCGCTGCGCGAGCCCGACGGTGTGGCCGACGGCCGTGTACTCGGGCTCGCTCTCCCCCCCGATCATCCCGGCCACCACCTCGCCGGAGTTGATCCCGATCCGCACCGAGAAGCTCAGCCCCTTCGTCCGGCGCAGCTCGGTCGCGTACTCGGAGACCAGCTCTCCCATGCGGAGCGCCGCGAAGCAGGCCCGCGCGGCGTGGTCCTCGTGCGCGATCGGAGCCCCGAACAGAGCCATGATCCCGTCGCCGGTGAACTTGTCGACCGTTCCCTCGAAGCGACGGACCCCAGCGGAGAGCAGGGAGAAGAAGCGCTGCATGATCTCGCGCCATTCCTCCGGATCCACCTGCTCGGCCATGTCCATCGACCCCTTGACGTCGGCGAACAGGACCGTCACCTGCTTGCGCTCCCCGTCGATCTCGGGTTGGGCCGCGCTCTCCGCGGCCCGCTCGGTGGTGGGCGCGTCGCCGAGGCGGGCGCCGCAGGAGTTGCAGAATGCCTGGCCAGCCGGGTTCTCAGCGCCGCAGCGGGGACACGGCAGGCTCTGGGCAAGGCTGGCGCCGCAGTTACCGCAGTACCGGGATCCCGTCGGGTTGGCCGCCCCGCAGGCAGCGCATGGGTCCTTTTGTGGCGGCATCTCGCTCATCCCCTCTCCATCCCCGCCCCTAGGGTACGGGGCGAAGGCGTGTCCGGCGCGACCGGGCCCGATCGGCGGTCAGTCCCCGAGCAGTCCCATCTCCTCGAGCGTGCGGCGAAGGCCGTCCTCGAGCGGGGTGGGGATCCAGCCGAGCTCGCGCTGGGCCCTGGAGCTGTCGGGGCGGGCCTGCCAGTTGAAGAAGTAGACCTGGCCGCGGGAGACCATCGGGGGGCGGTGGGTCAGGCGCGAGATCTCCTCGCCCGCGGCGGCGAAGGCGCGCGCCACCGGCAGCGGCATCGTCGGCGGCACCCGGCCGCGGCCGGCGATCGCGACCACCGTGCGGGCGAGGTCGCGGAAGTCGGCGTAGTCGTCGCTGAGGATGTAGCGCTCGCCGTCGGCGCCCTTGTCCGCCGCGAGCAGGTGGCCCCGGGCGAGGCCCTCGCTGAAGACCATCCCGGCGCCCCCGGGCGGCAGGACCGGAAGCCGCTTTCGCACCAGCGGCCCGAACATGCCCGTGTCGAAGGAGACGCTGGCGGAGGGGCCCGGCCCGTACACGGCGGACGGGTTCACGATCACCACCTCGAGCCGATCGCGCTCGCCCAGCACCAGCTCCTCGGCGTGCTGCTTGGAGCGCTCGTAGGCGGTCCCCTTCGGATAGTCGGCGACCATCGTCTCGTCGAAGCGGCCGCCCCGCTCGGCATCGAACACGTCGATGGTCGAGGTGTGGATCAGGCGCCGCGCCCCCGCCTCCCTCGCCGCCCGGGCGAGGTCGCGGCTGCCGACGGCGTTCACCCGGTCGAAGATGCCATCGTCGCGGACCCATTGCTCGGGCAACCCCATCGCGTTGAAGACGAGCTCGCAGCCGGCCACTGCGCCGGCGAGCGTGTCCGGCTCGGCGACGTCGCCCCGGACCGGCTCGGCGCCGGGCGGGAGGACGGCGCCGCCGCGCTCGGGGCTTCGGAGCAGGGCGCGAACCTCGTCGCCGCGCTCGAGCAGGGCCCGGGCGATCGCCCAGCCGACCTTGCCGGTCGCCCCGGTGACGAGCACGCGCATGGGAGGATCCTATGTCGCGACGCGCTCCTCGTGGTCGAGGGGGTGCCCAGCCGTCCGTGTGGGCGGCGGCAATCGGGCACCACCTGTGGCAATCGGGCGGTGCCCGTCGGCGATCGGCGCTAGATTGACTGGTCAATCAGCCGACCCGGCCGGCGCCCAAGGCGCCGGCTAGACGGGGAAAGAGGAGAGATGCGCGCAGCCGCGGTACAGCTCAACTCCACCGACGACAAGGCCCGCAACCTCGAGGTTGCCGAGCGGCTCGTCCGCGCCGCCGCGGCGGACGGCGCCGGCCTGGCGGTGCTGCCCGAGAAGTGGACGATCCTCGCCGGGCCCGACGAGCTCCGCGCCGGCGCAGAGCCCCTCGACGGGCCCGCCCTCACCGCCGCCGCCGGCTGGGCCCGCGAGCTCGGCATCCACCTCGTCGCCGGATCGATCGCCGAGTCGGTGACGGGCGGGGATAAGCTCGCCAACACCTCGGTCCTGATCGGCCCCGACGGGGAGCGGATCGCCGTATACCGAAAGATCCACCTGTTCGACGTGGAAGTCGAGGGGATCTCCTACCGCGAGTCGGACCTCGAGGATCCCGGCGAGGTGATCGTGGTCGCCGACGCCGGCGACGTCCGGATCGGCCTCAGCGTCTGCTACGACCTCCGCTTCCCCGAGCTGTACCGGATCCTCGCGGTCCAGGGAGCCCGGGTGATGACCGTCCCCGCGGCGTTCACCCAGCGCACGGGCCGCGACCACTGGCAGGTCCTGCTCCGGGCGCGGGCGATCGAGAACCAGGCGTTCATCGTCGGCGCCGGCCAGATCGGCGAGGCGCCGCCCCACTACCGAAGCCACGGGCGCTCGGCGATCGTCGATCCCTGGGGCGTCGTCCTCGCCCAGGCCCCCGACGCCGAATGCTTCGTCGCCGCCGAGCTCGACTTCGCGAGCCAGGACGAGATCCGGGAGAGCCTTCCGTCGCTCGCGAATCGCCAGCCGCGGTCCTATCGCTGGCCCGAGGAGGTCAGCGCCTGATGGCGGCCGCCGCGGTGGACAAGCGCCGGGCGATCCTCGACGCCGCGATTACTGTGTTCGCCCAGCAGGGATTTCACAGCGCCCGGGTCTCCGACGTCGCCACCGAGGCAGGGGTCGCCTACGGCCTCGTCTACCACTACTTCGACTCCAAGGACCAGATGCTGAACGAGCTCTTCACCGAGCGCTGGGCCCTGCTTCTGGAGGCGGTCCGCGAGGCCGACCGCACCCTCGACTCCCCGCGCGAGAAGCTTGCCGCAGCGGCCGCTTTCATCATCGACAGCTATCGCCACGACCCCAACCTGATGAAGGTGATCATCGTCGAGGTCACCCGCGCCGCCAACTCGTTCGGCCGCACCCACATGCCCGAGATCCGCGAGGCCTACGAGCAGATCGCCAAGATCGTCGCCGACGCCCAGGAGGCGGGCGACTTCCGCGACGACGTCACCCCCATCTTCGCGGCGATGCTCTTCTACGGAGCGATCGAGCAGCTGCTGTCGGGCTGGATCTTCGAACTGGCGCCGGCCGACGACGAGGACTTCGATCGGGCCAAGAGGCTCGTCGTCGACACCATCTGCCGGGGACTCGAGCCGCGGCCCGCGGCTGAGAGCCTCTCGACCTAGCGTCCTGGGAATAGCCTTAGGCCCTTATGTGGGAACGCCTCGCGCGCACTCGCCGTCAGGACAGGGTCCTGCACGGCGCCGCCAAGCTCGCCAACGTCTTTTTCGGCCTGATCGCGCTCCCGATATGGCTGCTGGGCCAGCTCGTCGGCGGACGGCTGCGCGACTTCCTCATCCGCCTCGAGCGTCGAGGGCGGCGCCCGCTCCCGGTCCCGCCCGAGCGGGATCGCTCGATGGAGGCCCTGATGCGAGACCTCGGGGCTCTCGAGCAGCATCTGCGCCCGAGCCGATTCGCCGAGCTGCGCCGCGGGTTCGCGGACCTCTCCAACTTCGTGATCGCCCAGCACCGCGAGGGCTCGGTGCTCGGATACCGGTACCCGGGCCAGTTCGACGACCACATCTTCGAGGGCGCCGACGGCGAGCGGATCGCCTCCTCGATCGCGCTCCAGGAGGCCGCCCGCCCGGCGCTGATCGTCGTCCACGGCCTGTTCACCTCGAGCCGCTTCGACTACGTCCGTCAGATCGCGGTCCGCGCCTTCTACGAGTGGGGGTTCAACGTGGCCGCCCTGGACCTGCGGAGCTTCGGGCTCACCGAGCTCACCTCACCGGCGCCCTCGACAGGTGGCTGGAAGGAGGGCGAGGACCTGATCGCCCTCGGCCGTTACATGAAGGAGCTGGGAGCGACCAGCGTCGGCGCGCTCGGGATCTCCCTCGGCGGCAACGCCGTCCTCAACGCTGCCCACGACCCCGACGCGCCCGAGACCTTCGCCGGCGGCATCCTCGCGGTCTCGCCTCCCGCCGACCCGTTGGTCGCGTGGGAGAGGCTGTCGGAGCCCGTACCCCGCGGCCATCCCCGGTACCCGATCCACCGCGCCTTCGAGGCGGCGCTCATCTCCCGGGTGCGCTCGGGGCGTTGGCCGCCCGAGGCGGAGGACATGCGCCATGTGATGGAGTACGTCGCCGCCCCCTACTACCGGGTCGACGCCGACGAGATCTGGCGGCGCTCCAGGGCCGTCGACCATATGGCGGAGGTCCGGATCCCGCTCCTCGTCCTTCATCCGGAGGACGACCAGATCGTCAAGGTCGGGCACGGACGGTCGCTCGCCGAGGCCGCGCGGGGAAACGAGATGGTCCGCGTCTGGATCCTCCCGGCGGGGCGCCACGGGATCCTCGAGGCTATCGACCCGACCTGGACCTACGCCGTCTACCGCGCCTTCTTCGAGCGCTGGGGGATCTACGCGGAGCGGTCGGCCGGGCACGCGCAGCGGGCCCCTGAGGTGGTTTACTCCGCGTCCGAGACCGGGTAGCGCGAGAGCGAAAACGTGGACAGCGATCTGATCCGAAGACTGATGTGGGGCGGGCTCCTGGCCGTCACCGGCGCCCTGGCGAGCGTCGCCGCGCACAGGCTCTCGACTCTGATCTGGCGGCGGGCATTCGACGAGGAGCCGCCGGAATGACGAACGGCGAGAGCTCGGCCACCCCGCCCGCCCCCGAGGGGAGCGCGCCCGAGGTCGAGTCCGCCGGCGCCGGCCCCCCGGACGGTGGGCGCAATCCCGAGGAGATGACCGTCGGCGAGCTCGTCTTCGAGGTCTCCGACCGCGCCTCGGTCCTCGTCCGGGAGGAGATCGAGCTCGCCAAGACCGAGGTCACCGAGAAGCTCAACACCCTCCTGCGCGGATCCGTGGTCGGGATCGCCGCCGGCGTCTTCGTCCTCCTCGCGTTGGCGATGTTCATGCACGGCTTCGCCTGGCTCCTGGATGACCTGTTCTTCCCCAACGACGTCTGGGCCGGCTTCTTCATCGAGGCGGGGCTCTTCCTGGTGATCGCCGCCGCCGCTGGCCTCTTTGCCTACCGCTCGTTCCAGCGCGCCGCCCCGCCGACGCCGGAGATGGCGATCGAGGAGGCCCGCGAGATCAAGTCCGCGTTCGACGGATCGAGATCGAAGGAGGGATCGGAATGACGACGCCGGTAGGCCAGAGAGCGAGAGGTGGCGCCGACGGATACGGGCGGTGGACGCCACCCCCGTCCGGGACCCGCTCGGCGGAGCAGATCCGGGGCGATATCGTCCGCCAGCGCGAGGAGCTGTCGCGCTCGGTCGACGCCCTTCGCAACCGCTGGAGCCAGGTCACCGACGTTCGCCGCCAGGTCCGCGAGCACCGCACCGAACTGCTCGTCGGCGCCGCCGTCGTCGGGTTCCTGATCGGTGGAGCGATCGCCCTCCGCCGCCGGAAGTAGGCCCCCGCACCGTCGCCTCGGCCCCGCCTCAGGCGGCCTCGGTGAGCCGCGCGAGGAGCACGTCGACGCGGCCGGAGATCTCGTCGCGGATGCGGCGCACCGTTTCGAGGTCCTTGTCCGCCGGATCCTCGAGCTCCCCGTCCTCGTACCGCTTGCCGGGATAGATCGGACAGGCGTCGCCGCAGCCCATCGTGATCACCACATCGGCCGCTCGCAACGTCTCGTCGGCGAGGGGCTTGGGGACCTCTCTGGAGATGTCGATCCCGAGCTCGCCGATCGCCTCCACCACCACCGGGTTGAGCCGGTCGGCGGGCTCGCTGCCGGTCGATCGCACGACCACACGGTCGCCGGCCCGCCGCTGGAGCAGCGCCGCCGCCATCTGGCTGCGCCCCGCGTTGTGGACGCAGACGAACAGGACCTCGGGCCTCCCCGACCTCGGTCCGCTCTCCGAGCGCGTCGCCTGGGGCATAGAGCCGATTCTAGGTCGCCGGCTCGAGTAGCTCGCGGGGCACGCCGCCGACCCCGACCAGGCCCGGCCCGGCATGGGCGCCGATCACCGGCCCGATCTCCGACACGAACACGGGGTCGCCGCCGAAGATCGCCCGGCAGTCCTCGACCAGGCACTCGGCCGACTCGGGGTCCTGGATGTGCTGGACCACCCAGGCGTCGGCCCCGTCCTGTTTCCGCTGCCTGGCGTAGTCGCGCATCCGATCGAGCGCCCGGGAGCGGGTCCGGACGCGCTCGACGGGGGTGATCTCCTCCTCGAGGGTGAGGATCGGCTTGATCCTCAAGGTGGAGCCGATCCAGGCGCGGGCGAGCCCGATCCGCCCGCCGCGCCGCAGGTATTCGAGCGTGTCCACGGCGAACCAGATCTTGAGCTGCTCGCGGATACGCTCGGCGTGGGCGGCGGCCTCGGCGGCCGAGGCGCCCGCCGCGGCCGCGGCCGCCGCGCCCAGCATCATCAGTCCCAGCCCCCCGCATGCGGTGCGCGAGTCGCACACGTGGATCCGCTCCCCACCCTTGCCCTCGGAGGCGAGCCGCTCGCGCGCCTGGAGGGCGGACTCGTACGTCCCCGAGATCACCGCCGAGAGGTGGAGCGAGACGATCTCGCGCCCCTCGGCGAGGAGGGGCTCGTAGACGGCAACGAAATCGCCCACCGACGGCTGCGAGGTGGTGACCCCCTCCTGGGACCGGCGCAGGCGCTCGTAGAAGGCGTCGAGATCGGTGACGTCCGCTTCGCGCTCCTGCTTGCCCTCGAGGCTCACATACAGGCTGACGAGACGGATGTCGTGCCGTTCGAGGAGGTCGCGGGGGAGATACGAGGTGGTGTCCGCGACCACGGCGGTGTTCGCCCGGTCACTCACGAGCGGCGTTTCTATCATGGCGGCGCCTGCCACCCGTGCGGGGCGGGTTCTGCGGACCGATCTACCATCCGCCCATGGCGAAGACGCTCGTCACGGGCGGGACGGGCTTTCTCGGCTCCCACCTCGTCCGCGCCCTCGCCGAGCGGGGCGACGAGCTGCGGTTGCTGGTGCGCCGGGGCAGGGAGCTCGCCTTCCTCGAGCGAGTGGAGTTCGAGCGGGCAGAGGGCGACGTCCGCGACCGCGACTCGGTCCGCAGGGCGATGGAGGGGATCGAGCGCGTCTTCCACGTCGCCGGAAGCACTTCGATGCGCCGCGGGGATCGGGATCGGGTGTTCGCGGTCAACGTCGAGGGGACCCGCAACGTGATGGAGGAGGCGCTGAAGGCGGGCGTGGCTCGGGCGGTCCACACCTCGAGCGTCTCCGCGATCGGGCCGGCCGAGCCCGGCGGCACCGCCGACGAGTCGCAGCTCTTCCCGCCACGCGGCATCGGGGTCGGCTACGTCGACTCCAAGCATGCTGCCGAGGACGCGGCGTTGAGCGTCGGGGCACGGGGCCTCCCCCTGGTGATCGTGAACCCGTCCTTCGTCTTCGGCCCGGACGATCCAAACCCGTCGGGGACCTCGAACGCGCTGATCCGCCGGCTGCTCTTGCGACGGGTATTCGCCTACGTCGACGGCGGCCTCAACGTTGTCGACGTCCGTGATGTGGCCCTGGGTCACCTGCTGGCCGACGAGCGCGGCCACGAGGGCGAGCGCTACATCCTCGGCGGTCGCAACTTCACCCTCCACCGCCTGTTCGTCGACATCGCCCGGATCGCCGGCGTCCCGGCGCCGCCCGTTCGCGTCCCGGGGAGGGCCGCCCTGGCCGGAGTCGGCCTGCTCGAGGTCTCCAGGATCCCTCAGCCTCTGCCCACCTCCTCCGATGAGGTGCGCTCCGGGATGCTCTGGTGGACCTACCGCAACGACAAGGCCCGCGTCCAGCTCGGCTTTGCCCCGCGCCCGCACGAGGAGACGCTCGAGGACACCGTCCGCTGGGAGCTCGATCAGCTCGGCGAGCGCTTTGAGGGGCACCATCTAACCGACGCCGCCATGCGTCTCACGGGCGTGGCCACGCGGATCCCGTCGCGCCTGCTGCCCTTCGGGAGAGGCTGACGGCGGTGGGCGCCTCGCCCGAGCGCCGGCGCGTCCTCTACCGCTGCCCGACGCCGACCAACTACCTGTGCCCGTGCGGGGCGGTCGCGCGGCGACTGAACAAGCTCGGGATCGAGTATCGCACCAAGCGCGTGCCCTACCGCCGCCGCGATCGCCCCGAGATCGTCGAGCTCACGAAGCAGCGGTTCGTCCCCGTCCTGGTCGACGGTGAGGAGGTGGTGAGCGACTCGCGCCGGATCCTCGAGTATCTGGACTGGGCATACGGTGGGGTGGGCGACCGGAGGCGGCCCGCAGCCGGCGATTGAGCCGGTTCACCACCCCTTTACCCCTCCATCCGCCGGGTGGGGTGTAGTTGTTGCCCCACGCCCGTGCCGACCATGATCGCCAGGCCAAACGCGGCCCCCGCCGTGCGGGATCAGCCCCTTGCAGAGCAAGCTCGGATCCGCCTCGCCGACGGCGCCGTCACCACGGTCCACGCCGCGCGCTTCCCGCGGCGCTCGACCGCCGTCCGGGTCGTCCGCTTCCAGCCGCCCAGGCGGCTGGCGGCGTGGTGCGCGGAGGCCGGGGTCGCGCACGCGATCGTCGGCGGCTTCTTCGTTCGGCCCCGCGGGCGGCCGCTGGGAGAGGTGCGAGTCGGCGGCGCTGCCGCCGACCACGAGCCCTTCTCCGAGCCCTGGACCAGCCTCCGCGCCTGCGTCTCGGTCAACGGAAACGGCCTGGAGATCCGCCCCCGCCGGGAGCTCGGGCGGGAGCCCGCGGGCGACCTGCTTCAGGCGGGGCCGCTGCTGGTGCGCGACCGCGCAAGCGCCGTTCTCGCCGACGAGGAAGCGGAGGGATTCTCCGCGGGGGCCCACCAGTTCGACTCCGACATCACCCTAGGTCGCTATCCGAGGGCGGCGCTGGGCATCTCGGAGGACGAGCTGATCGCGGTCGCCTGCGACGGGCGCGCTCGGGACGACGCGGGGATGACCCTGGCGGAGCTGGCCGACGCGATGCTCGGGCTCGGCGCCCACACGGCGATCAACCTCGACGGAGGCGGCTCCACCTCGCTGGTCTTCGCGGGTGCGCTGATTAACGTGCCGCGCGAGGAGCACGGTGTCGTGATCCTCGGTGGGCGCCCGATCGCCACGGCCCTGGCGTTCTCCGCCTGAGAGCCGGCCCACCGGCCGCGAGTTGTGAAAGGTGGGTAACAATGATGCCCATCCGCAATGCGAATCGTGAGCGCGATCATGTTCTCTCCGAGGGGCGGCTCGGCCCACGTGGCCAGGGCCCTATCCCGGCAGCTCGGGACGCTTGGCTGGGAGCTGACGCTGGTGGCGGGCTCGCGCAGCGACCGCGACCGGGAATCGGACGCGAAGGCCTTCTACGCCGGCATCGACGTGCGGCCGGTGGACTTCGCCCCTGCGCTTCGAAGCGCCGACCCGATCAGCTTCCGGGCGCGACCCGGGACGGCGCCCATGCATCCTTCCTTCGAGCTGCGCCCGGGGGCGCCGGACCATATCTTCGCGGCGCTCGATGACCTCAGCTTCGGGCGCCAGGTCCGCGCCTGGGCCCAGGAGCTCGAGCGAGCCGGGGCGGCGAGCGCGGACGTCCTCTATCTCCATCATCTGACCCCGGTCAACGAGGCGTCGGCACGGGTTGCCCCCGACGTTCCCGTCGTCGGGCACCTCCACGGGACCGAGCTCTTGATGCTGGAGCGGATCGAGCGGGGCGCGCCCGACGGTTGGCCCTTCGCCGAGGAGTGGGGCGAGCGCCTGCGGGAGTGGGCACAGGGTTGCCGCAGGCTGGTCGTCTCGCCGGCGGGGGCGGCGCGCGCGAGCAGGCTGCTCGGCCTCGCGCCCGACCGCCTGCTGCCCCTCGCCAACGGCTTCGATCCGCAGGTCTTCCGGCCGCTCGAGGTCGACCGCCGGGCGCTCTGGAGAAGGCACCTCGTGCTCGAGCCACTGGGCTGGCTCCCGGAGCAAGAGCCAGGCAGCATCCGCTACCGGGAGGAGGAGCTGACCCCGCTCATCGACGGCACCGCCTTGCTCTACGTCGGGCGCTTCACCGAGGTCAAGCGCCTTCCCTTCCTGCTCGAGGCATACCGACGCGCGAGGCCGCGGTTTCGCGCCGCCGCCGCGCTGGTGATCGTCGGGGGCCACCCGGGCGAGTGGGAGGGCGAGCATCCCGCGCGGACGATCGAGCGCCTGGGCGTGGGCGGCGTCTTCCTGGCCGGCTGGCACCCGCAGGACTCCCTGCCGGAGCTCCTTGGCGGGGCGGACGCCATTGTGCTGCCGTCCGCGCGGGAGCAGTTCGGGCAGGTGCTGGTGGAGGGAATGGCCTGCGCCAGGGCACCGATCGCGGCCAACGCGCTCGGCCCGGCGGAGATCATCGAGGACGGCGAGACCGGCTGGCTGTTCGAGCCCCAGCATCTCGATGGGCTCGCTGACGCGCTGGTGCAGGCGGTCAATGAACCGGAGGAGCGGTTGCGCCGGGCCGCGCGGGGGCGCGAGGCGGCGATCAAGCGCCTCTCGTGGCCTACCCTGGCCGCAAAGCTCGACGAAGCGCTCAGGGAAGTGATTGCTCCGCACCCGGCGGTCGACGCGGGCCGCGCCGCGGACGCTTCCTCGGCGCGGTTTGGGTAACGCGAGGGTCCCTCGATACAATCGTTGCCGTGACCGAGGCGACGCCCGAACCAATCACCCTCACCGAGCAGGCTGCCGACAAGGTCAAGGAGCTGCTCGCCGCCCAGCCCGACGGCTTGGAGCAGGCGCTTCGCGTGGCCGTCCGCGGCGGTGGTTGCTCGGGCTTCCAGTACGCGCTCGCCTTCGACGCGCCCAAGGCCGACGATCACCGCTTCGACGCGGGCGGAGTGTCCGTCGTGGTCGACAAGACGAGCATGCAGTTCGTGTTCGGATCCGAGATCGACTGGGTCGACGGCCTCCAGGGCGCCGGCTTCTCGGTCAACAACCCGAACGTCGTCGCCGCCTGCGGGTGCGGCTCCTCCTTCCAGGTGAGGGAGGACGCGGCCGAGCGGGCCGCCGTCTAACCGCTCGTCACCCGACTCGGCTAACGCTGGATCTGGATCGGCGGCGACTGCTGCGGGTCCTGCTGGGGCTGCTGCTTCGCCGACGGCACCGCTCCGGCCGGCTGCTCGACCCCGACCAGCTTGGCGAGCTCGCCGGACTCGAACGTCTCCTCGACGATGTCGCAGCCGCCGACCAGCTCGCCGTTGACGTAGAGCTGGGGGAAGGTGCGCCAGTCGGCGATCTCCCCGGTTGCCTCTCTTAGCGGCTCCAGGGCGGGGAGGACGTCGAGGGCCGCGTACTCGACCCCGAGCTGCTCCAGGACCGCCACCGTCCGCATCGAGAACCCGCACCGCGGCGCCTCGGGCGTTCCCTTCATGAACAGGAGCACCGGGTTCTCGTCGATCAGCTCCTGGACCTTGTCCTTCAGGGTTGGCTCAGTCATCCGCTCTCATCATACGCATCACACCCACTCGATAAACCTGGCTCAGGCGCGGTCCATCGGGGCGACCGTGATCGAGAGGGCGTGGATGGAGCCGTCGTTCATCCGCTCCTGGACGGCCCGCTTCACCAGCCGGTGCTGGTCGATCCGGGACAGTCCTTCGAACTGCGGAGCGCCGACGATCGCGCGCAGGTGATCGCCGCCACCCTCGTCCACGATCTCGACCTGGGCGCCGGGCAGCGCCCGCTCGATCATTTCCCTGATCTCGGCGAGATCGGCGGCCATCGCTCCGGGCCTTAACCGGGCACCCCCGGACGCGCAATCGAGGCGGTGCCGGCCATGGTGGGGGCCTTGGCAGCTTCGAGCATCTCCTCGGTGCGGCAGAACTTCACCCGGGGGCGTCCGTGGGGCTCGCCGCGGGCCACCTCCGCCGCGTCGATCGCCTGCCAGCCGGAGAAGGTGACGTGGTCGGGCTTGCGCGCCGCCAGCAGCTCCTCGATCGCCCCGGCGTCGGAGGCGAGCTCGGGCTCGGGGACGTTCCCGGCCTCGAGGTCGGCGAACAGGGCGTCGACCGTCTCCTGGGCGTCCTTCTTGTTTGTGCCGATCACGCCCGACGGGCCGCGCTTGATCCAGCCCACCGCGTAGAGCCCGGGCACCCGCTCGCCCTCGGCGGTGTTCACCCGCCCGCCCACGTTCGGGACCAGCCCGCCACCCTCGTCGAACGGGATTCCCTCCAGGCGGACGCCCTTGTAGCCGATCGAGCGCAGCACCAGCCCGCACTCGATCGCCTCCCGCTCGCCGGTGTCCTCGGCGCGTACCCGGCCGCTCTCGTCGCGGACGAGCCGGTTTCGGCCGACGATGATCCGCTCGACTCGGCCGTCGCCCTGGATCTCGATCGGCGAGCGGAGGAAGCGCATCACGATTCGCTTTGCCTTGCCCTCGGCCGCCCTCCGGGAGAAGTCGGTGAAGATCTCGACGTTGCGGCGGTTGGTGGGATCGGCCTGGTCGGAGTCGACGAACTGGCGGCTCACCTCATCGAGCTCGCACTCGGCCGGGTCGATCTCGATGTCGGCGTCGGCGATCTCGCCGAGCTCGCGGACCTCGGGGTTGGTGAAGGCGGCCTGGGCGGGCCCGCGACGGCCGAGGACGACGATCTCCTTGACCTCGCTCGCGGCGAAGGCCTCGATCGCGTGATCCGCGGTGTCGGTCCCTTGGAGCTCCTCGTGGCTGAGGGCGAGCATCCGGGCAACGTCGGTGGCGACGTTGCCGTTGCCGATCACCACCGCGGTCTGGCACGAGAGATCGAACTCCCGATCGGCGAAGTCGGGGTGGGCGTTGTACCAATTGACGAACTCGGTGGCCGAATGGCTGCCGGGGAGCTCCTCGCCAGGGATCCCGAGGTGGCGGTCGACGCTCGTTCCGTAGGCGAGGACGAGCGCGTGGTAGCGCTCGGCGAGCTCGGCGACCCCGACGTCCCGGCCCACCTCGACGTTCCCGAAGAACCGGAACCCCGGCCGGGCGGCGGTCTTCTCGTAGACCCGGATCACCGACTTGATCTTGGGGTGATCGGGGGCGACGCCGAAGCGGACGAGCCCGTACGGGGTCGGGAGGCGGTCGAACAAGTCGATCTCGGCCGATGTTCCGTCGTGGCGCAGGACGTGCTCTGCAGCGTAGAACCCCGCCGGTCCGGAGCCCACGATCGCCACCCGCAGGGGCGCTGACTCTGTCCCGATCTGGCCCATGGGAGTCGGAAAGGGTAGGCGATTCCGGGCGGCCGAATGGGCGCTTGCGTGAGGCGATCAGGCGATCGCGGGGGCGTTCGCGACCGCCGCGGCGCCGTCGAGGGCGTCAATCGCCTTCCCCAGCGACATCGCGATGCAGGTGAAGATCGGCGTGTCTCGCAGCGTGTAGGAGCTCGACTCCGTTTCGCGCAGCTCCTGGACGAGGTCGAGAAAGTCGCCGGGCTCGTCGGCCTCGAAGCTGACCACGAACTCCTGGTCATCGAGCCCGAATGAGTAGGCGGTGTTGATCGAGATCTGGGGGTAGCGGCGGCCGACCTCGATGTGGTTGGCCATGATCCGGCGGCGCTCGTCGAGCGGCACTCCGTACCACTCGCGCTTCTTCTCGAACGGGTACACGAACAGGAACTTCCGCTCCGAGGTGCAGATCTCCGGCCGTGACTGCTGCTCCGAATACGGCGAGGGCTTGGTCATCGCCAGATAGGAGTGGGGGATCTCAGACCAGCGGGCGAGCCCGCTCTGGTTGAGGACGACGTGGAAGGTGTGGATGTCCTCGAGGATCGGGCTCTGACTGAGGAGGAGGAGATCGGTGTCGCCCCGGGTGCCGATCGTCGAGTAGGCGCGCAGGGAGCGGTCCTGGGCGAAGTCCTCGCAGGCCGCGAGAAACTCGGCCTTGTCGCGCCCCCGCTCCTCAGCCGGGCGCCGCCGCCAGGCCGAATCGAGCTTGAAGAAGGTGAACTTGACGTAGGTGCGGGCAGCCACGAGACGGAGGTTAGTGGCCGATCAGCGGTCTCGGCGGCGACCGCGCCAAGGTGCGGAATCGCACGTTAGCGGCCGCGGCGGCAAGGCTAAAATTTGAGGAGCAAAGCCGGAAAACCGCCTTCGTCCTGGTCCCCCCACTCGTTGCCGTTAGGATCCCCTGATGCGCATTGCCCTGGTTTCGCCGTACTCGTGGACCTACCGGGGCGGCGTGAACCGTCACATCGAGGCCTTGGCCGAGGAGCTTTTCGAGCGCGGCCATCACGTTCGGGTTCTCGCTCCCTTCGATCCGCCCGACGGTCTCAGCCGCCGCCTCCATCGCTCCCCCGCCAAGCACCGCGAGCTGCCCGACTACCTGGTGCCGCTTGGACGCACCGTCGGGATCGGCGCCAACGGCGCGGTCTCCAACCTCTCGCTTTTCCCCGAGGGGCCGATCAAGATGCGCCGCGAGCTTCGTGCCGGGCGCTATGACGTGATCCACGTCCACGAGCCGCTCGCGCCGGTAATCGGCTGGGACGCGATGGTGTCCAGGGAAGCGCCCGTTGTCGCCACCTTTCACGCCTACTCGACGAAGCCGATCCCCAATCAGATCGCGACCCTGCTCGGCGCCCGGCGCCGGTTCAACCAGCTCTCGGAGCGGATCGCCGTCTCAGAGGCGGCCGCCTGGACCGGCCGGCGCTGGTTCGGCGGCGAGTACAACGTGATCCCTAACGGGGTCGATGTCGGCGCCGCCCCGCAGGGGCCGAAGCCGCCCTCCGAAAGGCTCCGCCTCCTGTTCGTCGGCCGCGCTGAGGAGCGCAAGGGCCTGCCCGTCCTGCTGTCGGCGTTCGGAGCGCTGGTGGAGCATGTCCCCTCGCGACTGACGGTCGTCGGAGCCGATCGGGAGGCGGTCTCGCGGATGGTCGCCGATTCCGAGGTCGAGCGCCACATCGAGGTAGTCGGCGGGGTATCCGACCAGGAGCTGTGGCAGCGGCTCGGCGAGGCCGACGTCCTTTGCGCCCCCTCGCTCACCGGGGAGAGCTTCGGAATGGTCCTCACCGAGGCATTCGCCGCCGGGACGGCGGTGGTCGCCTCCCGGATCGCCGGCTACGCCGATGTGGTCACCGACGGCGTCGATGGGATCCTGGTTCCGCCGGCAGATCCACAGCGGCTGGCCGAGGAGCTTCAGCGCCTCGCGCACGAGCCCCAGCGGCTCGTGGCGATGGGGGAGGCCGGGCGGCAAAGCGCCCAGCGCTACGCCTGGCCCCGGGTGGCAGACGAGGTCGCCGCCGTCTACGAGGCGGCTCTCGAGCCCGCCCCCGTCGCCGAGGGGCAGCTCGAGGCGGCCGCTCGCCGCACCGGCCTGGTCCCGCTCGACGGGGGACCGAAGCGCCCAGCCACCCGCCTCGCCTCGCTTGAGCCTGCCCCCGTCCGCGGCGGGCGAGGGCGAGCGGCGCGCAAGATCGGACTCGGGGTCGCCGGCGCCCTCGGGCTCATCCTCACCGCGCTGGCCGCCCGCCGGATCGGCGTCCAGAACGTCGCCACCAGCATCGTCGACTCCGACCTCAGCTGGGTCCTGATCGCATTCGGGCTGATGGTCGCGGCGATGTTCTCCCGGGCCGCCTCCTGGGTTGCGATCGCCCGGGCCGCCCTTCCGGGTCGGCCGGTCCGCCGCCGCGACGTCACCTCGGCGACGATGATCGGGGTGCTGATGTCGGCGACGCTGCCGGCGCGCCTCGGCGAGCCGGCGCGAGGGATGGTGCTCTCCCGCCGGGTGGGCCGCATGCGCGAGACCTTCCCAGTCCTGATCGGGACTCTCGTCTCCCAGACCGCCCTCAACATCGTCGCGCTGGTCCTGCTCGGCGTGATCATCGTCTCCACCACCGACCTCTTCCACTCGAGCACCCAGAAGCTGTTCCTGGTCAGCAGCGCGCCGCTCCTGATTCTGGTGACGGCGCTCCTCGCTCCCAGCGTGGTCCGGTCGACCGGCAGCGGCGGCCGCGTCGCCCGTGCGGTCGATGCCGTGCGCGGCGCGCTGAAGCGGGTGAGGAAGGGCCTAACCGTGTTCAGGGACCCCCGGCGGGGCCCGTTCGCCGCCCTCGCCCAGCTCGGCGCCTGGGGGCTTCAGCTCCTCTCCTGCTGGGCGCTGTTCGCTGCCCTTGGCCTCGACCACCGGGTCGGGATCGGCGCCGCCGCCGCCGTCCTGTTCGCGGTCAACGTGACCGCGGTCGTCCCGGCGACGCCCTCCAACATCGGGATCTTCCAGCTCGCGGTGATCAGCGTCCTCAGCGGCGGCTTCGGGGTCGGCAAGGCCGACGCCCTCGCCTACGGCGTCATCCTCCAGGCGGTCGAGATCGCGACCGCTGTCGCTCTCGGGCTCCCGGCCCTCGTCCGTGAGGGCGTGAGTTGGTCGGACATGCGCCTGCGGGCGCTCCAGAGTGCCCCGGTGCGGCTGTCCCCCCGCCCGCGGGCCCGCGAGGGCGCGGACCGGGTCGTCAGCTGAGGGCTTCGGCCGCCGCTCGCTAAGGTCTCCAGGGGATGGCGCTCTCGAACGTCTCCGGCTTCCCGCGGATCGGCCGCAACCGCGAACTCAAGTTCGCGACCGAGGCCTACTGGCGCGGTGAGACGTCCGCCGAAGAGCTCGCCGAGGTCGCAAAGGGCATCCGGGTCGAGGACTGGGGGCTGATGCAGGACGCCGGGATCGACCTGATCCCCTCCAACGACTTCTCCTACTACGACCACGTGCTCGACGCGATCGCGCTGGTGGGCGCGGTCCCGGACCGCTACGGCCACGGCGGGGGCGTGATCGACCTCGACACCTACTTCGCGATGGCGCGCGGCCGCCAGACCGAGGGCGTCGACGTCACCGCCATGGAGATGACGAAGTGGTTCGACACGAACTACCACTACATCGTCCCCGAGCTCGGGCCCGACACCCGATTCTCGCTGTCCTCGACGAAGCCCTTCGACGAGCACGCCGAGGCGATGTCGGA
The DNA here is from genome assembly GCA_046730475.1 of Actinomycetota bacterium. Lineage (GTDB taxonomy): Bacteria > Actinomycetota > Thermoleophilia > Solirubrobacterales > 70-9 > JBKPIY01. Next base: position 21,440 of record JBKPIY010000004.1, read on the forward strand.
GCTCGGCATCGACACGGTGCCGGTGCTGGTCGGGCCGGTCAGCTTCCTGCTGCTCTCCAAGCCCGCCGATGGCGTCGACGAGCGCTTCGGCCCGCTCGATCTGGTAGCGCCGCTGGTGGAGGTCTACGGCGAGGTGATCGAGCGGCTCGCGGAGCAGGGGGCCACCTGGGTCCAGCTCGATGAGCCCTGCTTCGTCGAGGATCGCTCCGAGCGCGAGCTGGACGCGCTGCGGCTGGCCTACGAGGAGCTGTGCAAGGTCCGGGAGCGGCCCAGGCTGCTTGTGAAGACGTACTTCGACCACGTCGGCGACGCATACGGCGTCCTCCGCGACCTCCCCGTCGAGGGCGTCGGGCTCGACTTCCACCGGGGACCCCGGAACGTCGAGTTCCTCGCCGAGCAGGAGGGTCTCGGTGATCAGTGGCTCTTCGCCGGGATCGTCGACGGACGAAACGTGTGGATCAACGAGCTCGAGCACAGCCTCGACTTGCTCGAGGGGCTGCGGACCCACACCCGGCAGCTCGTCGTTTCGACCTCCTGCTCGCTGCTCCATTGCCCGATCGATCTCGACGCCGAGCCCGCCGACGGCGATGCCGACCTTGACGACGAGCTTCGCTCGTGGATGGCGTTCGCGGTGCAGAAGGTCGGCGAGGTCGCCACCCTGGCGCGCGGGCTGGCCGACGGGCGCGAGGCGATCGCCGAGGAGCTCGATCGCAACGATCGGGCGCACGACGACCGCCGCCAGTCGCACCGCACCCAGAATCCCGAGATTCGCTCGAGGGTCGCCGGCTTGAGCGACGCCGACACCCGCCGCTCGGGTCCGTACCCCGAGCGCCGGGAGGCGCAGCACGAGCGCCTCGGCCTCCCCCTCTTCCCGGCGACCACGATCGGCTCTTACCCGCAGACGAAGGAGATCCGCGACGCGCGCAAGGCGCTGCGCGAGCGGACGATCGACTATCCCGAGTACGAGCGCCGGATGCAGGCGGAGATCGAGCGGGCAATCCGCTTCCAGGAGGAGGTCGGCCTCGACGTTCTCGTTCACGGCGAGCCCGAACGAAACGACATGGTCCAGTACTTCGGCGAGCAGATGCTGGGGTACGTGTTCACCGAGAACGCCTGGGTCCAGTCCTACGGCTCGCGCTACGTGCGCCCGCCGATCATCTTCGGCGACGTCGCCCGCCCCTCGCGGATGACCGTCGACTGGATCACCTACGCCCAGGGCTTGACCGAGAAGCCGGTGAAGGGGATGCTCACCGGCCCGGTGACGATGCTCCAGTGGTCGTTCGTCCGCGACGATCAGCCCCGCGGCGACACCTGCCGCCAGCTGGCGCTGGCGATTCGCGACGAGGTCACCGATCTCGAGGCCGCCGGCGTCGGGATCATCCAGGTGGACGAGCCCGCGATCCGCGAGGGGCTGCCGCTCCGGCGCGACCGCTGGGACGAGTACCTCGGCTGGGCCGTCGACTCCTTCCGGATCGCGACCTCCCCGGTCGCCGACGAGACCCAGATCCAGACCCACATGTGCTACTCGGACTTCGGCGACATCATGGATCACATCAGGTCGATGGACGCCGACGTGCTCCTGATCGAGGCGGCTCGCTCCCGGATGGAGCTCCTTCACGACTTCGAGCGGACCGGCTACACGCAAGAGATCGGCCCCGGCGTCTACGACATCCACTCGCCGCGGGTGCCGCCGGCCGAGGAGATGGCCGAGCTGCTGTGGGCGGCCGCCGCCGTCCTCCGCCCCGACCAGATCTGGGTCAACCCCGACTGCGGGCTGAAGACCCGCACCTGGGACGAGGTGAAGGCCGCCCTCCGGAACATGGTGGAGGCCGCCCGCGAGGTGCGCGAGGGCGTCACCGCCTCGGCCTGAAGCCGGCCGACCACACCAGGACGTCCTCGGTCGCGGCCGCGGTCCGGGTCCCGCCCCTCGCAGGCGGCCGCTGACCAAACTGTTAACGAGTCTTTAGCACAGCGTTAGCGGTTACTAGCATCATCGCGCTCTCACGCGAGAACGGAGCCGATCGCCCGGATGGGCGAGAGAAGGAGGACAAAGGATGAAGGTGGACCGAGGGGTGCGTGGTGTGAAGGTCGGAGGACGGGAGCCAAAGGCGCTCCTCCTCAGCGACGGCACCAGGTTGGCGCTCGAGGACGACGGCGCCTCCGACGGGGTCGCGAGCTGGATCCGGGTCGGCGCCGATGACGACAATTACCACCTGACGGTTCCCGACGCCTTCGCCCTCGCCGGGGAGGAGTACGCGGACTACGTCGCCGTCCGCACCCGCGCCGAGGCGGCCTGGCTGGAGCTGATCTCCGAGTGGTATCGGCTCGAGGCCGAGCGCCTTCGCGACGGGCTCGACGGCGTCGGCGCCGTCGATGGCCGGGCGGCCCAGGTCCAGCCGGCGTCACTCGACTGAGACTTCTCGTCCGACGGGTTCGCGCAGGCCTCCGCGCGGACGACGGCACGCGCGGGCGGACTCCGCCCGCGCGTCGCGTTCAGGGTCCGGATCCGACTTTGAAGATCCCGCACCCCCCTCGCTCGAAGACGCGCCAGCGGTGCTCGTTCTCGTCGCGTGCGGGGTCGCCGGCAGGTGTCGGGTCAGCCGGGAAGGCGTCGTCCCAGGCGCCGGCGCCAGTCGCGGGCGGTGAAGAAGCGGGTGATGCGGTAGACCTTGTTGCGCCGCTCGTCGGTGTATGGGAAGTAGAGGGGCTCGCGCTTTCGGCCGAATCGGGTGATCATCAGCGACTCGGGTCGCACGAACTTCCTGATCCCGTACTCGGCGTGGCGGAAGCCGATCCCCGAGTCCTTCCAACCGCCCATCGGGATATCCGGGGAGAGGAAATTCACCAGCACGTCGTTGACCACCGCCGCGCCCACCTCGAGCCGCCGGGCGACCTTCTCCGCTTCGCCGGTCTTGCCGAATACGTAGCCGGAGAGGCCGTAGCGCGTGTCGTTGGCGAGCCTCACGGCCTCCTCGGCGTCGCGGACCTTCATCACCCCGACGACCGGACCGAACGACTCGTCGATCATCACCTTCATGGAGTGGTCGACTTCGGCGACCACGGTCGGGGGGTACCAGGCGCCGGGGCCGGGGAGGCGGGCGCCGCCGGTCAGCACCTTGGCGCCGCGCTCGCGGGCGTCGCGGACGTGCTCCTCGACGATCTCGAGCTGGGGGGCGAAGGTCATCGCCCCCAGGTCGGAGCCGTGTCCGCGGCCGTCCATCCCCTGCTTCAGCTCCCCGACCTCCTCTGTAAAGCGCCGGAGGAACTCGTCGTAGATCGGCTCCTCGACGTAGAGTCGCTCGACCGACATGCAAACCTGGCCCACGTTCTCGAAGGCGCCCCAGGTGGCGGCGTGGACCGCCTTCTCCAGGTCGGCTGAGCGGAGCACGATCATCGGGTCCTTGCCGCCAAGCTCCAGCGAGACCGGGGTGAGGGTCTCGGCCGCGCGCGCCATCACCTTCTTCCCGGTCCTGTCGGAGCCGGTGAACTGGACGAAGTCGACCTCGTCGACGAGGGCGGAGCCGGTCTCGCCCATCCCGTTGACGACGGCGAGGACGTCGGGGCCGCCGATCTCCTCGCGCCAGGCTCGAACGATCTTCATCAGCGACAGCGGGGTGACCTCGGAGGGCTTGACCACCACCGCGCAGCCCGCCTGAAGCGCCGGAATCGCGTCGCCCAGAGAGAGGATCAGGGGGAAGTTCCAGGGGCTGATCACGCCCACCACGGGGTGGGGCCGATACTGAACGCGCAGCCGTTTCACCTTCATCAGCGGCGAGTGGGCAGCGACCCGCTCCTCGCCGATGAACTTCTTCGCCTTGCGCGCGTAGAAGTTGATCAGGTCGGTGAGATAGGCCGTCTCGCCTGCGGCCTCGCCGCGGACCTTGCCGGTCTCGGCCTGCATCGAGTCGGCGATCTCCTCGTGGTGGTCGATCAGCCAGTCCCGCAGGAGCCCGAGCCAGCGCCGGCGCCCCTTGATCCCGAGCGCCTCCCAGGCGGGCTGGTTGGCGCGCACCCGGGCTACGACCTCGCGGACGTGGTCGGGTCCGTCGACCGACAGGGTGTCGACAACCGACCCGTCGGCGGGGTTGATCACATCGAAGGTCCGCCCGGCGGCGCCGTCGGCGCTCGCTTCCCGGGCCTCGGTTCTCCGGTTGCGGGTGAAGATCGCCATCGGTGCCTCCGTTCGTCGCTCGTGCCGCTCGGCACTCTACCGACCCTGGCTGGCTGGCCAAGATCACCGTCCCGATTCCGATGGGGATTGGCGATCGCCCCCGCTCGACCGGAAGGAGAAACGGCCGCCGCGGATTTCCGACAGCGGGCCAATGACCGCTCGCCCCGGCGGTCGTAGCGTGCGAGGGGCAACGAACCCCGCGAGAGGCGGCTGAGGCGGCCCCTGCGCGCGGGCCGATACGTCGTTGGGGCGCCTATCCAGCCAGGGCTCCGAGAGTTCGGCCTGAGAACAGCCCGGCCACGAGAGAAAAGGAGACAAGAAAAAGATGGAAACGGCAACGATCCCGAAGGCGCAGACCGATCCCTCGGAGATCCTGAAGCTGGTCGACGAGGACGGGGTCGAGTTCATTCGCTTCTGGTTCACCGATGTCGTCGGCCAGCTGAAGAGCTTCGCCGTTGGCAAGGAGGAGCTAGAGGACGCGCTCGATGAAGGAATGGGGTTCGACGGCTCGTCGATCTCCGGGTTCAACGCAATCGAGGAGTCGGACATGATCGCGATGCCCGACGCCGACACCTACGTCGTGCTCCCGTGGCGCGATGATGGCGGCTCGGGCAGGGGCAACGTCGCGAGGATGTTCTGCGACGTCCTGCGCCCCGGCGGGGAACCCTACGTGGGCGATCCCCGCTACGTGATGCGCAGGGCGCTCGCCCGGATGGAGGAGCTCGGCTTCGACCACTTCTACCTCGGTCCGGAGCTGGAGTACTTCTACTTCGCCAGCGACGAGCTGGGCGAGGACGGGGTGCCGAAGATCCTCGACAAGGGGGGCTACTTCGACCTCACCACCCTCGACGCCGCCTCCGACCTGCGTCGCGAGACGGTCAACGCGCTGAAGAAGGTCGGGATCCCGGTCGAGTACACCCACCACGAGGTCGGCCCCTCGCAGCACGAGATCGACATGCGCTTCGCCGAAGGGCTGCGGATGTCGGACAATGCGATGACCTACCGCACGGTGGTGAAGGAGATCGCTCACCTGCACGGCGTCTACGCGACGTTCATGCCCAAGCCCCTGTTCGGTGAGAACGGATCCGGCATGCACACGCATCAGTCGCTATTCAAGAGCGGCTCGAACGCCTTCTTCGACGAAGAGGGCCACTACCACCTCTCCGACACCGCCCGCTCCTACATCGCGGGACTGCTCAGGCACGCGCGGGAGATCGCGGCGCTGTTCGCTCCCAACGTGAACAGCTACAAGCGGCTGGTGCCGGGTTACGAGGCGCCCGTGTACTGCGCCTGGTCGCAGCGCAACCGCTCGGCCCTCGTCCGGGTGCCGATGTACCAGCCCGGCAAGGAGAAGGCGACACGATGCGAGCTGCGCTGTCCCGACCCCTCGTGCAACCCCTACCTCACCTTCGCCGCAATGCTGCACTGCGGTCTCGACGGGATCGAGAACGGGTACGACATCCCCGAGCCGATGGAGCGGAACCTCTATGACCTCACGCACGACGAGCGTGAGGAGAGGGGGATCGTCCAGCTCCCCGAGACCCTCGGCGAGGCGATCGAGGAAATGGCCGGCTCGGACCTGGTCCGCAGGGCTCTCGGAGACCATATCTTCGAGAACTACGTGGAGCTGAAGCGCGAGGAGTGGGAGGAGTACCGCGTCCAGGTCACCCAGTGGGAGCTGGAGAAGTACCTCCCCGTCCTCTAGCGAGGAGGTGCTCGAAGCCGAAGCCGGGCGATGCGCGAGCTCAGCGCCAGGATGCTCGAGGCGGTCCTCGACGGAGGGGGCCTTCGGGGCGTCGCTGAGCTGGCGGCGGCCGAGGTCGGCGGGCCGGTGGCGATCGTGCTGCCGGCCCGCGGCCTCGCCGCCCGAGCTCCAGGCGACGAGGACCTGAACGGCCTCGTCCACTATGCCGGTGGCCGGGTCGCCGGCGAGGAGCCCGCGCCGCCGGAGCGGATTGCGCTCGAGGAGGCGGTGGTGGCCGGCGGCGAGCAGGTCGGACTCGTGCTGCTGCTCGGTGGCGATGAGGACGAGGAAGGAAGGGAAGGCGCCAGGAAGCCGCTGGTCGATCGCGCCGACGTCCTCCGGGCGGCCGCCCTGGCGGTGCTCGCCGAGGTGGCGGTGGCCGACGCCCGCGAGGAGGCCGAGACCCGGTTGCGCGGCTCCCTGATCGAGGAGCTTCGCGGCGGCGCCCTGCCCGCGGCCGAGGTCACGTCGCGGGCCGCGAAGCTGGGGTGCGATATGGCCCGGGGGGCGGTCGCCCTGGTGGCGGAGATCAGCTCGACGCGGCCGAGCCACGCGGCCGCGTTGGTGGAGGGAAGCTACGACGGCGCCGTCGCCCAGCTGATCGACGGCCGCCTCTACGCGGTGCTGCCGGCGCGGGGCGGGGACGACGCCCCCGAGCGCACCCTTGCGGAGGCGACCAAGCTGGCGCATCGGCTTCGCCGGCACGGGTCGGCCGCGGCCTCCTCGTTCTATCCCGACCCAGGCGAGCTCCACCGGGCGCTCCGCGAGGCCGGGCTGGTCCTCGACGCCGTCTCGCGCGACGAGCGCATCGCCGAGGCGCTCGACGAGGGGATCGCCGCCAGCGGCGTCTACCGGCTGCTGTTCAGGGCCCTGATCTCCGACCCAGACGAGGTGAAGAGCTTCTATGAGGACACGGTCGAGCCGATCGTCCGTTACGACCGCCAGTACCGCTCGGAGCTGGTCCAGACCCTCGAGGAGTACCTCAGCCGGGATTGCAACATGAACGCCACCGCGCGGGCGATCTACGCCCACCGCCACACCGTCGCCTACCGGCTGGAGCGAATCAAGGAGCTGACCGGGCTCGACCCGGGTGTGAGCGAGGACCGGGAGCGGCTCGGCCTCGGCGCCAAGGCCTACCGGATCCTGGCGCCGACGCTGCACCGGTAGAGATCGCTCCTCGCCGGCGGCTCGGCGTAGCGGGCGTCGGCCGCGTGACCTACCCGCGTTTCCGCTGCGGGACCAGCCGCCAGATGTTGCCGCGCTGGGAGATCAGGTAGATGCGGCCGGCGTCGTCCTGGGCGAAAGAGGCGAGCACGGGGACCCGGAACCGGAGCTTTCGCACCTTTCCCGCCCGCTTCGGCTTCGCCCGGAAGGCGTAGACCCGGCCGCTGCAGTAGTCGCCGAACAGGTAGCGCCCGACCAGCTCGCGCCCGGCGATCCGGGTGAGGCTCGGATCGCGGACGACGTAGCCACCGGTGATCGCGCATCCGCGCCGCCGCGGATAGGCGTAGATGGGCTTCACGGTCTCGTCCCTCGGCAGCTTCGGGGGCCCGCCTCCGAAGACCTCGAAGCCCTCGTAGGCGTTCCAACCGAAGTTCGCGCCCGCCGCCTGGCCGGCGAGCAGGTAGTCGACCTCCTGGAAGCGGTTCTCGCCGACGTCGCCGATCACCAGTGCTCCGGTGGCGCGATCGAAGGAGAACCGCCACGGGTCGCGGAGACCGTAGGCGTAGATCTCGTCCCGCCCCGGGGCGCCGACGAAGGGGTTGTCGGCCGGGATCGAGTAGGGGAGTCCGCCGGAGGGGGTCGGGTCGATGCGCAGCAGCTTGCCGTTGAGGACGGACCTGTCCTGGGCGAGTCCGAGCGGGTCGCCCGGGGGCCCGCCGCTGCCCACGCCGATGTAGAGGTAGCCGTCCGGCCCGAAGGCGAGCATCCCGCCGTCCGCCCGTCCGGTCGGCTCCGCGACCGAGAGTAGTGTCCGCGCGCTGTCCGGGTCGGCCTCGAGCCGGGACCCGGCGGAGCGTCGGTACTCGACCACGTCGAGCCGGTTGCCGGGGGCGGTGTATGCGACGTAGAAGCGTCCGGAGGTGACGTAGTCCGGGGCGAAGGCGAGCGACAGCAGCCCCCGCTCGCGGCCGTTTCCGCCGCCCTCGACCAAATCGCTGATGTCGAGGAAGGGACGCCGGCGGATGCCACCGCGCTCGACGACCGCGATTCGCCCCGGCCTCTCCGCCACGAACAGCAGGTCGCTGTGGGGCGCCTGGGTGAGATCGATCGGCTCCTTGAAGCGGCCGATCTTCTCCAGGGCGAGGAACTTCGGCCCCACCCGCTCGGCGCCTCGCCCCGCGATCCCGATCGCCCCCGCGGCGGCGGCGAGAAGCGCCGCCGCCGCGGTCTCGATCTGACGACGGGTTGGTGCGGTGCGCATGGCGGGGCAGCTTCGGGGCGGGTCGGGGAGGTTAATACCGGCTCGCTAGCGGGCAGCCGGCGAGGGATGGGCGCCGGACCGCGCCATTCGGCGGCGCTCTTCCTTCAGTCGGTAGACCGGCCCCTCGAGCGAGGTGGCGTAGGTCTTGCCGCCCCCACCGGCGGCCAGCGAGCTCAGCTCGGGGACCCTGATCCCGAGGGACCGATCGCCGCGGGCACGCCGGGTGCTCGGGACGAAGCTCCGGAGCTCGCCCGAGCAGAAGTCGCCGTACAGGTAGCGGCCCCGGAGGGTCCGCGGGCGGCGATGCCGGGTGACGAGCCCGCCGACGATCGCGCAGCGCCCCCGGGTATGGGTGCCGTAGACGAACACCGGCTTCACCACCTTGGTCGCGAGGGGCGGGTGGCCGAACGGGGTGGGGACGAACCCCTCCCAATCGTTCCAGCCGAAGTTCCGTCCCTTCGCGGTCCCCAGGTTCTCGTAGTCGACCTCCTCGAAGCGGTCCTGGCCGACGTCGCCGATCGCGATCCGCGCCTTGCCGCGGGCGCGGTCGATCGAGAATCGGTAGGGGTTGCGAAACCCGAAGGCGAAGATCTCGTCCCGCCCGGCGCCGCCCACGAAGGGGTTGCTCGGGGCAACCGTGTAGGGCCCGGACCCGCTTCTGTGTGGGTCGATCCGGAGGATCTTGCCGAGCAGGCTGGAGCGGTCCTGGGCGTTGTCGCCAGGGTCCCGCTCCCCGCCGCCGTCGCCGGTCCCGATATAGAGGAGACCGTCGGGCCCGAAGGCGATCTGGCCGCCGTTGTGGTTGGACTCGCCGGGATGCTCGATCACGAGCACGATGCGCAGCGTCTTTGGCTTTGCCAGGAGGGGATCGTGGGCGCGCGCGCGGACCTCGGCGACAACGTTGTTGCCGGCATTGTTCGTGTAGTAGAGGTAGGCGAGCCGGTTCGAGCCAAAGCCGGGGTCGAAGGCGATCGAGAGAAGCCCCTGCTCGCCGCCGTAGAGGACCTTGCCGCGGATGTCGAGGAAGGGCCGCTTGCGCTTGCGGTTGCGGATCACCCGCACCCGCCCCGGCTGCTCGACGACGTACGTCGCCCGCACCCCGGGGGCGGCCGCGACGTCGACCGGGGCGTCGAAGCGCCCGACCACCTTCTTCTTCACCCCGCCGCGGCCGCTCCCGTAGCCCGCCACGCCGGCGGGGACTGTCGCCAGCCCGGCGAGCGCGCATATCGTCGCAACACCGGCCGCGAGGGCGAGGCCCCGGCGGTCGCGGCGGCGGGTGGGGCGCGCCGACCCGGGCCGGGCGACGGAGCGATGCCTGCTGGTCCGGAGCTTCACCACCTGGTCGTCGCGATTCCGCATCCGCTTTCCCTGAACACCCGGCTCATATCCATGGTGCGCCCATCCGAGCTCGGGCCCGCCCTGCAAACGAGCGCTCGAGAGGGGGTCGTCGCCCGGTGGGGAGTGGTTACTTCTTCGCTTCCTGGTTCTGCTTCTTTGCGCCCGCCTTCCCGATCAGCTCGCTCCGCTTGATCGGGACCACCTTGCCGGCCTCGTTCACCCGGGTCTGCGCGGGCCTCTGCGTGATTCGAACCGCGAACTCCCCCTCGGGGACGCTTCCGTCGGTGTTCACAGCGATCGCTTTGCCCTGGAGTCCCGCCGCGACGCGGTAGCTGACCGTGAAGTCGCCGGCCTGGACCGCGGTCACCTTCCAGATCATCGAGCGGGTGGATCCCGCCGGAAGCTCGCCGAAGGCGTAGGTGTTGGTCTGGGCCGCCTCGGCGCCGGCCGGGGCCGTCCCGCCGGCCAGCTTCGGATAGCCCTCCTCGAGCACCCACACTGGGCGAGAGGGGATCGCCAGACCGGGCTGTTGGGAGATCACCGAGAACGGGCCCCCAGCAATCGATTGCGCCTGCCCAGGCGTGCTGGTCGTCCCGCCGCCCGAGCTTGCCGTCTCGTCGGCGCGGCGGGTGTTGATCGTGATCGCGAGGTCGGGGATCAGCTGATCGGCCTCGTTGCGGACCGCGAGCTTCAGCTCCGAGGTCTGCGCCAGGCGCTGGAAGGTGGGGAAGTCGGCCTTTACGATCGAGATCGGGAACTTGCCCGACGGCTCGTTCACATCCTGGCGCTGCCCGCCCCCGCAGGACCCCAGCAGAAGGCTGAAGCCGCAGAGAGCGATTGTCAGTCCCATCCGTAGGCGATCGCGCTGCCGCAGGAGACGGGGTATGGAGCCGCTCTCCTCCAAGGCGGGCGGAACATACCACGGACGATAGGGGCGTCCGCCATACCGATTTTGCGCATTGCGCCGCCGAATCCAGCGGGCCTCTGGGGGTAGTCGGTGGCGGCGGCGGCGGCGATCAAATAACCTTCGCCGTGCGCCGGTCGTCCGGCGTCGGGGTCGGCCGGCCCGACGGGGGCAGTCGGCTCGGAGGAGACGATGGTCAGATCCCTAGCGGACAGGGCGTTCCTTCCGGCGAAGAGCCTCTTCGAGCAGGTCGGGGACATGATGATCCTCACCGCGAAGACGGTGACGTCGGCGCTGCGTCCGCCGTATCCGTACGGCGGCGAGTTCATCGGCCAGTTCCTGTTCGCCCTCCAGCTGTGCTGGTTCCCGATGATGATCTCCACCCTCGCGTTCGGGTTCGGGGCCCCCGGCCTCCAGGCGGCCAACTTCCTGTCGCTGTTCGGGGCCCTCGACCGCCTCGGGGGCTTCTTCGTGCTCGCCTCGATCCGGGAGTTCGCCCCCTTCGTCACCGCCGTGGTGGTGGCCGGGGTGGCGGGAACCGCGATCACTGCCGACCTCGGCGCGCGCAAGATCCGCGAGGAGCTCGACGCCCTCCAGGTGCTCGGGGTGGACCCGATCAAGAACCTGGTGGTGCCGCGCTTCCTCGCCCTGATGCTGATCACCGGGCTGATGGACATCTACGCGCTGATCTTCGGGATCGTCGGCGGGATCGGCGCCGAGCTCCTGTACCACGAGCCCCTCGGGGGCTTCTTCGCCACCCTCTTCAACAACGCCTCGATCACAGACCTGTGGGGCTCGGTGCTGAAGACCACCCTGTTCGGAGCGATCATCGCGATCGTCTGCTCCTACAAGGGGATGACCGCGTCCGGGGGCGCGGAGGGGGTGGGGCGCGCCGTCAACGAGGCGGTGGTGATCGCCTTCATGGGGGTGTTCGCATTCAACTACGTCTTCACCCAGACCCTGCTCGCCACCCACCCCGAGCTCCAGGTGATCAAGTGAGGGCGCGCTGATGTCGGCCGGCTGGCTCGCCGTCCCCCGCGGGTGGCTCAACTCGATCGGCGAGATCTTCGGCTTCTGCGGTCGGGTCGCCGGGCTCGTGTTCACCGGGCGCGTGTTCCAGTTCTTCGGCGAGGCCCTGCGGCAGACGGGGATCCTGGTCCTCGGCTCGACGATCGTGATCTGGGGCCTGGTGTTCATCCTCGGCCTCCAGTGCGGGATCGAGGGCGCCTACTTCAACCGCTCGGTTGGCGCTCCCGCCTACGCCGGGGTGTTCGCCGCCTGGTGCGACCTGCGCGAGGTGATCCCCTACGCGTTCGGCTACATGCTCGCCGCCAAGGTGGGCACCGGGATCGTGGCCGAGCTCGGGGCGATGCGGATCTCCGACGAGATCGACGCCCTCGAGGTGATGGGGGTTCCCCCGGTCACCTTCCTCGCCGCCACCCGCCTGGTGGCCGCCTGGATCGCCTTCCCCTTCATGTATCTGGCCGCCGTCGGGATCGGCTACTTCGCCAGCTGGCTCGCCGTCGTCGAGCAGATCGGCGACGTCTCCTCGGGCGGTTACTTCCTTATCTTCTGGATGTTCCAGAACCCGCCCGACCTCTTATTCAGCCTGATCAAGGCGATGGTGATGGCGACCGCCATCGTGCTGGTCGGCTGCTACTACGGCTACACCGCCTCCGGCGGGCCGGTCGGGGTGGGCACCGCGACGGCGAAGTCGATGGTGCTGAACATCGTCCTCGTCCACATCATCGGGATGATGGGAACCCTAGTCTTCTGGGGGGCCAACCCGCGCGCGCCGATCGGCGGATAGCGCATAATCTCGGATGCGCGACGGGCGAATCGCTAACCCGACGAGGAGGCATTAGTGGCCGAGCGCAAGACGGGTAGTTCGCGGCGGACGACCTCGAGCGGGTCCTCGAGCGACGGCGGCTCGTCCTCGAGCTCGAACCGGGAGGATCCTCTCGCCGCCCAGGGGTGGGACGAGACACAGGAGGACTTCGCCAACCGCGATTACGTGATCCCCGGCGTCGACTCCGACGACCCCGATCCCTACCGGTGGCACACGGGCAAGAAGCGCGACCACGGTGGCAAGGACGCGATCGAGATCATCGACCTGGTCAAGCAGTTCGGGCGCACCCGGATCCTGAACGGTTGCAACCTCGGCCTCCCCGACAACATGATCTCGATGGTGCTCGGGCCCTCGGGTACCGGCAAGTCGGTCCTGATCAAGCACATCGTCGGCCTGCTCTACCCGGACTCCGGAGACGTCCTCGTCCACGGCGAGTCGATCCCGAACATGACCGACGACGAGCTATTCGAGACCCGCAAGAAGTTCGGACTCCTGTTCCAGGACGGCGCCCTGTTCGGCTCGATGAACGTCTACGACAACACCGCCTTCCCCCTGCGCCAGCACACCGACAAGTCGGAGGACGAGATCGAGGAGATCGTCAGCCGGCGACTGCGAGAGGTGGGCCTCACCGAGGCGACCTACAAGATGCCGAACGAGCTCTCGGGCGGGATGCGCAAGCGGGCGGGGTTCGCCCGCGCCCTGGTGCTCGACCCGGCGATCGTCATGTTCGACGAGCCCGACTCGGGCCTCGATCCGGTCCGGACGGCGCTCCTGTGCGAGCTGATCCGCGAGATCCACGCCGAGCACGGCGGCTGCTACCTGGTGATCAGTCACGATTTGGCCACGGCGCGCCGGATCGCCGAGTTTCTGGCAGTTCTCTGGAAGGGCCGGATCGTGGAGAGTGGTCCGGCGGACGAGCTCTTCAACTCCGAAAACGAGTTCGTCTCCCAGTTCCTCAACGCCGACGTCCAGGGCCCGCTGGCGATGGACTGACGCGGTTCCCGGGCAATCACCTCCAACCCGGGTGCCGGCCGTCGGCAAAGAGCGGGGCGGATTAGCCCCGCTCTTCCCGATCGAGCCCGGCGAATCTCGCCAGGCTCAGCTGCTCATCGCGGCCATCGCCTCCTTGCCGCGCTCGGCGATCTCCTCCGGCGTCAGGTCCTCGATGTGCGTCGCAATCGACCACGCGTGGCCGAACGGGTCGATGACCGTGCCGAAGCGGTCGCCCCAGAACTGGTCGGCCACCTCCATCGCCACCGTCGCGCCGGCGTCGACCGCCTGCCTGACGACCGAGTCGACGTCGTCGACATACATGAAGATGCTGGCGCTCGCGCCGCCGAGCTCCTTCGGCGGCTTCGTCGAGGACTGCGGGAACGGATCGGAGAGCATCACCCGCGAGTCCCCGATCTCGAGCTCCGCGTGACCGATCTTGTTGCCCGGCGCCTCCATGCGCACACTCTCCTTCGCGCCGAACGCCTTCTTGTAGTACTCGATCGCCTGCGCCGCGTCGTCGACGGCCAGGTACGGCGTGACGGTGTGGTAGCCCTCTGGAATCGGCTTCGCTGCCATGGATCCCCTCCATTTCGATCGGTAACGGAACGCACTCGATCGTACTGCTGGGGCGTTCCCGAGCGGCCATCATCGGAGGGTCTTAATATCCCCCGGGCAGGACCGGAGCCCGCACTACCCTCGCGCCCGGCGCTCCGCAGCCCTTACTCGGCGCGTCAGGTCCGCGGCCTCCCGCTTGGCGTCCGCGAGTCTCGCCGTCTCCTGGCGCAGAGCCTCCGTGGCCTGCTCTACCCGCGCACGTAGCCGCTCCTCGCGTCCTGTGGCGTGGGCAAGCTCCTGTTCCAGGCGCTCGAGCTCACGGCGGGCCTCGGCTAGGGCCACGCGCTTCGCGGCGGGACCGCGCGCTCGCCGGGGCGCGACGGCGGCGGTGCCCAGCGTCGCAGCCGATCGCTCTCGCTCGAGGCGGCCCCGAACGACGCGCTCGCGGAGCTCCGGGTCGCCGGTTGCGGCCCGCAGCGTTTCGCCGGCGAGCTCGAGGGCGCGCTCGCTGGCGGGATGGCCTGCCTCGCGCGCGACTCTCTCGGCGAGCTCGATCACTGCGCCGGCGGCCGTGCGCTCTCGGGCGGCGGCGGCGCGCCACTGGGCCGCCCCCTCGTCCTTCCCCTGCAACGCTCGGCTCTGGGTATCTTCGAGCAGTCGGCTCGTCTCGGCGAACTCCTCCAGCCGCGCCCGTGAAGAGAGCGCAGCCCGGTTGATCAGCCAGGCCGCCACCGTGGGGCGCCTCAGCTTCCTCACCCGGTCGGCCTCCTCGCGATCGCCGGCGGCGCGAAGGTCTTTGACGAGCTCGTCTCGCGCGGCCACGAACCCCTCGGGGTGCTCACGGTAGAGCTCGTCCAGCCGCTTCTCGGATACGCCCTTCTCCACCGCCACCCCCGCGAGATTAGTCTCGGTACCGAGAAACGGGGCGCCGCTCGCCGACGGCTGGACCTGAGAGCCTCAAGAACGGTGATCAGTTTGAGACGGTTCTCTGAGGGAGAATCCCGGCTGGCGACAAAGGAGGCAAGGCGATGACGGAGCACAAGGTGGGAACGCGCGAGGAGTGGCGTGCCGCCCGCGAGGAGCTGCTCGAGCGCGAGAAGGAGCTGACCCGGCGCAGCGATGAGCTGGCGCGCCAGCGGCGGGAGCTGCCCACGCGGTTCTGGATCCGCCGCCACGGCGAGTACGAGGCCGCGCGGGCCGGGGGCGCCGGGTAACGCCCGCCGATCCGGCCACCCGCGAAGGGCGACACGATCATCCGATGGCGGATCCTGGCCCGCCGCAGAGGGTGTTCGTCACCGGCGCCGCGGGATTCATCGGGCGAGCGCTCGTCGATCGCTTCCGCGCCCTCGGGAGCGAGGTGCGGGGGGTCGACCTAACGGCGGGCGCCGGGGACGGAATCATTCGGGGCGACGTCACCGCGCCGGGCGAGTGGCAGCGCCACGCGCAGGGGTGCGACCTCGTGGTGCACACGGCCGCGCTAGTCGGTGTGTACAGCTCCCACCGCGGATTCTGGGAGAGCAACGTCCTCGCCCCGCGCCTGGCATTGGACGCCGCGATCGCCGGCGGCGCCCAGCGCTTTGTGCACCTCTCCTCGATCGTCGTGTTCGGCTTCGCCTTCGAGGGCGAGGTCGATGAGCGCACCCCCGTGCGGCCCAATGGGGTGCATTACGTCGACACGAAGATCGCCAGTGAGCAGGTCGTGCTGGCCGCGCACTCCGGTGGCGAGCTGCCCTGCACGATCGTCCGACCCGGGGACGTCTACGGCCCTCGGTCGCGACCGTGGACACTCGAGCCGATCCGGCTGCTCAAGGCCAGACAGCTTGTCCTGCCGGCCGGAGGTCGCGGCATGCACAGTCCCGTGTACGTCGACGACCTCGTCGAGGGCGTCGTGCGCGCCGCCACCGCGCCGGAGGCAGCCGGGCGGATCTTCATCCTCACGGGGCCAGAGCACGCCACGATCGGCGACTTCGTGGGGCACTATTGCCGCATGCTTGGCATCGAGCGCCCCCGTACCGCCCCAACGCCGGTCGCCCGCAACGTCGCTCGGGTTCTGGACGGCGTTGCGCGGCTGCGCGGCCGGCGCAGCGAGGTGACCCCGGCGGCGGTCGACTACTTCACCCGCCGCGGCACCTACTCGATCCGCCGCGCGCGCGAAGTCCTCGGCTATGCGCCCGCGCACGACCTGTCCTCGGGGATGCGCCTGACGGAGCAGTGGCTGAGGTCGGCCGGCCTGATTTGAGCAGGGCCGCCAGGCCAGCGGAACGCCGATCAGGAAGGTGACGCCCGTTTCCGCGGCCGATGTCCGCGCGCTGCCAGACTTGTCTGGTGGCCGATCGCAGGCAGAGAAATCCCACCCGCGGGCGGGGGGCGCGCACGTTGCGCCTCGGACGCGTCGCCGCGGGCGGGGCGCTTCGGTGGGCAAGTGATCGCGTCGACGGGCGCGGTAACGAGGAGGACCGGCGACGGCGTCGGGGCGACAGGTTCGTAGCGACGATCGACTCGCTGGTCGACCAGCTCGCCACGATGCGCGGGGCAGCGATGAAGGCCGGCCAAGTCCTCTCCACCGTCGAGTTCCCCGGGCTCGACGCGGACCAGGCCGCTCATCTCCAGGCGCGCCTCGCCTCGCTGCGCGACAACGTCCCAGCGGTCGGCTGGAAGCAGATGCGGAAGGTCCTCGCCCACGAGTGGGGGGAGGATCCAGAGCGCGTGCTCGGCTCGATCGATCCCGAGCCGGCGGCCGCGGCAAGCATCGGACAGGTCTACCGGGGGCAAACCGCCGACGGGGCCGAGGTCGCCGTCAAGGTCCAGTATCCCGGGATCGGCGAGGCGGTCGAGTCCGACATGCGAAACGTGCGCATGCTTGCACCGCTCCTGCGCCGGCTGATGCCTGGGCTTGACGTCGAGCCGGTGCTCGCCGAGCTCAGCGAGCGCGTCTCCGCGGAATGCGACTACGAGCTCGAGGCCTCGAGCCACCGCCTCCTCGCCCGCTTTTGGCGTGGGCATCCGTTCATCGCCGTCCCGGCGGTCGACACGCGCCTCAGCCGGCGCCGCGTGCTCGTCAGCGAATGGGTGGACGGCATCGACTTCGCCGCGGTCGGCCGCCAACCCGAGCCCGTCCGTGACCGCTACGCGGAGATCGTCTATCGCTTCTACTACGGGACCGCGCGCGAGCTCGATCTGGCGCTCGGCGACCCTCACCCTGGCAACTACCTGCTCCGCGACGATCGGCGGGTGGCGTTCCTCGACTTCGGCATGGTCAGGGCCCTCCCGCGCGGCTACCTGAGCCGGGAGGCCCCGATCTTCGCGGCGATTCGCGCTGGCGACGACCGGTCGCTTGTCGATGTGCTGCGGGCCCTGGGGTACCTGCGGGACGACTCCGACTGGAACGGTCCTCTGCTGCTCGCCCACATGCGCGCCATCTCCTGGTGGCTCCAAGCCGATGGACCTCTCCGCCTGAATCCCGAGGACATGTGGCGCGGCAGCGAATCTCTTCGTGAGCAGCGAAATGCCGAGCTCATGCGGGAGATGCGCCGCATGACCCTCCCCCCCGAGGCTCTCCTGCTGCGGCGGATGGAGGGCCTGCTCTTCCAGGTGGCCTCGACCCTTCGTGCCGAGGCGAGCTGGGGTGCGCTGTTGCGGGAGCTGATCGAGGGCGGTGAGCCCGTCGGCCCGCTGGGACGGGAGCACGCCGCCTGGCTCGAGCAGCGGGGGCTGCGAGGGCCCGGCGCGGGCGCGTAGGCGCCGATCGGTCGCGAGCGCGGCCTTCGCCCGGTGCCTGCCGGGACCCGCCCTTGAGTTTTCACCCCCCGGATAAATAGGATCGAGCGCCGCAGGCAACGATCGATCGTCCAGGTCGGTGGCTTTGCAGAGAGGCCGAGGAGCGGACAGTGAAGGTACCCCGGCGGCGGCGGAGGCGGCCGGTAAGCGAGAGCTGCTCGTCTCGCGCACCTGGCTCCAGGTCGCCGGGCTCGTCGTGGTGGTCGGGTTCTTCGTCCTCGTCCTCCTCGCCTACCTGACGTACCGATCCGACCCGCCGATTCCCGATCGCGTGGTCGACCCAAGCGGGCGCGTGGTCTACACGGGCGACGACATCCGGGCGGGCCAGAGGGTCTTCCTCAGCCACGGTCTCATGGAGTACGGCTCGATCTTCGGCCACGGCGCCTACCTCGGGCCCGACTTCACCGACGACTATCTGCACCGTGCCTCCGCCCTGGTCCGGGATCAGCTCGGCGGTAGCGGCTCCGACTCCGCCCGGCAGGCGACGATCGACCAGTTCCAGACAAACCGCTACGACTCGAACACGAAGACCCTGCCGATCTCGGCCCAGCAGGCGAACGCCTTCGGCCAGCTCGAGCAGCACTACGGGGTCTTCTTCGACAGCGACACGACGCGCTACGGCCTGCGCCCGCGGCCGGTGAACAGCCCGGAGCAGATCCACCAGCTGACCTCCTTCTTCGCATGGTCGGCGTGGGCGGCGTCGACCCGGCGTCCGGGGCACAACTACTCCTACACGAACAACTGGCCGCCCGAGGAGCAGGTCGGGAACACGCCGAGCGCCAACGTGATCGTCTGGTCGGTGGTCTCGCTGATCGCTCTGCTCGGCGGCATTGGGATCCTGTTCGCCGTCTACGGCCGATGGCGGCTCGGCTGGCATGGCAGGGATCAAGCGGCGCTCAGCTTCCGCTCCCCGGGTGACGTGGCGCTGACCCCGGGGCAGCGGGCGACCGCCTGGTTCTTCTTCGTGATGGCGGCGCTCTTCCTGCTCCAGACGCTCGTTGGTGGCATGTCCCAGCACTACCGCGCCGATCTTGGCGGCTTCTTCGGGATCGACGTCGCTCAGGTCTTCCCCTACAACCTGGTCCGCACCTGGCATGTCCAGCTGGCGATCTTCTTCGTCGCCACCTCGTTCGTCGCGGCGGGGATCTTTCTCGCGCCGATGATCGCGGGCCGCGAACCGAGGGGTCAGGCGAAGCTCGCGTTCGCCCTGCTGGGCGCTCTGGCCGTGGTCGTCTTCGGCAGCCTGATCGGCGAGTTCGCGGACATCCACAATTGGTTCTCTGGCTCGATCTTCGGCGACCAGGGGTTCGAGTACCTCGACCTCGGCCGCTTCTGGCAGGTATTGCTGGTGATCGGGCTGTTCCTGTGGATCGTGATCCTCTACCGCGGCCTCAAGGGTC
>JBKPIY010000005.1:0-106234 GCA_046730475.1 Actinomycetota bacterium
CTACGTCCTTGACGGCGAGCTGGTGATCACCGCCGCAGACGGCCGCGAGGAGTTCGACGCCCTCCAGAACCGCCTCCACCCGGCCGAGTCGAGGGTGAGGATGCTGGCCGAGCAGACCCCGGCGGCCTTTCGCGCCTTCGACCTGCTCGCGAGGGATCGCTCGAAGCTGACCTCGAAGCCGTTTCGGGAGCGCCGCGCCGCCCTCGAGGAGCTGATCGGGAGGAAGCGCAACGCCTCGGTCGAGCTCACCCCGTTGACCAAGTCGCCGAAGAAGGCGGAGCCGTGGCTGCGAAACGGCGAGGGCGTGATCGCGAAGGAGCTCGACGCGATCTACAGGCCCGGCCAGCGCAAGGGGATGGTGAAGGTGAAGCGGGTGCGGACGATCGACTGCGTGATCGTGGGCTGGAGGCCGGGAAAGGAGGAGGGGACGGTCGGCTCGCTGATCCTCGGCCTGTACGACGAGAAGGGAGAGCTGCGGCCCGTGGGCCACACGTCGGGATTCAAGGCGCAGGAGAAGCGCGAGCTGCTGGCCCAGCTCGAGCGGTATGCGACCGGTGAGCGCGGGTCCGGCGACCCGAGCCGCTGGAGCGCCGACCGCGACCTCGAATGGGCGGTGGTCCGTCCCGAGCTGGTGATCGAGGTTAGCTTCGACCACGTCTCCGCCGGCCGCATCCGCCACGGCGCCAAGGTGCTTCGCTGGCGCGACGACCGGGATCCGAAGAGCTGCACGGTCGACCAGCTCGATCAGTGAGACCGAGGTGTCCTGCGCCGGGGCCACCGTGCGACCCCTAACCAGGACGGCTTCCCGGAAGCAGGGCCCGAAGCTCGGCGAGCATCAGCGTCGGGCTCTCGAATACGTCGCCGTAGGTGTAGCGCCGCAGCCGCTCGAGGAACCGAGCCTCGAGCTTGCTGACGGTGACGCGAACGTCGCCGCGAAGCACTTGGCGCAGCTTGCCCGCGCCCGGGCTGCTGGGCCGCCGCGCCAGCACGGCCTCGACCTCGGCCGGTTTGGTGTGATGGCGCACGAAGGCCTCGTGACAGGCCCGGGAGGTCATCCGCTGCAACCAAGCCGGCGAGATCGACCAGGGTGCGAGCGACCGTCGTCACCGGGATCCCGCGCCATTTCGTCGCATCCTCAGGGGCAAGGCGACGCGAGCGGCGGGTCAACACACCCTTCGGGCGCGGCTGGGTCGCCGCTGTGACCTCAGGGGCAGGCGGAGGGCCCTTGAAGACGCCGAGCAGGTGCGCGGCCGCCCGGCCACTCAACAGAGCCCCCTCACCACAGGCTCTCACGCAGCGAGATAACGCGCCTCCGGGCTGGGCGCGGCATGGCCGACCCGATAGACGCCGCGGTGCACCCGGATCAGCGCCCCGGTGCGAAGGCGCTGCTTTGTCTCCGCGACCGTGACGCCGGCGCGAATCAGGTCCCCGCGCGTAACCACCCCATGAGCGGGCCCGGCCAGAGAGGCGAGCAGTCGTTCCACCGTCTCGCCCTCATTCCTCCACCGAGCCGTCCTTCCCTGGGGTCGCACCATGCCCCCTGAGCACGACGCCCGCACTCTTCGCCCCCGTTGCGGTCTGTCCGGCAGTCGGGCGAAGCCGGCCTGCCTCTAGCCCAGCGGCGATACGGCGCGCAGGATGTGGGGCCAGAAGTAGACCTCCCAGGTGGCCGCCGCCACCAGCATCGGGATCGCGATCGCGACGGTGACGAGGGTGGCCGCGAGGAGCTGATCCCACTCGTCGCGACGGCCCGCGATCGTCCAGGCGGCGAGGGGGAGGAAGACGGCGGTGAGCTCGAGCAGGGCGTGGGGGGCGGCGGTGAGGACGAGGACCCCGGTGGAGATGCCGGCCTCGTGAGCGACGCTCGAGCCGATGATCCCGAGGGCGAACGCCTGGGTGATCAAAGAGAAGCAGGTGACGGCGACCACCCAGGCGAAGGCGACCGGGCGGGCGCGCTCGTGGATCCAGCGCGAGAAGCCGGTGTGGCGCTCGGCCGAGAGGGGGAGCGAGCTCCCGGCGATGAAGCCGGCGATGCAGGCGAAGGCGTGGAGCGCCAGCACCAGGGAGTTGCGACCCATCGTCGCCGCCACCCGCTCGGCCTCGATCCCGTGCGGAAGCCCGGGCAGGTAACGGAAGCCGACGTCGGGCTTGACGATGGAGGAGACGGCCCAGACCGCGCAGAGCAGGACCACCGCGATCGCGAAGGCGCCGAGAAACCAGGTGGAGAGCACCGGCCAGGGGTTCGAGCCCCACCGCTCGAGCGTATGGCGGGTGTCGCGAGCGCCCTGGGCGAGGACCATGTCCTGCGTTCGCATCTCGACCCCATCGGCGCCCGGCGTCGGCGATTTGAGCGCCGCGGTCAGCCGCCGCTCGAGAGATCCCCCTGGTCGTAGAGGTCGGTGACGCGGAAGGCGGGGGTGGCCGCGGAGAGGTAAGAGAGAGTCTCCCCGCCGGTGTTCTCGATTCCGTGGGTCGCGCCTGGGGGAATGAA
This sequence comes from Actinomycetota bacterium, assembly GCA_046730475.1. Lineage (GTDB taxonomy): Bacteria > Actinomycetota > Thermoleophilia > Solirubrobacterales > 70-9 > JBKPIY01. The sequence continues at coordinate 2,492 of JBKPIY010000005.1, forward strand.
CACGAGGTCGCCCGCGCGGACCTCCCGCCGCTCGTCGCCGACCTGCATCCTTCCCGTCCCCCGGACGATCAAGTAGACCTGCTGGGGAGGATGGCTGTGGGGGAGCTGGCGGCTTCCCGGCTCAACGTCGACCCAGGTCACCGTCAGGTCGGCCTCGGAGACGTCGCCCTCCTGGAGCAGGGCGACCGAGAGCAGCCCCGGGAGCGATCGCTTCGGGGCGGACGCGGTGGTGCTGACGTGCATCGTGGCCTCCTCGAGATCGAGTGTGCGATCAGGGATTACGGCGAGCGCTTCCTCGCCTTGGGCTTCGGGTTCGCCTTGGGCCTCGCCCTTGCCTTGGGCTTCGCCTTCCCCCCGGCCCTCGTCCCCCCAGAGGCGTTGTCCTCGCGCGCCCGACTCGGCTGCACCCGCTTTGCCTCGCCGGCCTGCTTGCGGAAGTGAGGCGGCCAGGGGGCGTCGCCGAGGCCCTCGGCCTCGTCGCGATCGGCGAGCTCGAGCAGCGCTTCGAGCGAGCCGACATGGCGGTCGATCTCGGCCCCTGGGTCGCCGCGCTCCTTGAGCCGCGCCGGGACGGTGTCGAGGCGGAGCTCGGCGGGATCGACGTCGGGGACCTCGTCCCACTCGATCGGGGTCGAGACCCGGGCCTCGGGGCCGGGGCGGACCGAATAGGCGGAGGCAATGGTGCGGTCGCGGGCGTTCTGGTTGTAGTCGACGAACACCCCGTGGCGCTCCTCCTTCCACCACTTGCTGGTGGCGAGCTTCGGCACCCGCCGCTCGACCGCACGGGCGAGCGCGAGCGCCGCCCGGCGGACCTCGGTGAATGTCCACCGCGGCTCGATCCTGGCGTAGATGTGGATCCCGCGGGAGCCCGAGGTCTTCGGGAACCCGACCAGCCCGTGGGCGGTGAGCACCTCCCGTACGCAGAGCGCCACCTTTCGGGCCTCGTCGAAGCTCGACTCGGGGGTGGGATCGAGATCGACCCGAAGCTCGTCGGGGTGGTCGAGGTCGACGCGGCGAACCGGCCACGGGTTGAAATCCACCACTCCAAGGTTGACCGCCCAGACGAGGTGGGCGGCGTCGTTCGCCACCAGCTCGGTGGCGGAGCGGCCGCTCGGGAAGGTGACGGTCGCGGTCTGGAGCCAACCGGGCGCTCCCTTCGGCACCCGCTTCTGGAAGAAGAACTCGCCGTCGACGCCGTCGACGAAGCGCTTCATCGTCCCGGGCCGCTCCCGCAGCCCGACCACCGCGGCGTCGGCCACCTCGACGTAGTAGCGGGCGAGGTCGAGCTTGGTATGGCCCGGGCCCGGGAAGAAGACCTTGCCCGGATTCGAGAGCCGAACCTCCAGGCCGGCGGCCTCGATCGTCGTGTAGTCGCCCTTGGCCACGCGCGACATTCTCCACTCTCGCTGTAGCGTGCAACGGAAGGAGGCTTGGCGTGAGCGAGCTGACCACGATGACCTACGAGGTGGACGGGCGGATCGCCTGGATCACCCTCGACCGGCCCGAGCGGGGAAACGGGATCACCCTGGAGATGCCCCGCGAGCTCGCCGCCTGCGTCGAGAGCGCCAACCTCGACCCCGCCGTCCACGTGATCGCCCTCGCCGGGAACGGCTCCGGCTTCTGCGGCGGCTATGACCTGGTCGCCTCGGCCGAGCGCATGATGGAGGGAATCGGGCTGGAGGCAGTGCCCGCCGGCTCGCCCCTCGACCCGGCGGTTCAGGCCGCGAACCACGATCCCGCCGGCACCTGGGACCCGGTTGTCGACTTCCAGATGATGAGCCGCAACGTCCGCGGGTTCATGAGCCTGTTCCACTCCGAGAAGCCGGTGGTGTGCAAGGTGCACGGCTACTGTGTCGCCGGCGGCACCGACATGGCCCTCTGCTCGGACCTGCTGGTGGTCGAGGATCGGGCCAAGATCGGCTACCCGCCGGCGCGCGTGTGGGGGGTGCCGACGACTGCCCTGTGGGCGTTCCGGATCGGCCCAGCCCGGGCGAAGCGGCTGCTGCTCACGGGGGACTCGATCGACGGGACCACCGCGGTCGAATGGGGCCTCGCAACCGAGGCCGCCCCGGCCGCCGAGCTCGACGCCCGGTTCGAGGCTCTCCTCGAGAGGGTCGCCCGCCTGCCCGTGAACCAGTTGGCGATGCACAAGCTCCTGGTCAACCAGGCCCTCTACGCCCAGGGCCTGCACGCGACCCAGGTGCTGGGGACGGTCTTCGACGGCGTCGCCCGCCATACCCCCGAGGGCTTCGCCTGGGCCCGCCGGGCCGCCGAGGCCGGGTTCAGGGAAGCGGTCCGGGACCGCGACGAGCCCTTCGGCGATCACGGCCTCGATCGCTGAGCGGGCCGCCCGAGCTTCCTCCGCAATACTGCCGCGGCCGTGGCCGATGCGAGCGAGCGGATTACCGTCGAGTCGATCCGATCACGGATCGGCGACAGCCTTCCCGAGGACCTCGGGGTGGAGCCGCTCGAGATCACCGATCAGCGAGCGGTCGGGCGGATCGTCGTCGACCGCCGCCACCTCCACCCCGGCGGACTCGTCCAAGGCGGCGCCTGGGTGGCGCTCGCGGACTCGGTCGCCGCCTGGCAGACCTTTCGGCACCTGTCACCGGGCTCCGACTTCACCACCGTCGAGATGAAGCTGAACGTGTTCGGGGCCGCCGGGCCCGGGGACGAGCTGATCGCCACCGCCGAGCACCTCCACGCCGGGCGGTCCACCCACGTGGTCGAGGTCCGAATTCGCCGCGAGGATCGCCTCGTCGCCAACCTCCTCGTCACCCAATTCGTCCTACCCGGCCAGACGGCCAGGACGATCTAGGGCACGCGGTGGATCTCGAACAGGTTGGTCCCGACCTGCTGGCTCGGGAGCCCCGCGGTGATCGCGATCAGGTCACCCGAGGAGGCGGCGCCGCAGCGCTTGGCGATGGTCGCGCAGTCGTCGAGCAGCTTGCTGAGGCTGGTCCACTCGGGCCCGAGCTGGGGATGGACGCCGAACAGGAGGTTGAGGCGCCGGACGGTCTGGACGGTGGGGGAGACCGAGACCACGGGCACCCGGGGGCGATGGGCCGACACCAGCCGGGCCGTCCGCCCGCTGGTGGTCGGGACGACGATCGCCGCAAGCCCCAGCCGGTAGGTGGCGGCGACGCTGACCTGGGCGACCGCCTCGGCGACGTCGTCGGCGCGCTCCTCGGCTCGGCCGAACACCCAATCGCCGTAGGGCAGATGCGGCTCGGTCGCCCGCGCGATCCTGTCCATCATCCGCACCGCCCCGACCGGGTGCTCGCCCACCGCGGTTTCCTCGGAGAGCATCACCGCGTCCGTCCCGTCGTAGATCGCGTTGGCGACGTCGGCGACCTCGGCCCGGGTCGGGCTCGAGGCCCGCACCATCGTCGCCAACATCTGGGTGGCGGTGATCGCCGGCTTCGATGCCCGGCCCGCGAGCGAGATCAGGTGCTTCTGGGTTCCCGGGACTTCCTCGAGCGGCAGCTCGACGCCGAGGTCCCCGCGGGCGACCATCACCCCGCTGTCAGCGGCGTCGATGATCTCCTTCGCCCGCTCGGCCGCCTGGGGCTTCTCGATCTTCGCGATCAGAGGGATGTGGGCATCGAGCGAGGCCAGCCTGGAGGCGACCGACTCGAGGTCGGAGGGCCGCCGGACGAAGGAGACGGCGAGGAGGTCGACCGCGTGCTCGACGGCGAACTCGATCCACTCGCGGTCGTGCACCCCCCCCTGGGGGAGCTCGGCATCGGCCCGCGGCAGGTTGATCCCCTGATGTGAGCTGACCGCTCCGCCCGCCTCGACCTCGCAGACGACCTCGGATCCGGTGGTGGAGAGGACCCGGAGCCGAACCCGCCCGTCGGCGAGGAACACCGGGTCGGACTCCTTCACCGCGGTGGCGATCCCGTCCCACATCACCGGGAGCCGCTCGGCGTCGCCCGGCTCCGCCCCTTCTCCGGCGCTGAGCACGACCCTGGAGGCCGAGTGGAGGACGGCGAAGTCGTCGGCGAGCTGGCCGAGGCGGAGCTTCGGCCCGGGCAGGTCGCCGAGGATCCCGATCTCGCGGTTTGCGACCGCCGCCGCGGCCCGGATCCGCTCGACGTTCTCGGCGTGGTCGGTCCGGTGGCCGTGGGAGAAGTTGAGCCGGAACACGTCGACGCCGGCGTCGATCAGGCGTCGCAGGGTCTCCGGGTCGCGGCTGGCCGGACCGACCGTGGCGACGATCTTGGTGCGGCGCCAGCTGCGCTGATCAGGCACTCCCTCTCCTTCCCCCGGCCGCCGCATCGAGCGCCCCGAGATCCCCCCGCAGCTCCTCGATCGAGTCGAACACGGCGGCCGCCCCGGACCCGGCCAGCTCCTCGCGAGAGTAGGCGCCGGTGAGGACCCCGACGGCGGCGATCCCGGCTCGGTCGGCGGCGACGCAGTCCCAGACCGAGTCTCCGACCAGGACGGCGTCCCGGGTGCCGGCCCTCTCCAGGGCCGCCTCCACCAGGTCGGGGTTCGGCTTGGTCGCCTCGACCTCAGCGATCATCTCCATGTAGATCGGATTCTCCTCGTCACGGACCGCCTCGCCGAGCTCGGCCTCGACCTCCTCGCCCGCCAGCGCCGCCACCAGCTGACCGCCGCCCATCCCGATCGAGCGGTGGATCCTCCACAGCGGCAGGACGATCTGGTGGCGCCGAAAGGCCCGGTACCAGGCGAGGGCGTGCTGGTAGTTGGTGTCCACCAGGGTGCCGTCGATGTCGAGGATCGCGGCCCGCATCGGATCATCCGGCGAACGTTCGCTGACGGGTCGGCGCCGAGATCGTCTCGGTGGGGCCATCCGCCGGCGGCGCGCCCCTCGCCTCCCCGGGAGGTTCGTCCTCGAGGTGCTCGATCGCCGGGAGCCGCCAGACCAGGCTCGCGATCACCAGGCCCCCCGCCGCCGACAGCAGGGCCAAAAAGAGCTGGCCCCCGGCGAGCCGGGTGAGGTCGAAGAAGTTGCGCATCGGCTCCACCGCCAGCGCCAGCGCATAGATCGCCCCGAGGGCCGAGACCAAGGCGAGCATGTAGCTCTGGATCGCGATGTGCTCGCGACCGGGTCCGCGCTCGAGCAGGAGGATGAAGGCGAGCCCGAGGACCACCAGGGTGGTGGTGGCCGCGGTCCGGCCCGCCTCCAGCGATCCGCCGAAGACCGTGTCGACGAAGAAGAAGCTGGCGAGCGAGGCCGCGGCAATCGCCAGGCCGGCGGGCACCGCGAAGGCCGCCAGGGCCCGCAGCAGCCGCCCCCGGTAGAGCGGCCCGCCGCTGGGGGCAAGGGCGAGGACGAACGAGGGGATCCCGATCGTGACCAGCGCCGCCAGGGTGAGCTGGCGCGGCAGAAACGGGAACGCCCACCCGGGCACCGCCACCACGACGATCAGCGCCGCCGCGTACACGGTCTTCGTCACGTACAGCCGGCCGAGACGGTGGATGTTGCGGGCGATCCGGCGCCCCTCGGCCACCGCCCGGGGCAGGCGCGAGAACTGATCGTGGAGGAGGACGATGTCGGCGATCCCCTTGGTGATCTGGCTCCCGGACCCCATCGCCACCGCCAGCCGGGCCCGCTTCAGCGCCGGGACGTCGTTGACGCCGTCGCCGATCATCGCCGTGAAGCGACCGCGTTCGGCGAGCGCCGAGACCAGGGCCTTCTTCTGCTCCGGCCGGATCCGGCAGAAGATCGTGTTTCGCTCCGCCGCCCGGCCAAGGCTCGTCCGGTCGGCGGGGAGCTCGTCACCGTCGATCACGCCGGCGTCCTCGGGCACCCCGACGGCGGCGGCAACCGCGGTCACGGTTGCCCGGGCGTCGCCCGAGATCAGCTTCAGGTCGACCCGCTGGTCGCGCATGAACTCGATCGTGTCCCTGGCGTCGGGGCGCAGCGTCTCCTCCAGCACCACCAGCGCCAGTGCCTTCACGGGCGGAGCGCCCTCGGCCTGCGGGTCCTCTGGGAGCCGCGCCGCCGCCCGGCCGAAGGCCAACACCCGATTGCCCGCCCTGGTGCGCTCCTCCAGGGTCCGCTGGAGCGCCGGGGGGAGCTCGAGCGCGCCCTGCGCCGCGAGCACATCCGGGGCGCCGAGGACGTAGGTCTCGCCGCCGCCGCGCCCCCCCAGGGTGAGACCGCTCCACTTCCACTCCGACGAAAAGGGGACCTCGGCAACGACCGGCTCGCGGGTCGCCGGGTAGGCGTCGGCGATCGCCGCCAGGGTCCTATTCCGCTCGCCGGCGCTGGCGGCGAATCGCGCCAGCGCCCGATGGGCGGCCGCGGGGTTGGAGTCGAAGACGTCGACCGCCACCAGCTCGAGCTCGCCGCTGGTCAGGGTCCCGGTCTTGTCGACGCAGATCGTGTCGACCGCGGCGAGCGACTCGGTCGCGGCCATCTGCTGGACGAGGGTGTCGAGGCGGGCGAGGCGGACCGCCGCCACCGCCAGGGTGACGCTCATCAGCAGGACCAGTCCCTCGGGGATCAGGGTGATGAGCCCGGCGGTGGCGGTCTGGGCGGCGTCATGGAGCGGCTCGCTCCGGGCCCGGAGGGCGAAGATGAGCAAGGCCGCCAGGGGGAGCATCAGCCAGGTGCTCGCCCGCAGCACCTGGTTGACCTCATCCTGGAGCGGGGAGAGGGGGTGGCGGAAGGCGCGCGCCTCGCCGGCGACCTTCTCGGCGTAACTGTCCCCGCGGACGGCGTCCACCCTGTAGTAGCCCGACCCCGACATGCAGAAGGCGCCCGACAGTGCCCGCTGGCCAACGCGCTTACGGACCCCCTCGGCCTCCCCGGTCAGGACCGACTCGTCGAGGGTGAGCCCGCGGGAGTCGATCACCTCGCCGTCCGCGACCAGCTGGTCACCGGGCTCCACCCTGATCACGTCGCCGGGGACGACCTCCTCGGCACGGAGCTCCTCCACCCGCCCGTCGCGGACGACCTTCGCCCTCGGCGCCACCAGCAGGGCGAGGTTCTCGAGCACCTCCTTGGCCTTCAGCTCCTGGCGGATCCCGATGTAGCTGTTGATGATCGCGATGAACCCGAACAGGGCATCGGCGAACAGTCCCAGCGCCAGCATGATCACGAAGAAGGTGCCGATGATCGCGTTGAACAGCGTCAGCACGTTGCCGGCGACGATTGAGGTGATCGACCGGCTGGAGCGATCCTCGGGCTCGCCGAGCTTGCGGAGGCGCTTGGCCGCCTCCTTGCTGGTCAGTCCGGTCACCGTCGCGGCGTCCATCACCTGCCCATAGATACAGGACCCGGGACACAGGACGGAGGCCCGGCCCTGGCTTCCCCCCTACACGCCTTCGCCCCAGAACCAGGCGCCGAACGGCTCGGTACGGCGGACCCGGAGCGCCGCGCGCCGGGTGAAGAAGGCGAGCTCCTCGCCACCCCGCGGCGCTCCCGGCGCGGCGCTGCGGCAGGCGATCCCGGGCAGACCCCGATCCCAGGCGTCCAGGCCGATCCGCCGGCAGCGACTGTGGCCGATGATGCGGCCGCGGTTGTCCCGGGGGTAGCTCTCCGGCAGCCCGACCGAGCGGCAGCCGGCGTCCGTGACCACGGTCAGGTAGCGGTCCTCCGGCAGCCGGGTCGAGACGAGGATCGGGGCGGCGTCGTCGCGTAGGTCCTCGGGCCCGTAGGGCTGGCCGGCGAGCTTGCGGTGGACGTTGGCGCGCGCCACCTCGACGGAGCGGCAGAGGTAGACGCAGGGAAAGGACCCTGGCGGGTTCCAGCGCCCGCCGCGCTCGGCGGCGTAACGGCCGTCCAGCGGGTCCTCCCAGCGTGGGTCGGCGACCCGAAAGTACGGCCCGGCCCGCCGGATCGTCCTCATCCGACGCCGGCGCTCAGCTGGTTCCGGCCCAGTCGAAGGAGGCGCGAATCTTCTCCAGCAGCTCCGGGTGGCGGTCGGCGCTGATCATCTCCAGCATCGAGAGCCCGCCGTAGGCGCGGACTGGGCGCCTCACGATCCCCGGGATCCGCTCCGGCTTCAGCTGGTGGGCGAGAAGATCGGCGATCGAGGCGAGGGTCGACGCCTTCTCCTGCCTGGCGCCCGGGATCCCTCGTTCGCGCCACTGCGACACCGCCTGGCGGCGAACGCCGAACAGGCGCGCGAGCTCGGCGTCCGAGAGGCCGAGGAGCTCCCGAACCGGGTCCAGCAGCGAGGGTGCGATCACAGCCGTCATTGACCACAGCCTACCGCAAGCAAATGTCAAGGTCCCTTGGAACCCGCGTCTCTTCCGGGCCACCGCCCCCGCGGTGACCGGGTGACCGGCCGCCCCGACCGCGACCGGCCGCGCCGGGAGGCCGGCGTTCACGTAGGCTCCCGGGCTGATGGCGCTCAAGCTCGGACTCAACCTCGGCTACTGGGGGATCGGTCCCCAGGGCGACGAGGCGATCGAGATCGTGCAGGCGGCCGAGCGGGCCGGCTACGAGTCGGTGTGGGCGGCGGAGTCCTACGGGTCCGATGCGGTCAGCGTCCTCGCCTACCTCGCGGCCAAGACCGAGAGGATCGGGCTCGGCGCCGCCATCCTTCAGGTCCCGGCGCGGCCGCCGGCGGCCGCGGCGATGGCCGGGGTGACGATCGACGCGCTCTCGGGGGGGCGATTCATATTCGGCTTCGGGCCCTCCGGCCCCCAGGTGTCGGAGGGCTGGTACGGCGTTCCGTACGCGAAACCCTGGGGCCGAACCCGCGAGTACGTCGAGATCGTCAAGGAGATCGTCGCCCGCGAGGGTCGCCTCGAGTTCGAGGGCGAGCATTTCCACCTGCCGCTCCGCGAGGGCGAGGGCGTGACCGGGCAGGGCAAGGCCCTGAAACTCAACATCCATCCGGTTCGCAGCCGGATTCCCATCTACCTCGGCGCGATCGGGCGGAAGTCGGTTGAGCTGGCGGCCGAGATCGCCGACGGCTGGATCCCGATCTTCTTCTCGGTCGACGCGTGGAAGTCGGCGTGGGGCGAGCACATCGAAGCCGGGCTCGCGAACGGGGGGCGGTCCCGCCAGGATTTCTCCGTCTCGCCGTCGGTGCAGGTCGCGATCGACGGCGACCTGGAGGCGGCGCGGGGGATCGTGAAGGCGGGGTTGCTCCTGTACCTGGGCGGGATGGGCTCGAAGACGACCAACTTCTACGTCGACCTCACCCACCGGTTCGGCTTCGGCGAGGCCGCCGACGAGGTCCAGTCGCTCTACCTCGAGGGCAAGCGGGAGGACGCCTACGCCGCGATCCCCGACGAGCTCGTGGATGCGACCGCGATGATCGGCACCGAGGACGAGGTCGCCGAGCGGGTGAGGCGGTTCATCGCCGAGGGCGTCGACCGGATGATCGTCTCCCCTGTTCAGGGAAGCACCGAGGAGCGGCTGCACACCCTCGAGCGTCTCGCCGACATGGTCGGGGTCGGCTCCCCGGCCTGATCATCGCGGCGCCGCCCGAACCGATCTCGTCCAATAGATTGCCGCGCCCTGAATGAAGATCGGAGTCCCCAAGGAGACCGCCGAGAGGGAGCGGCGGGTCGCCACCGTCCCCGACGTCGTCAAGGCGTTGGCGGCGAAGAACGTCGAGGTCACGGTCGAGCCCGGCGCCGGTGAGGCGGCGAGCTTCCCCGACGAGGACTATCGCGACGCCGGCGCGTCGCTCGACGGCGATCCCTGGGGGCTCGAAGTCGTCTTCAGGGTGGCGCCGCCGGCCCTCGCCGACGTCGACCGGCTGGACCAGGGCCAGGTCCTGGTCGGCTTTCTCCAGCCGCTCACCGACGGCGAGCTCGCCTCCGCCCTGGCGAAGCGCGGGGTCACCAGCTTCGCGATGGAGGCGATCCCCCGGATCACCCGGGCCCAGTCGATGGATGCCCTCTCCTCCCAGGCGAACGTCGGCGGCTACATGGCGGCGATCATCGCCGCCCGCGAGGCCGGCCGGTTCTTCCCGATGATGACCACCGCCGCGGGCACGGTGGCACCGGCGAAGACGTTGGTGCTCGGGGCGGGGGTGGCCGGCCTCCAGGCGATCGCCACCTCGAAGCGGCTCGGCTCGGTGGTGACCGGGTTCGACGTCCGCTCGGTGGTGCGCGAGCAGATCGAGTCGCTCGGCGGCCGCTTCCTCGCGGTCGAGGCGGTCAAGGACGCCGAGGGCGAGGGCGGCTACGCCCGGCCCCTCACCGACGAGGAGAACGAGCGCCTCCGGGGCGAGCTGGCCCAGGCGGCGAAGGGACAGGACGTGATCATCAGCACCGCCGCGATCCCGGGGCGGCCGGCGCCGCTTCTGCTCACCGCCGACGCCGTCCACGGGATGAGGCCGGGCTCGGTGATCGTCGATTTGGCGGCCGAGACGGGGGGCAACTGCGAGCTGTCGAAGCCCGGGGAGACGGCGGTGGAAGCGGGGGTGAAGATCATCGCCCCGCTCAACCTCGCCAGCGAGATGCCATCGACCGCGTCGGTGCTCTACGCGAAGAACCTCCAGAACCTGATCGAGCTGATGATCGACGGCGAGGGGAACCTGAAGCTGGACTTCGACGACGAGGTGGTGGCCGGGGCCTGCATCACCCACGAGGGTGAGATCCGCCACGAGGGCGCCCGCAAGGCCGCCGGCCAGGGAGGGGGCCAGCGATGAGCCTGATCACCGAGATCACGATCTTCGTGCTCGCCGCGTTCGTCGGCTTCGAGGTGATCTCGAAGGTGCCGAGCACCCTGCACACCCCGCTGATGTCGCAGACGAACGCGATCCACGGGATCGTCCTCCTCGGCGGCCTGATCGTCGTCGGGCTCTCCGACAACACCCTCGACAACGTGATCGCGACGATCGCGATCATCTTCGGGACGATCAACATCGTCGGCGGCTTCATGGTCACCGACCGGATGCTGGGGATGTTCGCGCGCCGACCGGCGCCCCCCAAAGAAGAGGCGGCCGCCCCCTCGGAGGTGACGCCGGAGGAGGCCGGCAAGGGGCGCGACGGAGGCGGCTCGTGATCCCGCTCGCCGCCCTCGCCCCGGACTCCAACTTCGTCCAGGTCTGCTACATCGTCTCCTTCTCGCTGTTCATCTTCGGGGTCAGGCGCGGGACCCACCCGACCACCGCCCGGCAGGGGAACATGATCGCCGCGGCCGGGATGGTGATCGCCGTCGCCACCACCCTGGCGCTTGAGGGGATCGGCAACTGGGGCCTGATCATCGGTGGGATGGCGCTGGGGACTTCGATCGGGGCGATCGCCTCCCGCCGGGTGCAGATGACCGCGATGCCGCAGATGGTCGCCCTCTACAACGGCGTCGGCGGCGGCGCGGTGGCCCTGATCGCGTGGGCGAAGTTCCGAAACGAGCTCGCCCTCGGCGGGGACATCCCGCTGGACACCTTCGTCCCGGTCCTGTTCTCGATGGTTATCGGCTCGATCTCGTTCTGGGGCTCGAACATCGCCTTCGGCAAGCTCCAGGGGATCATCCCGGGGCAGCCGATCAAGGTCCCCGGCCAGCAGGTCCTGAACGCGCTGCTCCTGGTCGGAATCGTCGCCGCCTGCATCGTGCTCGGCGCCGACCACGACTCCGATCCCTCGCAGGCCCTGTTCATCGGCGTGCTGCTCGCCGCCGCCGTGCTCGGGAACCTGGTGGTGCTCCCGATCGGCGGGGCCGACATGCCGGTGGTGATCTCGCTGCTGAACGCGTTCACGGGGCTGTCGGCGGCCGCCGCGGGGATCGAGCTCGACAACGTCGCCCTGATCGTCGCCGGCACCCTGGTGGGCTCCTCGGGGACGATCCTCACGCTGGCGATGGCGACGGCGATGAACCGATCCGTCCCCAACATTCTGTTCGCCGGTTTCGGCGGGGTCCCCGCCGCGGCCGCGGGCGCCGCCGAGGAGCGGCCGGTGGTCTCCATCAACGCCCAGGACGCGGCGATCAAGCTCGCCTACGCCGACTCGGTGGTGATCGTCCCCGGCTACGGGATGGCGGTCGCCCAGGCCCAGCACGCGGTCAAGGAGATGGCCAACGCGCTCGAGAAGAAGGGCGTCACGGTCAACTACGCGATCCACCCGGTCGCGGGACGGATGCCGGGCCACATGAACGTGCTCCTGGCCGAGGCCGACGTCCCCTACGAGAAGCTCAGGGAGATGGACGAGATCAACCCCGAGCTGCCGCGCACCGACGTGGCGGTGGTGATCGGCGCCAACGACGTCACCAACCCGGCCGCCAAGAACGACCCCAACTCGCCGATCGCGGGAATGCCGATCATCGAGGTGAGCGAGGCCCACCAGGTGATCGTGATCAAGCGCAGCCTCAACCCCGGGTTCGCGGGGATCGACAACGACCTCTTCTACGAGCCCAACACCTCGATGCTGTTCTCGGATGCGAAGCAGGCGGCTACCGACGTCGCCGCCGAGATCGAAGAGCTCTAGGAGCTCGGGCCGGGGCCGGCCGGACCACCGCCTCGCGCGCCGATTACCCCTTGGCTCGGAGCCGCGCCACCACGATCCCGATCACGAACCCGAGGACGAGCGCGATCAGGAGGGCGACGATGAGCGGGGCCTCCGTCTTGGCGACGATGAAGTCGACCGTCACCCTCTGGGAGTTGACCGCGATGAAGATGATCCCCAGGACAATGGCGGCCAGGAGGATCCAGAACTTGGCGCCGCGGCCGCGCGATACGTGTGCTCCCTCCATCCCGCGCGACCCTAGCATGGAGCTAGATCGCTGATTCCAAATCCACGCCCACCCCGATGACGCGCCTGGCGGGCGGGTCGGAGACCGACGTTGACAGCGAAGAGGGCGGGGTGGGATGCCGGTACTTCACAGGCATCGAAAGGAGCGATGCCGATGAGGCTATTTGTTGTCTCACTTGTCCGGCTGCGCTCTGATGATGGCCCTGGCGGGCTCGGCGCTTGGCGGCACGGACAGTAACTTCCCCGACGGGATCCCCCTGAACCCACAGGCGGGGGTGACCGCCTGCACGACGCTCGCCGGAACGGCGGCCGTCGCCACCGGGTCGGACACTGGCTTGGCGAACAAGGGCGATCTGTTCACCGACGCTTGTCTCGGCGGCCCGTAAGGAGGCGATGCGCTGACAGAAGTAGGGGCGGCGGGGTCAAGGACTTGATCCTTGACCCCACCTGCTCACGAGGTGGCGTAATCGGCTACCTCCGTCACCCATCCGCGCGCTCTCCCCCGGGAGCCTGTTCACGTGTGCCGTCGTCCCGACAGCCGATCGCCGCCGTGGCCCTCGCCGCCTGGGCGGTCGCCGCCGCGGTTCCGCGGAACCGCCGATCGCCCGGGAGGGCGGCCAGGCGGCGATCGAGTGGATCGGCGTCGTTCTCCTGGTCGGTCTGCTGGTCGCCGCCCTCGCCTCGGTCGCCGGGTCGCGCCCCCCGGGCGCCGCTCTCGCCCGGGCGGTGGCGGAGCGGATCATCTGCGCGGTGCGGCTCTCGGACGGCTGCCGCTCGGACCCGGCGCTCTACGCCCGATACGGCGAGCTCGCCGCCGCGGTCCGCGACAACGCCCCCAAGATCACCTACGAGAACGGGATGCGCGCCCTCCCGGTCGACTTCCGCCGCTGCCGGTCGCCGAGTTGCGGCGACGGCCCGGCGGCGGGCCGGGTGGCGCGCACGCTCGCCGGGCTCCCGGTGGTCGCCTTCACCCACGTGATCGACTGCCGCGATCCCGCCCTCGGCAGGGCACGGGGGTTCGACTGCTCCGGCGAGCGCGCCGGTCGCGTCTACATCCAGTACTGGACCTACTACGCGGACTCGGCCACCCTCCGCGGCCTCCCCTACCTCGACGAGCAGGGCTATCACCACGACGACTGGGAGGGCTACCAGCTCCGGATCAACCCGGACGGCTCGGTCGACGCCCGGGCGAGCTCGCACAGCGGCTACAACGGCCAGGAGAAGTTCTTGAACAAGGCATCGGATGCGGCGGGGAAACTCCCCGGGGCGGGCGAGGTGAGGGAGGCCGCCGAGGCGCTCGGCCTACGAGACCGGGGCGGCTGGACCCCGTCGCGGGGCACCCTGTACGTCTCCGGGGGGAGCCACGCAGGTCACGCGTCGGAGGACTCGCTCGAGCGCGACCTCGCCGTCGTGATCGCGACCGGCGCGCTCAGCGTCCGCCCGCGCCCGCGTGGACCGTTCGCCAGGCACGACGCGAAGCTCAGGGTCGAGCGCCTCGCCGGGCGGCTCCAGCGCCGGCTCTTCGGTGCCGGCCCCCGGACCACCCCCAGCGGCAGCCTCACCCTGATCCCGATCGAGCCCCTTGCCGGCTCGGGCGCCCGGTTCGCGGTCTCGCCGCCGTGGCGTAAGCGCGTCTACCGCGACCCGGAGTACGAGGGAACCGGCTGAGCCCGTCGCCCTACCTCGGCGGCATCCGCAGGGCGCCGTCGAGGCGAATGGTCTCGCCGTTCAGCATCTCGTTCTCGACGATGTGGACGGCAAGCTGCGCGTACTCCTCCGGGAGGCCGAGGCGCGAGGGGAAAGGGATCCCGGCGCCGAGGGCCTCCCGCTGCTCCTCGGGAAGGGCGCCGAGCAGAGGGGTGTCGAACAGGCCTGGGGCGATCGTCATCACCCGGACGCCGCGCGAGGCCATGTCGCGGGCGGCGGGCAGGGTGAGGCCGACGACGCCGCCCTTCGAGGCCGAGTAGGCGACCTGGCCGATCTGGCCGTCGAAGGCGGCGATCGAGGCGGTGTTGACGCAGACGCCGCGCTCGCCTCCCCCGTCGGGGTCGTTTCCGGACATCGCCGCGCAGGCGAGCCGCAGGACGTTGAAGGTCCCGACCAGGTTCACCTTGATCACGTTGTGGAAGATCTCGAGGTCGTGCGGCCCCTGCTTGCTCGCCGTTCGCTGGGCCCAGCCGATCCCGGCACAGCAGACCGAGATCCGAAGGCCGCCGTCCGCCCCCGCGGCGGCGGCCACCGCGGCCTCGACGGGGTCGGGCTCGATCACGTTCGCCTCGACGAAGCGCGCCCGGTCGCCGAGCTCGGCGGCGAGCGCGTTGCCGCGCTCGGCGTTCAGGTCGGCGATCACCACCGACGCGCCCCGCTCGTGCAGGGCCCGGGCGGCGGCGGCCCCGAGGCCGGAGGCCCCACCGGCGATCAGGGCGCTGGTTCCCTCGATCTCCATGGCCGCGAGACCCTAGAGGGTTGATGGGGGTTACGCGTGCGTGGATGACCCGCATCAGCCCTCTGGTGGAAGCTCGCGCTTGCTCCTGGCGCGCCGGGCGACGGGATCGATCGGGGCCGGTAGGACCGGCTCGGTAGTCTTCACCGATCGCGGAGGTTGCAGCACCCAGAGAGGGTGGAAGTCGTCCCGCCGCGCCCGAGCTCAAGAGCTCGCTCGCCGAGCGGTTGACGGAGGCGCGTCGGCATACCCTGCGCCTGATCGAGCCGCTCACGGACGGGCAGCTGAACCGCGTCTATGACCCGATCCTGAGCCCGCTGATCTGGGACCTCGGCCACATCGCCAACTTCGAGGAGCTGTGGCTGGTGCGGCGGATCGGCGAGCGCGAGCCACTCCGCGGCGAGCTGGGGGCGCTCTACGACGCGATCGAGCAGCCTCGCAAGATCCGGGGCGAGCTCCCGATTCTGAAGGCCGACGAGGTCGGCCCGTACATGGAGGGGGTGCGCGAGCGGACCCTCGAGGTGCTGGATGAGATCGAGCTCGACCCCGGCGATCCGCTGCTCCGAGAGGGCTTCGTCTACGAGCTGATCCTCGCCCACGAGCACCAGCACAACGAGACGATGCTCCAGCTCCTGCAGGTGGTGGAGGCCTACGAGCCGGTGGCCCTCGACCGCGGCCCGGCCGCCGAGGCCGCCGGCGAGGGACCGGAGATGGTCATGGTGGAGGGGGGGAGCCACGAGATCGGGGCCGCCCCGGACGGCTTCGCCTACGACAACGAACGCCCCCGCCACCAGGTCGACCTGGCGCCTTTCCGGATCGACCGGGCGCCGGTGACAAACGGGGCATACATCTCCTTCATCGAGGAGACCGGGGCCCAGCCACCGATGTACTGGGAGCGCGACGGCGGCGGCTGGACCCGCAGGGCGATGGGGAAGACGGAGCCCGTCGACGAGCGCCAGCCGGTGATCCACGTCTCCTGGCGTGAGGCCGAGGCCTTCGCGCGCTGGGCGGGCAAGCGCCTGCCGACGGAGCTCGAGTGGGTGGCGGCCGCCGCGGGCGCCGACCGCGGCCGCGCCAATCTCGACCAGCTCGCCTTCGGCTGCGCCCCGGCGGGGGCCTACGGCGACGCGCCGTCCGGGTGCGGCGCCGTCCAGATGCTGGGTGATGTCTGGGAGTGGACCTCGAGCGACTTCGAGGGCTACCCCGGGTTCACCGCCTTCCCCTACCCCGAGTACTCCGAGGTCTTCTTCGGCGACACCTACAAGGTGCTGCGGGGCGGAGCGTGGGCCACCCGTCGGAACGTGATCCGCACGAGCTTCCGCAACTGGGACCTGCCCGAGCGGAGACAGATCTTCGCCGGCATCCGCTGCGCGCGGGACGCCGATTAATCCGGGTAACGACGGGGGTCGTAAGAAAGACAAGACCCGTGAGGGCGAGCGCGATCGATTCCACCGAGACGACAGCCTCCGAGAGAGTCACGGTCGAGGTTCACCTCCCGCCCGGCGGCCCCCTGTCGGGGATGGCGGCCGACGTCCGCGCCGGCCTCACCCGCCCCTTCAAGGAGCTCTCGCCGCGCTACTTCTACGACGAGCGGGGCTCCGCGCTGTTCGAGCGGATCACCGAGCTCCCCGAGTACTACCCGACCCGCTGCGAGCGGGCGATCCTCGACCGGGGCGCGGCTGCGATCTGCGAGGCGGCCAACCACCCCGCCGCCCTGATCGAGCTCGGGTCTGGGTCGGCGGCGAAGACGCGGGTGCTCCTGGACGCGATGCGGGACGCCGGCTGCCTCGAGACCTACTGCCCGGTCGACATCTCGGAGGAGATCACCCGCCGGACGGCGACCCGGATCGCGGAGGAGTACGACGACGTCAGGGTGGTCGGCCACGTATGCGACTTCGAGCTCGACCTGGAGCGGATTCCCGTCGGCGGTCCCCGGGTGATCGCCCTGCTCGGCGGGACGATCGGCAACTTCGAGCCCCAGCAGCGGGCGGGCTTCCTGAGGCGGATCGCGAACCTTCTCGGCCCCGAGGACCGCTTCCTGCTCGGCACCGACCTGGTCAAGGACCGGGCCATCCTCGAGGCGGCCTACAACGACCCGCAGGGCGTCACCGCCGAGTTCAACAAGAACGTGCTCGCCGTCCTCAACCACGAGCTGGGGGCGAACTTCGACCTCGACTCATTCGAGCACGTCGCCCGCTGGGACAACGAGAACCTGTGGGTGGACATCCGGCTGCGGTCCCTGACCAACCAGGTGGTGACCTTCTCCACCCTCAACATGCTGGTTCCGTTCGCCGCCGGCGAGGAGATGCGAACCGAGATCTCCACCAAGTTCGCGCGCCCGGGGCTCGAGGGCATCTACGCCGAGGCGGGGCTGGAGCTCACCGACTGGTGGACCGACCCCGAGGGCCTCTACGCCCTCAGCCTGGCGCGCGCGGGATGAAAGCCCGCGACGAGCGCTACGCTGGCGCGAACTGGCCGTGGAAGCCGTAGGGGATGTGGTGCGGGGCCTCGGCCCGCGCGATCTCGCTGAGATCGGCGGCGTCGAGGACGAGCAGGAAGGAGCGGCCGCCGCGTGAGTCGAACACCACCGAGAGCAGGACCCCCCCGTCCTCACCGCTCGCGCCGGGGGCGGCCACGAACACGGGCTCGCCGGGGCTGCCGCCGTCCTCGGACCAGCTCCGGGTGGTCCGCTCCTCGACGTCGAGCTTGATGATCTGGTCGAACCAGCCCGACCTGGAGCCCACTCCCCAGGCGTAGCGGTAGGGCCGCTCGTTACAGCGCCCGTAGTTGATCCGGGGGAGGTCGAGCGACTGATCGGTGAGGCGCTCGGCCGTGACCGTTCCCGCCCCCGGGGCGATCCGGAAGCGGCGGACCTCTCCCCGGCTGATCGGCTTGCCCTGTCGCAACCGCTCCAGGTAGAGGTCCTCCACCGGGGTGGCGTCGGGGTAGACGCAGGCGTCGACCACCACCTCGCCGTCCTCCTCGTAAGCGTTGATGTGATGGAAGCAGAAGCAGGGATCGCCCTCGAACGGACCGGTCGCCGCCCCGTTAAAGCGATCGACCAGGGTGAAGCGCGTCCCAAGCTCCGGCTTCCAGCGGTAGTTCTCGATGTAGGGTCGTCCGCTGAGCGGGATCGTGATCGGGTTGACGACGAGGGGGAACTCGGCCAGCACCAGCCAGCGCGCTGTGAGGCCGAACGAGTGCATGTAGGCCGGCTCGCGCACGGGCAGCTCGCCGATCAACTCGGGCTCGGCCTCGTCGGGACGGAGCAGGAAGAAGCGGTAGCGGTTGCGGGGACCGAGCCTGGCGGCGTAGTTCAGCATCCCGCCCGTCGCCCGGTCGAGGTGAGGGTGCGCCGTGGTCAGCATCCCCGGCGCCTCGTAGGCGACCCCGACCGTCTCCAGCGTCGCCGCGTCGAACTCGACCGGAATCGGGGTCTCGGTCATCGCGATGTAACGCTCCCCGAGCTTCGTCAGGTTGACGTTGGCGTTGTCGGAGAACTTCGGGGAGAAGAGCGAGAAGAGGCGGGCGAACAGCGAGCGGCACGGGTCGGTGGCGAACTCCGAGTAGACGATCTCGCCCTTCTCCTTGGCGGCGCGGTAGGCGCGGGTCTCGAGGAAGCGGTTGGCGTAGGAGACCTTGCCGCCGCTAAAACCGAACCGGTGGAGCATCGCGTAGCCGTCGAACAAGTGCCGCATGGTCTGCTCGCCGACCTCCCACTTCGCCGGTCCGGTACGTAGCAGCGAGCCGGAGAGCCAGTCGGGGAGCCCTCCCTCGAGCGGCAGCTCCTCGACGCGGACCTCACGCTCGAGCGAGCGGAAACCGTCGACATAGGAGGTGGGCGGGGCGGTGGTGGCGGTGGCGTCGCTCATACTCATAATCCCTCCTGAATGATTCTTACCGTATGGTGCGCAATGTACTATATCCCATCGCACATCGATGTCCGCGCCCAGGCTCACAGCCACCTCCTACGTCGTCCTCGGGTTGATCGAGCGGCTCGAGCCGGCGACTCCGTACGACCTGAAGCGGGCCGCCGCCCTCGGCGTCACCCAGTTCTGGTCGCTCCCGCACACCCAGCTCTACTCGGAGTGCGGGCGGCTGGCCGAGTCCGGGCATTTGTCCGAGCGCCGTGAGGAGTCCGGCCGCCGGCGGCGCATCTATCGGCTCACGAGCAGCGGTAAGGCCGCGCTCGACGCCTGGCGAGCCGAGGGCACCTCCGAGCTCTACGAGCTGCGCGACGCGGGACTGCTGAAGCTGTACTTCGGCGCTGATCCCGCGAAGCTGGCCGAGCGCCAGCTCGAGGCTCACCGCGGGAAGCTGCAGGAGTATGAGCGCCAGCTCGAGGCGTGCGAGCGGGCCCGCACCCCGGAGGGCATCCGCCTGGCGATCGAGGCCGGGATCGGCCACGAGCGCGAGTACATCCGGTTCTGGGCGCGGCTGGCGCAGCCCGACTGAGCCGCGACCGCTAGGGAGCCAGGGCCTCGATCAGGTCCCCGATCCGCTCGGGGGTGGTGATCGGCGTGATCACCGGCAGGGTGATGCCACCGGCGACGAAGGCGGCGAGACGATCCCTCATCTCCTCGGGGGAGCCGAGGATGAAGGTGTCGGCGATCAGGTCCCAGGGGGCGAGCTCGGCGGCCCGCTGGCGGTCCCTCGCGCTCCAGGCCTCGACCATCGAGTCGATCCGATCCCCGTAGCCGAGCCAGCGGTAGAAGGCCTCGTAGACCGGGACGGTGATGTAGGAGCTGAACATGAACCGGGCGAGCGGCTCCACCTGCTCACGCTCGCCCTCGAGGCAGAAGAAGCGGCAGAGCACTTCGAAGCCCTCGGGCGCCCCCTCCAGCCGCCCGGCCACCCTGGGCAGGGCCGCCAGGGGAAGGAAGTTGGTGAAGGCGCCGTCGGCCTTCTCGACCGCGAGCCTGAGCATCCTCCCGCGCAGGGCGGCCACCACGATCGGGATCCTCTCCGCGGGGGCGCGCTCGAGCTTGAAGCCGCCCTCCGCCCGCTCGCCCGCGAGCGCCGCGCGCAGGAAGTCGATCGTCTCCGAGATCCTCGTCAACGGCTTCTCGAACGGCATCCCGTTCCAGCCCTCGACGATCCGATCCGAGGAGGCGCCGATCCCGAGCGCGAAGCGCCCCCCGGAGGCGTCCGCGAGCGCCGCCGCCTCCTGGGCGAGGAGGGCACGGCCGCGCTGCATCACCCCGACCACCCCGGTTCCCAGGCGCGCCCTCTCGGTCCAGGTCGAGGCGAGGGCGAGGGGGGTGAACCCGTCCGGCCCGTTGGTCTCGCCCGACCACAGGTCGGTGTAGCCGGCGGCCTCGGCGCGGCGCACGTGCTCCGCCTGGTCGCGGAGCCCGAGCACCGGCAGCGGCAGCGTCATGCCCCAGCGGTTCATGGTCGCGCGAGCCTATTCGACGGGATAGAGTCGCGCCATGGATACCTTGGATCTCCGCCGCTCGGAGGTCGTGGGGTTGATCGCGGCGCTGGTCCTGGTCGTGAGTCTCTTTCTCGAGTGGTTCTCGCTCGGCAGCGGCCCGGACGTCGCCCGCGGGAACAACCCGGACAACTGGGTCTGCGGCGTCGGCCACAACAGCTGCACCGCCTGGCACACGTTCCCTATCCTCCGCTGGCTGCTGATCGCCGCCGCCGCGGCGCCGTTCATCCTCACCTACCTGGTCGTCCGCCACACCGAGCTCTCCTGGCCGCGGGGCGAGGTGACCGCGATCGTGGGCCTGACGGCGCTGGTCCTGATCGCCTATAACGGCTTCATCGACAAGCCCTCCGTCAACGACATCCAGGTGAACCTCTCCTACGGCTACTTCCTCGCCCTGGCGGCGGCGATCGGAATCTTCATCGGGGGCGGCTTCCGCGCCCTCGAGAGCGGCGGTGGCGCCCCCCGAAAGCCGCCCGCGACCTTCTGAGCGGAGGGTGGCGATGGCCGCCGACGACAGTCGAGAGGAGACTCACGTCATCTCCCACGACGTGCGCTCCGGCTCGAAGCCGGATCGCAACCTGGCCCTCGAGCTGGTCCGGGTGACCGAGGCGGCGGCCCTGGCGGCGGCGCGGTGGGTCGGGCGCGGCGAGAAGGAGTCGGCCGATCAGGCTGCGGTCGACGCGATGCGCCTGCTGCTCGACACCGTCCCGATGGACGGGGTGGTAGTGATCGGTGAGGGCGAGAAGGACGAGGCGCCGATGCTCTACAACGGCGAGCGGATCGGCGACGGCAGCCCGCCGGTCGTCGACATCGCGGTCGATCCGCTCGAGGGGACGACCCTCACCGCCCGGGGCTTCCCGGGGGCGCTGGCGGTGATCGCGCTGTCGGAGCGGGAGACGATGTTCGACCCCGGCCCCTGCGTCTACATGGAGAAGCTCGCCGGCGGGCCGCGGGTCGCCGATTGCCTCGACTTGAACCAGCCGCTCGCCGAGGTGGTCCGGGCGGTGGCCGAGCGCAAGGGCGGCGAGCCGGGGGACGTCACCCTGATCATGCTCGATCGCCCCCGTCACGAGGACGCGGTCAACGAGCTCCGCGAGGTGGGCGCCAGGGTCCGCTTCATTACCGACGGCGACGTCCAGGCGTCGCTCCTGGCCGTCACCGAGGGGACCGGCGTCGACCTGCTCTGGGGAATCGGAGGCACCCCCGAGGGCGTCCTCTCGGCCTCGGCGATCAAGTGCCTCGGCGGCCAGCTCCTTGGCCGGCTGTGGCCCCGCGACGACGAGGAGCGCGAGGCGGCCGTGGGCGCCGGCTACGACCTCGATCGGGTCCTCGACGTTGAGGCGCTGGTGGGCGGGAACGACGTCTTCTTCGCCGCCACCGGGGTGACCGACGGCGACCTCCTCGACGGGGTCCGCTATCTGGGCGACGGCCACGCCACCACCGAGTCGCTGGTGATGCGCTCGCGCTCCGGCACGGTCCGCAAGGTCCAGGCCCGCCACGACCGGCCAAAGCTGCGGGAGATCACCGCCGGCCGGTACGGCTAGAGATCCGGATCGTCGAATCCGGGTCGGCCTGCGTCGATTCGGAGTCAGCCATCCAGTGGTCCTCTAGCCCTCGACCGGCAGCCGGCCGGTGTCGTCGCACTCGTGGCGCAGGGAGTTGATCACCGCGCCGGAGAGCAGCGCAAGGCTGACCACGTAGAACCAGACGAGGGCGACGAGGACGAAGCCGATCGTGCCGCCGACCCGGTCGAGGCTGGAGATGTTGACGAGGTAGAAGGGGAAGGCGTAGTTGGCGATCCCGCTGACCACGGTGAAGAACAGGGCCCCGGGCCAGACCGAGCGCCAGGGCATGTGTCCCTTCGGGACCGCCCAGTAGATCGCAGCGACGATCGCGAAGGTGACGATCGCCCCGCCGATCACGAACACCCCCGTCCGCGCCACCCCGAAGTCGGAGAGGCCGAACGGAAGGTTCTCGGCGCTCGAGAGGACGGCGCTCTCCACGGTCGGAACGGCCACGCTCGCGGCCAGCAGCAGCGTGAGGGCAGCGAGCATCACCAGCGAGAAGCGCTTCTGCGCCAGCCAGCCGCGGCATTCGACGCGGTAGATCCGGCAGAAGGCGGTGTCGACCCCGCCCCAGAAGGAGGCGCCGATCCAGATCCCGCTGATCACCGCCGCCACCCCGATCGTGGTGGAGCTCTCCCGCACCCGATCGATCGCGTGCATGAGGGTGTCCTGCTCGACGTTCGGGAACAGCCGCTGTAGGTCGACGACCACGCTGTTCTCGATCTCGGAGCTGTTCACGACCTTGCCGAAGATGAACAGCACCAGCAGGGCGAAGGGGAAGATCGAGAGGACCAGGTTGTAAGCCACCATCGCGGAGAGCCCGGTGACGTTCTCCTTGTACGCCCTGTTCCAGAAGGCGCGGGCCCACGGCGAGTGCCAGGGGGGTGTCATCAGCCGTTGACCGGTTCGGGTCGAGCGGCGAGGGTCACGTAACCGAGGGGCGGGGCGGTGTAGTTGGTGGGACCGGCTCAGGTTCTTCGAGGGGCCGGCGGAACTTTTCCGCGAGGCGCGTGCTTTTCCTCGAAGACGGGCGGCGGCGAGCGCCGAAACCCTTGACTTCAAAAAATATAGCGGCTACGATGCGAACAGACGTTTGACTCGTGATGGATATGGGGGGCCAACCCCCGCCAGAATCGAATCAGGTGCGGACTCGCGGACGCGGGTTCGCGCTTTTGTCGCCTTGAGGTGGTCAAGGTAAAGGTTTTTCGGACGCGCCCGAAGGACGAGCGAGCAGACTCAGAACTGGGTAGCCCGGATGTCGACGGGTATACCCGAAGGGCAGGACCGAACCCAACCAGGTAGAAACGGACTGACGGATGCTAGTTGCGGAGCTTCAGGAGCTCGAGGAAGTAAAGACGCTGATCACCAAGGGTCAGCAGCTCGGCGTGCTCACCTACGGCGACATCGCCACGGCGGTCTCGGAGGTGGAGCTCGACGAGTCCGACGTCGAGGACCTGTACGGGCACCTCGAGCGGAGTGGGATCGAGCTGGTCGAGGACCTCGACCCGGCTCAGAAGCAGGCCGAGGAGGCGGCCGAGAAGGGTCGCGGGCGAAAGCGGGCCAAGCAGGCGCTCGACCTGAAGCCCGACATGACCACCGATTCCCTGCAGCTGTTCCTCAAGGACATCGGCAAGGTGAGGCTGCTGACGGCGGCCGAGGAGGTCGAGCTCGCGAAGCGGATCGAGCGCGGCGACCTCGACGCGAAGCAGAAGATGGTGGAGTCGAACCTCCGGCTGGTCGTCTCGATCGCAAAGAACTACCGCAACCAGGGGCTGCCCTTCCTCGATTTGATCCAGGAGGGCACGCTCGGGCTGGTGCGGGCCGCGGAGAAGTTCGACTACCGGAAGGGCTTCAAGTTCTCGACCTATGCGACCTGGTGGATCCGGCAGGCGATCGCGCGCGCCCTCGCCGACAAGGCGCGGACGATCCGGATCCCGGTGCACGTGGTCGAGAAGCTGAACAAGATCGGCCGGGCGGAGCGGAAGCTCGTCACCGAGCTAGGTCGCGAGCCGACCCCGGAGGAGATCGCCGAGGTCACCGGGATCGAGCCCGAGGAGGTCGACTCGATCAAGCGCTCGGCGCAGGCTCCGGTGTCGCTGGAGAAGCCGGTCGGCGACGAGGAGGAGTCTGAGTTCGGCCAGTTCATCGCCGATGAGCGCGCCGAGTCCCCCTTCGAGCGCGCCGCCGAGCTGCTCACCAAGGAGGCGCTGAAGGAGGCGCTCGAGAACCTCTCCTATCGCGAGCGCCGCGTGCTCGAGCTCCGCTACGGGCTCGGCGGCGAGCACCCCCGGACCCTGGACGAGGTCGGGCGCACCTTCAACGTCACCCGCGAGCGGATCCGCCAGATCGAGAACCAGTCGCTGAAGAAGCTCCAGAGCCTCGCTGAGGCCCAGAAGCTGCGCGAAGTCGCCTGAGCGGCGATCGGGTTCGCCGTCGGTGGAGAAGGTCAGGCTCGCCTGGCGATTCCAGGGGTTTTCCGACGGGGCGCTCGGCGGCTACGCGGCCGGCGTCGTCGGCAGGCGCATCGACCTCGGCCCGGCCGAGGTCAACCTGCGCAGCCTGCCCCCGATGGAGCGGGAGCTCGAGCTGAGCGAGGATCACGGTTCCCTGGAGCTGCGCGACGGCGAGACGCTGGTCCTCGAAGCCCATCGGGCCCGGTTCGATCTGGAGATTCCCCCGCCGCCGGATCTCCGCCAGGCCGAGGCCGCCGCCGGGCACCTGATTCACGATGAGGGCACGCATCTCTATCCCTCGTGCTTCACGTGCGGCCCCGACCGCGCCGAGGGCGACGGCCTGCGGTTGTTCATGAGCCGCGTGCCCGGGCGGGATCGCAGCCTTGCCTCCGCCTGGAACCCTCACCCCGGTCTGGCCGGCGAGGGGGAGGCGCTTTCGGGGGAGCTGCTGTGGGCGGCGCTCGACTGCCCGACGATCTGGGCCGCGTGGTCGACCGAGCGACCGGCGTCGTTCCCCGCAGACAGCTTCACTGTGCTTGCCCGTCAGCGGCTCGACCCGCTGGCGCCGGTCCCGGTCGGCGAGACGGCGATCGTCTCCGCCTGGCCGATCGAGCGCGATCGACGCAAGCATCGCTGCGGCGCCGCCATTCACGACGTCCGCGGCAACCTGCTGGGCCGCTGCGAATCGTTGCTGGTCGAGGTCCCCAGGCGCCAGGGCAACTAGCTCCGGCAAGTGGCGCTAAAGGCCGTGGGCCGTGCGCCCGATAGGGCATGTGATGGCGTTCGATATCGACGCGGCGCTCCGGTACGTAGTGGAGCGGGAGGGCTCGGACCTCCATATCAAGGCGGACTCGCCCCCGGTGGCGCGCGTCCACGGTGAGCTCTTTGCGATCCCGGGCTCCGGGCCCCTGAGCGCGGAGGAGACCGAGAAGGCGTTCCACTCGATCGTGGACGGGGCGCGCCTGGCCGAGTTCGAGGAGGGCGGCGAGGTGGACTTCGCCTACGAGCTGCCCGACGTCTCCCGGTTCCGGGTCAGCGCCTTCAGGCAGCGCGGGGTGGTCTCGATCGCCCTGCGGATGATCCCCTTCTACGTGCGCACGATCGACGACCTCGGGCTGCCCGAGGTGGTGCGAACGCTCGCCGAGGAGCCCCGCGGGATCATCCTGCTCACCGGCACCACCGGCTCGGGCAAGTCGACCACCCTGGCGGCGATGATCGACCACATCAACTCGACCCGGGCCAGGCACGTGGTCACGATCGAGGACCCGATCGAGTACCTGCACCAGGACAAGCTCTCAGTCATCAACCAGCGCGAGGTGGGCTTCGACACCCGGAGCTTCAGCAAGGCGATGCGCAGGGTGCTCCGCCAGGATCCCGACGTGATCCTGATCGGGGAGATGCGCGACGAGGAGACGGTCCGGACGGCGCTGTCGGCCGCCGAGACCGGGCACCTGGTGATGTCGACGCTCCACACCCTGGACGCGACCGAGACGATCAACCGGATCATCGACTTCTTCCCGCCGCATCTCCAGCAGCAGGGGCGGGTGATGCTCGCCTCGACCCTGAGGGGGGCGATCTCCCAGCGGCTGGTGCCGCGCTCGGACCGCGAGGGGCGGATCGCGGTCTCGGAGGTGATGGTGGTCACCGGCCGGATCCAGGACCTGATCCTGAACCCGGACGAGACGGGCAGGATCTCGGAGGTGATCTCCCAGGGTGACTTCTACGGCATGCAGACCTTCGACCAGGCCCTGCTCGGCTACGTCACCGATGGCCAGATCTCCGAGGAGGTGGCGATGCAGACCGCCAGCAGCCCACACGACTTCAAGTTGATGCTGGCCGCCGAGGGCCGCCGCGCCAGCGGGGTGGAGCAGCTGATCGACGACGGCGGAAACGGCGCCCCCACCGTGGACCAACGTTCGGGGTTCGGCGCCTCCTCCTAAGCGGGGCCAGGCAGGGGACCGATGGGGCCGGGCAGGGGACCGATCAGAGGCCGGAGGGCCACGCGATGACCAACCTGATGAATTCCTTCCGCCAGGGGCTCCGGTCCGAGCGCGGGATCACGATACCGATGGCGCTGATGGTGATCATCATCGGGCTCGGCCTCGCCGGCGCCGCAGTGATGGCCACGGTCGCCTCCCAGCGCGGGTCGGTCGGCGACGAGGACCGGAAGACGGCGATCGGCGCCGCTGACGCGGGCATAAGCCAGGCCCTCTACCGGGAGAACAGGATCCCCACCACCAGCGGCCTCAGGTGTCTGGTGCAGGGCGGCAGCGGCCTGGTGGCCGGAGCGCCGTTGTCCGACGGCTGGTGCCCGGAGCGGGACGGCGCCGTCGGGGACGCCAGCTTCGTCTACCGGGTCCAGCCGTGGGAGGTGGTGACGGTGAACCAGCGGGAGATGCGCCGGGTTAGGGTCGTATCGATCGGGACCTCGGACGATGTCTCGCGCCGGGTGGCGGTGACGGCGCTCGCTCCCACCGGGGACAACCTGCTGGGCAACGACGGCGCGATCGGCATCGACTCGGTGCACATCTCGGGCGTGTCCGTGGTCAACGCCTCGACCGGCAGCAACGGGACCGTGACCCTGGAGAACAACGGCACCCTGTGCGGTAACGCCAGGCACGGGCCGGCCGGAAACTTCGCGATCGACAACAACGGCGTCCAGTGCCCGGGCTACGGCCAGAGCACCGCCCTGACCGATCTGCCGCCGCCCGACCTCACCGAGGCCAAGGCCAACGACGCCACCTGGAAGTTCTTCAGCGTGAATACGAAGACGGGGAACGCCACCTGGAATGCCTCCACTCGTACCCTGGAGCTTCAGGGCGGGGCCGTCGTCAACATGACCAGCGGCGATTACGTCCTCTGCCGCCTGAAGATGACCGGCGGCAGCCAGCTGATCGTGCCGGCGGGCGAGAAGGTGCGAATTTGGTTCGACAAGCCCGAGAACTGCGGCTGGACCACGCAGGACAGCCCCGTCGAGCAGATCAAGGTCGACGGCACCTCGAGCATCATCAGCAGCGGCTATGACCCGCTGGACGGCTCGACCTTGATGAACATGTACGTGGCGGGGTCGGACGTGGGAATCGACACCCAGGCCAACTTCGGCGGCAACGGAAGCGCGCTCTACCAGGTGTTTCTCTACGCGCCGCGCACCGACGTCACGATCACCGGCAACGTCACCTACCAGGGACCGGTGGCGGGGAAGACCCTGCTCACCGACGGAAACGCGACCCTGACCTCGGACCCGGCGATCATCCTTCCCCACATCGACATCGTCGTCCTCTACCGGCCAGACCGCTACGTCGAGTGCACGGGAGCGACCGGATCTCCGCCCGACGCGAACTGCTGATCGGGGCGGGATCCCCGGTTTCAGGTAATTGACCACCGCGCGCTCAAGCTTGAGGACGATAGCGCCGAGCTAGAAGGTAGAGATGCGAAAGGCACTGAACGAGAACCCCACTGTCCAGATCGTTGTCATCGGCATGATGCTGGTGCTCGGCCTCGTGGTGGCGACCGGGGCGCTCACGGGCAGCGGCGGAAGCACGTCCAAGCCTGCGAGCGGAGCGGCCGCGACCGGATCCGGCGCCGCCGGCTCTACCTACGCTCCCTCGACGGCGTCCAGCGCCGTCCCGACGAGCTCCAGCGTCGCGGGCGTTCGGGTGCCGACCGACCTGCTTCCCCCGACCCGGGCCGACCTGGTGGCCGCGTACGAGCGCGGCGACGCGATCGTGCTGCTGGTCGTCAGAGGGGGCGGGATCGAGGACGCGATGGTGCGCTCCGCCGTGCGTCGACTCGAGGGCGAGCGCGGGGTCGCGGTGTACGTCACCCGCGCCGAGCACATCGCCCGATACGCCTCCATCACCGAGGGCGTCAACGTCAACCGGGTGCCTGCGCTGGTCGTGGTGAAGTCGCGGCGCCTGAGCGGCGGGGAGCCGAAGGCAACGGTCCAGTACGGGTTCCGCAGCGCCCAAAGCGTCGTCCAGGCTGTTCACGACGCCCTGCACCGGGGCGGCACCGCCACCTACTACCCCCGCTAGCCGGTGGCCCGGCCCCCTGGCCCTCGGGCCCTTCCGTTGCCCGAAGAGGGTCAGCCTGCGCAAGTGGCTCAGCCTGCGCAAGGGGCTCAGCCTGCGCAGTCGCACCCGGAGGTACCCGGTCTCTATCCCGCGAGCAGGCGGAGCTATTCCGGCCGGCTCCTGACCGACGTGATCCGGGACATGGGGCTGGCCAGCCCCGAGCGGATCGACAGCGCGATCGCGGACGCCCGCAGCGCCGGCGTTCCTCCCGAGCAGCTGCTGGTCGAGCAGTCCGTCGTTGGCAGCGAGCAGCTGGCGCGGGCAATGGCGGAGCGCTACGGGCTCGACTTCGTCGACCTCGCCGAGTTCGAGGTCGACATGACGGCCGCCAACCTGCTCTCGGTCGGCTCAGCGCGCCGCTACCAGGCGGTGCCGGTCGGCTTCCTCGAAGGGGAGGCGTTGCTGCTGGCGATGGCCGACCCGGTCAACGTGCTCGCGATCGACGACATCCAGATGATGACCGGGCTGAGATGCCGCCCCGCGGTCGCGCTCCTGGAGGACATCGAGGCCGTGATCGGGCGCCTCAACAGCCTCCAGAGCGCCGTCTCCGAGGCGATCGAGGGCAGCGACCGCGATGGGGCGCCGGGGGCGGCGGTGAGCGAGCCATCTGCGTCGGACGTCACCGACCTCCGGGCTTCCGCCGAGGACGCCCCGGTGATCCGGCTGGTCAACAGCATCCTCGGGCAGGCCGTCACGGAGGGGGCCTCGGACGTCCACCTCGAGCCCGGCGACGGGGAGATGAGAGTCCGGTTCCGGGTCGACGGCGTCCTCTATGAGGCGGCCCACGTTCCGAAGCGGATGGTGGCGGGCGCGATCTCGAGGGTGAAGATCATGAGCAACCTGGACATCGCCGAGAAGCGCGTGCCCCAGGGGGGGCGTACCGCCGTCATCATCGACGAGCATCGGGTCGACCTGAGGGTGACCACCCTGCCCACCCAGGGCGGCGAAGGGGCTTCGATCAGGATCCTCGACGAGGCGCAGACGTTGCGCTCGCTGGACGATCTGGGGATGGAGGGAGACGCGCGGAAGCGCTTCGAGGCGGCCGTGGGGAACCCCTACGGCGCCGTCCTGGTCACCGGGCCGACCGGCTCGGGCAAGTCGACGACCCTGTACGCCGCCCTCCAGCTCGTCAACCACGAGAGCAGGAACATCATCACGATCGAGGATCCTGTCGAGTACCGGCTGGAAGGGGTCAACCAGATCAACATCCGGCCCAAGGCCGGCCTAACCTTCGCCAGCGGCCTGCGCTCGGTGCTGCGAGCGGACCCCGACGTGATCATGGTCGGCGAGGTGCGCGACGGAGAGACGGCCCGGATCGCAACCGAGGCGGCGCTGACCGGCCACATGGTGCTGACCACGCTGCACACCAACGATGCCCCCGGAGCGGTGGCGCGGCTGACCGAGATGGGAATCGAGCCGTTCCTGACCGCCTCCGCGGTCGACGCCGTCGTCGCCCAGCGGCTCGCCCGCCGGCTGTGCACGCACTGCAAGCGGCCGACCGTGATCGCCAAAGCCGTGCTCGAGGAGCAGGGGATCCCCGCCGAGGCCGACTTCGAGACATACGAGCCCGTCGGCTGCAGTCGCTGCAGTCGCCACGGCTATGTCGGGAGGGTCGGCCTGTTCTCGGTGATGCTGATGAGCACCGAGATCAAGGAGCTCACCGTGCGGCGCGAGTCGGAGGCCGAGATCATGCGCGTGGCCCGCGCGGAGGGCATGCCGACCGTGCGCGAGGACGGGCTCGCGAAGGCGCGGGCCGGCCTCACGAGCCTCGAGGAGGTGCTCCGTGTCACCCGCTGATCGCGGTCCGGACGGCTCGATCGAGATTCGGACTCAAGGATTTTGCCCTGGCGCCGATGGACGCTGCGAGATGCGCTCGCCGCTGACAAGCATCCGCGCCCGCCGCCGCCTCGCGATGGCGCCGGGAATCCTTGCGATGGCGCTGCTGGCGGCGCCCGCGCATACGCAGGCCAACGTGCCATTCAAGCGGATCAGCTCCCCTGGCCCGATCGAGAGCATCTGGGTCGGCAACGACCTCAGCTGCCAGGCGAAGTTGACCCAGGACAGTGTCAACAGCTTCTTTCCGCCCTCGGTTGCGCCCGGGGACTGCGGGATCTTCATTGCCAGGGGAGGGGTGATCTACTCCCCGAACTGGGCGCTGCACGCCGACACCGGCGTCGTTCTCAGCTCCGCCGACGGCGTCCCGTTCACGCCGGGCAGCCAGAGCAACGTGACCGGCTCCGGGACCGCCGCCGACCCGCTCGAGCTCGTCACGGACGCGAGAATCCGGGGACTGACGGTGGAGCGCATCGACAGCTACGTAATCGGCAGCGACTCCTGGAGCATCAAGATCAGGCTGATCAACGACTCCACCTCGGACGACGTCACCGTCTACCACTCCGGCGACTGCTACCTGGCTGGCAGCGACTACGGCTACGGCGTCGCCAACGCGACAGCCGGCGCCGTCTTCTGCACCTCCACGCCCAACAACTCCCCCCCCGGCCGGGTGATCGGCTTCGGCCCCCCGGGCGCCGTCCCCAGTAGCGGCGCCGCGTTCGTGGAGGGCCATTTCTTCGACGACCTGTGGCAGAGCACCAACGGGTCCCTGTACCCGAAGGTCTGCAAGTGCACTTCCTTCATCGACAACGGTGCCGGGCTGAGCTGGGGGCGGAACGTGCCCGCCAACGGCACGGTCGAGCTGGACCTGTCCGCCACGGTCAAGGCGCCCGCAGAGCTTGGCCTCAAGGTGCGCCCGCGACGCGCCCGGGGGAAGGTTGGCAAGACGGTCCGGTTCACGGCGGTGGTGCAGAACCGGGGGGAGCTTTCCGGAAGGGTCCGCGTGTGCGCAAAGCCGCCCAAGGCGAAGATGAAGCTGAAGGGCAGGCGCTGCCGCTCCGCCACCGTCGAGGTGGGGGCAAGCGTCAAGCGACGCTTCCGGCTCGTGCCGAAGCCAGCGGCGCGCGGCAAGCGGGTTCGCATCCGCTTCCGTGCCACCTCGCCGAACAGCGCGGGGGCACGGGCGAAGGCGACCGTGAAGGTGAAATGACGACGATCGAGAGCGAGAGGCAAGGACGCTGAAATGGACTTCGATTTCGCACAGGTTCTGACCCAGATGGTCGAGGAGCGGGCTTCGGACGTTCACCTGACGCCCGGGTTTCCGCCGGCGATCCGAATCCGCGGACGGATTGTGCCGATGGAGGACTCCCCGGTCCTCTCCCCCCAGCAGACGCGCGACGTCGTCTACAGCATCCTCAACGACGACCAGCGCAAGCGGTTCGAGAACAACAAGCAGCTCGACTTCGCCTACTCGATCCCCGGGGTGGCCCGGTTCCGGGTCAACTGCTACTTCCAGCGCGGGGCGGTCAGCGCCGCCTTCCGCCACATCCCGACCGACATCCGCAGCCTCGAGGAGCTCGGGCTTCCGTCGGTCCTCGTCGACCTGACCCGTAAGCCGCGCGGCTTCGTGCTGGTCACCGGGCCGACCGGCTCGGGCAAGACGACCACCCTGGCCTCGATGCTCGACATGATCAACGCCGAGCGGGCGGAGCACATCCTCACGATCGAGGACCCGATCGAGTACCTGCACAACCACCGCAAGTGCATCGTCAACCAGCGCGAGATCGGGAACGACGCCGATGACTTCGCCCTCGCCCTGAAGGCGGCCCTGCGCCAGGACCCCGACGTGATCCTGGTCGGCGAGATGCGCGACCTGGAGACGATCTCCACCGCGCTGACGGCTGCCGAGACCGGGCACCTGGTGTTCGCCACCCTGCACACCCAGTCCGCCGCGCAGACGGTCGACCGGATCATCGACGTGTTTCCCCCTGGTCAGCAGCACCAGGTGCGGATGCAGCTCTCGATCGGGCTCCAGGGGGTCGTGACCCAACAGCTTCTCCCCACCGCCGACGGCTCCGGCCGGGTGGTCGCCGCCGAGGTGATGATCCCGACCCCGGCGATCCGGAATCTGATCCGCGAGGGCAAGACGCATCAGCTCTACTCCGCGATTCAGACCTCGGGCGCCCTGGGCATGCAGACGATGGACGCCCATCTCGCCCAGCTCACGCGGATGGGCAAGATCACCCGCGCCCTGGCCGAGCAGCGCGCCTCGATCCCCGAGGAGCTCAAGCGGCTGCTGGTGGGGGCCTCGGAGCCGGCCGCGATCAGGGCTGCCTAGCGGAGGGCGGATCGGATGGCTACCTACACCTTCCGCGCAGTCGATGTCGCCGGCGTCCCGTCGCGCGGGGAGCTCGACGCCGGCTCCAAGACCCAGGTCTCGGAGAAGCTCCGAGAGCGGGGACTGATCGTCCTCGACGTCTCCGAGAAGGGGGAGTCGTTCCGGCTCGAGCGGATCGTGGAGCGGTTTCGCGGCGCCCGGCTGCGGGATCTGTCGGTGTTCTCACGGCAGTTCGCCACCCTCGTCGCCTCGGGGATGCCGATGCTGCGGGCGCTGTTCACGCTCGAGGACCAGACCGATGACGAGATGCTCAAGGACGCTGTCGTGGGCGTGCGCGAGGACGTCGCCGCCGGGAGCTCGCTGGCGTCGGCACTGGAGCGCCGCCCGAAGGTGTTCGATCCTCTCTACCGGGCGATGGTCCGAAGCGGCGAGGAGTCAGGGCGCTTGGAGGAGGCCCTCGACCGGCTCGCGTTCCACCTCGAGAAGCTCGACGCTCTGCGGCGCCAGGTTCGCTCGGCGGTCCTGTACCCGAGCTTCGTCTTCAGCTTCGCGGTCGCGGTGATGCTCGCGGTGGTGGCGTTCATCGTGCCGGTGTTCGCCGGGATCTACGAGGACATCGCGGCCGACTATCCGGGCACGAGCGCGCAGCTGCCGCTGCCGACCCGGATCACGGTCAGCGTCTCCCACGCACTCACGCACTACTGGTACCTGATTCTGCCGGTGCTGATCCTGGCCGTGTTCGCCTTCGTCCAGGTGAAGCGGACCGACCGCGGGCGCCGGGCCTGGGACCGGTTCAAATTGCGGCTGCCGGCCAAGATCGGCGACGTGGTCCAGAAGGTCGCCCTGGCGCGCTGGTCGCGGACATTCTCGGGCGCCGTCGCCTCCGGCGTCCCGATCCTCCAGGCCGTCAAGATCACCGGCGAGACGGCCGGCAACTCCCTGATCAAGGACGCGATGGTGGACGTCTACGCCTCCGTCAAGGGCGGCGGCACGATCGCGGCGCCGATCGAGCGCAACGACATGTTCCCGGCGATGGTCACCAACATGGTCGCGGTGGGCGAGGAGTCCGGCCAGCTCGAGCAGATGCTGACGAAGATTGCCGACTTCTACGAGGCCGAGGTGGACGCCAAGGTGAAGGCGTTAACTTCGATGATCGAGCCGCTGATGATCATCTTCGTCGGCGCCGGGGTCGGCTTCATCGTGATCTCGATGTACCTGCCGATCTTCGACCTCTACGACAAGATCCGCTGACGGGGCCGGCCTCGCCCGTCGCCCCACCCCCGGTCCGGCCTGACGGGGACTGCCGCTGCCCGTCCGGCAAGGTGATCTCGGAAGCCGGGAGCGGACCATGCGCAGCGCCGAAAGGGTTGGCCCCGGCGCGGCAGACGCTCCCGCTCCAGGCACGAAGCGCCGAGCTATGCCGCCCGCCGTTCGGGTTAATTCGCGCCCGCCTGCGCCAGTAACGAAAATCGATGTAAACGCAGGTTCTACCTCGACAACCTAATCACTTCTTCGGGACTTGCTAAAGCGCGGGCGGGCGGCGCCGATACCCACGGTGTAAAGGAAACAGGCCAGGGCCCTGGTGCGAAGGGCAAACCCGTCGCGAGGCGGGGGCGCAAAGCCGACGGGGCTCCACCTCACGGGGGAGCCGGCCGGGCTGCCACCGGGGTCAGACCGACACCGACTGGGAGCGAAGGGGCTCTGGCGCGACAGCAAAGGTTCACAAGGAGGTACCTATGCTGGTGAAGCTCCGCCAGAGGATGGCCCAGGAGGAATCGGGCTTCACGCTCGTTGAGCTCCTGGTCGTGATGTTGATTCTCGGCCTGCTGGCCGCGATCGCGATCCCGTCCTTCTTCAACCAGAGGGACAAGGCCAAGGATGCGGATGCCAAGTCGTCGGTGCGCACTGCGCAGACGGCGATCGAGACATACGCTACCGATCACGACGGTAGGTACACGGGCGCAACCGCAGCGCGGCTGAAGGACATCGAGGTGACGCTGAACGACCCGCCCGGCAACACGCTTGCCGTTAACGTGCCGAGTCCCAGCGCTTACACGGTTACGGTTACATCGAAGACCGGTACCAATTTCTCGATCACCCGTGACAGCACCGGAGCGCTCACGTTTGGGTGTACTGCCCCTGATAAGGGCGGCTGCCCAGGCCCCGCCGGTGACTGGAGTGGTAACGGCTAGGACCGTAGGGCGCACAGCGGCCTGAGGCCGCACACGGTGGACTCGAAGGGCGGCGTCTGACCCGGGGTCGCCCTTCGAGGCCCACCGACCCGAGAAATCACTTGACCACTGACGACAACATTCGCCGCCGCCGCGACCTTCGCTCCGCGAGCGGCTTCACCCTGGTGGAGCTGCTGGTGACGCTGCTGATCTTCGCGGCGATAATGGCGGCCGTCGTCCCGATCATCGTCACCGCGGTCCGCTCCGAGCCGCGGACGAGCAAGCGGGCGTACGACATCCAGCGCGGGCGGGCCGCGCTGGAGCGCATCATCCGCGACCTTCGCTCCGGCTACAGAATCGACACCGCGCTCTCCACCCAGCTCGCCGTCAACACCTACACGCGCAAGGTCACCTGCGGGAGCGACGCCATCCTTGCTCCCGACCAGCCCGCCACCGCCTGCCGCGTCACCTACTCCTGCAGCGACGCCCAGACCCTGACCCGCTCCGAGAACCCCGTCACGGGCAGCGGCGGCAGCTCCGCCATCCTCGTCCGGGGCCTCTCCTGCACCAACGTCTTCTTCAATCGGGACGGCTCTCCCCTCGGCTCGACCGCCAGCCCCGACTACGTGCACATCAGGCTGATGTTCCCAGCCCAGGACGGCAACGAGGAGATCACGCTCGAGGACGGCGTCGATTTCCGCAATATCACCCCGGGGGTGTGACCATGCATGAGGCGCTGACCCGCAGACGAACCCGGCTCGCGGCGCTCGGTCGAGACCAGTCGGGGATGACCATCGTCGAGCTCCTGGTCACGGCCATCCTCCTGGTGCTGGGCGCGCTCGCGATCTTCCAGGCGCTGGAGGCGGCGAGCCGCAACGGCTACCGCTCCGAGCAGAGGCAGGTAGCCCTGGACCGCGCTCAGCGCGAGCTCGAGGCGATCCGGAGCCTGCCCTACAAGGAAGTGGCGATGACCGCCGTCCCGACGGCGAGCGCCGATCAGAACGACCCCCGTAGTCGCGTCAGCGGCACCACCTTCGACCTCAACCGCAGCGGCGGCGCTCCGGCCCAGATGGTCGTGAACGGCGGCGCCCTCGACACGGGCGGCACCGTCACCGGTGGCGTGGTGGCCCCCGGGCCAGAACACTTTACGAGCGGCGACGTCGGCGGCAACATCTACCGCTTCGTCGTCTGGCGAGACGACCCCAGCTGCCCCGCGGCGCTCTGCCCCGGCACCCAGGACCTGAAGAGGGTCGTGGTGGCGGTTCTGCTCGACAAGGTCGCGATCTCGGGCCAGCACCCCTACGTCGAGATCGCCTCCGACTTCTACAACCCCGACAGGAGCGATCTCAGCAACCCCGGACCCCCGAACCCGGGCAAGGGCGGCAAGACCACCGTGCAGCAATTCTGGCTCTCCGACACCCCCTGCTCGTCCGGCTCGACGAGTCCCGCCCGGGTGGCGCCGACCGCAGATCACCTGCTTCACAACACCCTCGGGGACTGCTCGGCCGGCCTCCGGAACGGGGGAACGGCGGGCGCCCCGGATGCGCTCCTGCCGCTTGCGCCGCCGGACACCGGTGCGCTCACCTACGACTACTCCAGCGACGCCTACCTGGAGCCGACTCCGGCGTACGCCGACCGCGGCGTGCAGATCCTGCGCCAGGACGCGAACGGCTGCTCGTACGCTCCGCAGGGGGCGACCCCGGAGGCGAAGATCCACCGCTGGGTGTCGCGGCCGGTTCCGGTGGCCTTCACGATGACCGGCACCGCCACGCTCGAGGTCTTCTCGAAGACGATCAACAACGCCCGCCACCGCGGCAGGATGTGCGCGTATGCGTTCGTCCGCGGTCTGGTTGGTGGGCAGATCGTTGACACACCGGTGGTGAATCTCTCCACCTTGCAGCCTTACTTCACCTACTCACCGCCGGGCAACTCGGACTGGCCGCGTAACAAGTGGGACAAGATCACCATGACGATGAGATTCGACCCGAGGACGCTGTCGGTCGGTGACCGGATCGGAGTGGCGATCAGCGTCGATCGCTCGGACACCCCGGGCGACGCCCTCCAGTTCCTCTACGACCACTCCCAGTTCCCGTCGCGGTTCGAGGTCGGCACCACAACGCCAATCGGCAACGGCTAATGGCACCCCTCGCGGTGGCGGCCGGCGTCGGCGGACTGATCGCCGGCAGCTTCGTCAGCGTGGTCGCCCATCGCGTTCCGCGCGGGCTCTCGATAGTCGCCCCGCGCTCCCAATGTCCCTCCTGCGGCTCCCAGATCGCGGCGTACGACAACGTCCCGGTGCTCTCGTGGCTCGCCCTGCGGGGCCGCTGCCGGCGGTGTGGGCATGGGATCCCGGCACGCTATCCGCTCCTGGAGCTGGGCCTCGGCGCGCTGTTCGCCGCCACCGCCTTGGTCCTGCGCTCTGATCCCTTGCAGGTCGCACTCGGGCTGGTGCTGGTGGCGACCCTGGCGGCGGTGACCCTGACCGACTTGGAACGGCGGGTGATCCCGAACCGGATCCTGCTCGTGGCCGCGGCGATCGGGCTCGCGGTGATGGCGGCCGCCGATCCGGGCATCGTCCCGGGCCGCCTCGCCTGGGCGGCGGCGGCGGGAGGGGGGCTGCTGATCGTGGCGCTCGTCTACCCCCGCGGCATGGGGATGGGCGACGTCAAGCTGACCGCCTTGATGGGGCTCTACCTTGGGCGGGCGGTGGCGCCCGCGATCTTGGTGGCGCTGGCGGCGGGCGCGATCGTCGGCATCGCGCTGATGGTCCGCGACGGCGCCGGGGCCCGCAAGCGGACGGTGCCGTTCGGGCCGTTCCTCGCCCTCGGGGGAGTGGTCGGACTGCTGGTCGGCGGGTCGCTCGTCGACTGGTACTTGACCGGCTTCGCTCCCCAGTAATCGGTAACTACGCCTTTTGGGGTAAAGCAGCCGCCGCCGCCCGCCGATGGAAGCCCGGTAAGGAGATCCGAGGGAATGCTGACTAGAACAAGATCCGGCCTGGTGGGCCTCGACTTCGGCGCGGACAGCGTCGCCGCCGTTGCCGTCACCTCGAACGGCTCCCCCAAGGTGGAGCGGACGGCGATCGCCCCGCTCGAGCCGGGGCTGGTCAACGAGGGCGACGTGGTGGACGTCGCCGGGCTGGCGAGCGCCGTGCGGCGGCTGTTCGACGAGAACCGACTGTCCAAGAACGTGCGCCTCGGGGTGGCCAACCAGCGGGTCACGATGCGCACCATCCGCCTCCCTTTGATCGAGGACGACGGCGAGCTCGACACGGCGATCCGGTTCAAGGCCCAGGACGCGATCCCGATGCCGCTCGAGAACGCCGTGCTCGACTACCAGGTGGTCGGGCGGGGCAAGGGCGAAGCCGGCGAGCGCTGGATGGACGTCGCCGCCGTTGCCGGCCGCCGCGACATGCTCTTGACCGCCGTCGAGACGCTGCGTGAGGCGGGGCTGCGCCCGGTGGGGATCGATCTCTCCGCCTTCGGGATGCTCCGCGCCCTCGCACCTTCATCGGACGGCGAGGACGCGGCGGCCCCGGCGACCCTGTACTGCCACTTCGGCGACGTCACCAACCTGGCCGTCGCCCGGGGGGCGAGCTGCCTGTTCACGCGGGTGGCCGCGTTCGGCTACGAGGACATCGTCGGGCGGCTCGCCGAGCGCTGCGCGATCCCGGTCGGGGACGCGCGCGCGGTGCTGCGCGAGGCGCGATTCAAGCCGGCCCCCGTCCAGCCCGCCTCGCCCGCGAGCGACCAGCCTTCGGAGTGGATCGCCGACCCCGGCCGGCGGCCCCGGTCGGAAGAGGGCGAGCCGGGCGAAAGCGAGGAGCGGCGGATCGCTGGGGAGCTGTTGGGGGAGGGCGCCGCCAAGCTCGCCGATGAGATCAGGCATTCGCTGGAGGCCTATGGCGCCCAGGAGGGCGCGGCGGCCGTCGATCGGCTCGTGCTCTGCGGCCCCGGCAGCACCGTTCTTGGCCTCGAGGAGCGCCTCGAGCAATCGCTCGGCTATGCGGTCGAGTCGAGGTTTCCCGCTGCCCTCGCCAGCCTCCCCGACGCCGAGGCGGCTCGAGCCCTGGTTCCCTACGGCTTGGCCCTGGAGGAGTAGGCGGTGCGTCCGGTCAACCTGATCCCAGGCGACCTGCGGCGCGGCCCGCGGCCCCGCGGGCGAAGCGCCTCGACCGGCTACCTGGTCATCGGGGTGATGGCGGCGCTGCTGGTCGGCGTGATCGTGCTCGTGACGACCAACAACCAGATCTCGGACCGCAAGTCCGACATCGCCCGGCTCAAGGTCGAGGAGCAGCAGGCGACGGAGCGAGCGCAGCAGCTCAGCGCCTTCACCGACTTCCGCAGCGCCGAGGAGCGCCGCACCGCGACGGTGGCCAGCCTCGCCCAGAGCCGGTTCGACTGGGAGCGGGTGATGAGGGAGCT
This sequence comes from Actinomycetota bacterium, assembly GCA_046730475.1. Taxonomy (GTDB): domain Bacteria; phylum Actinomycetota; class Thermoleophilia; order Solirubrobacterales; family 70-9; genus JBKPIY01. The sequence goes on from JBKPIY010000005.1 coordinate 41,853, forward strand.
GTCGCTGGTGCTGCCGGACAACGTTTGGCTGGTCAACCTGACGGGCACCGTCACTCCCGACGTGACCCTTGACGGCGGCGCGAGCCTTCCCACGCGGACCAGCGTCGCGGGGCCGGCCCTCGAGATCATCGGCTGCACCACCTCGCAGGACAACGTGGCCCGGTTCGTCTCGGCGCTCGAGGACATCGACGGCGCGACCAGGGTCGGGGTCCAGTCCTCGGAGCTGGGCGACTCCACCAGCCCCGAGGGAACGAGCGGCGGCGGCGGCAGCACGAGCCAGGACTGCCGCACCCGGAACTTCATCTATCAGTTCGAGATCGTGGTTGCCTTCGACAAGGCGCCGACGCCTTCGGTCGCGACCGTGACCACCCCGGTCCCCGCCGCGACCACGACAACCGGGACGGGAGGGTGAGATGAGGCGGAACGACCGGATCCTCGTCCTCGCAGTCGGCCTGGTCGCCGTCGCGGCGCTCGCCTGGTTCCTGGTGCTTGCCCCCAAGCGCAAGGAGTCGGCGAGGCTCGGCGACGAGAAGCAGAGCGTGCAGGCCGCGATCGCCAAGCAGGAGCAGATCGCTGCCTACGGCCAGCAGGCGCGCCGGACGTTCCCCCACACCTATCAGGAGCTGGTGGTGCTGGGTAAGGCCGTTCCGGCCGGCGACGACACCTCCGCGATGCTGGTGGAGCTGAGCTCGATCTCGCACCAGGCGGACGTGAAGTTCGGGGGGATCGCGCTTTCGGAGACCGGCACCTCCGAGACAGCCGCCCCGACTTCGGCGCCGTCAGCCGGCACCAGCGGGCAGACGAGCAGCGCCGCCGGCGCGACCACGGCAAGCCTGAGCGGGTCGGCCCCGGCCACCGAAGCGGCCGCCGCCAGCCTCCCGATCGGGGCCACGGTGGGGCCGGCCGGTCTTCCGGTGCAGCCCTATCAGCTCCATTTCATCGGTAGCTTCTTCAAGGTCGCCGACTTCATCGCCGGCCTCGACGATCTGGTCGGCACCAGGGGCCAGCGCGTGGTCGTCGACGGCAGGCTGATGACAATCGATGGCTTCGCGCTGAGCGCCGACCAGAAGCGGGGCTTCCCCACCCTGGACGCCCGCTTCACGATGACCGCGTACGTGACCCCCGCGGAGGAGGGCTTGTTCTTGGGCGCGAGTCCCTCGGCTCCCTCGACGACCGGGACGACCCAGGTCAGCGCGACCGTGCCCAGCTCAACCTCTGGAGGGACGCCATGAGAAGGCCGAGCTTCCCAACCGACAAGGCGCCGCAGGTCGTCAGGGACCTGATCAGTGACCTCCGCGACCGCCACCTGCTGCCGGTCGTGGTCGGGCTCGCGCTCGCGATCGTGGCCGTGCCGGTGATCCTCTCCAACTCGGGCTCGTCGGGGAGCCCGGCGCCGCAGTCGCACGCTGCCGTCACTGAGCCGGCCAAGAGCGCGAAACACCTGACGGTCACGGCCGAGGACCCCGGGCTGCGCAACTACCGCAAGCGGCTCGACCGACTCAGTTCCAAGGACCCGTTCAAGCAGCAGTACCAAACCCCCATCACCAAGGCGGCGGAGCTCGGCACCAGCCTCTCGACCGCGGTCGGCGGCGGGTCGACCGGCACCTCGGTCACCCCGGGGCCCGTGCCCACCGGGACCGGCGGTGGTACCCCCGTCGGGAAGACCAAGCCGGCCAAGCCTGAAAAGGTGGTCAGCTACACGATCAACGTCTTCACCGGCCCGACCGGGAGTCTGAAGCGGCGCACCGGGGTCGAGCCGCTGACCCCGCTTCCGAGCGCATTCAGGCCGGTGGCGCTCTTCCTCGACGCCACCTCCGACGGCCGCAAGGCCCTGTTCGTGATCTCCTCGCAGGCGGCCCTGCATCGGACCGATGGGAGCTGCGTGATGAAGGATGACGGCGCCTGTCAGGTGCTGGCGCTGCGGCCCGGCGGGGTTGCGGGCTTCACCTACGCCGGCGACAGCAAGCTCTACAAGATCAAGCTGGTCAAGATCACGCCCGTCACCGGGTAGCCGCCCCCGGCGCGCCGCCCTCTGCTTCAATAAGTAAAGTCTTGGAGCTATACTCGCGAAAGCGGGGGTGGAGATGGCAACCCTCGCCCAATCGCCATGAACCTGGATTCGACCTGCCCCGTCTGTCGGACCGCCGAGATCATCTCGGGCAAGTGGACGCTCCTGATCATCCGGGACCTTGCCGACTCCTCGCTTCGCTTCTGCCAGCTCGAGCGCTCGCTCGAGGGAATCAGTCCCCGCACTCTCTCGCTGCGGCTCCGCGCCCTCGAGGAGCAGGACATCGTCGAGCGCCGGACCTATCCCGAGGTGCCTCCGCGCGTCGAGTATGCGCTCACGGACAAGGGCCGGGCCCTGGTCCCGTTGATCGAGGACATGCGCTCCTACGGCCGTCGCTGGCTCCCGAGCGACGCACCCCAGGCGCGCGAGACGACCGCCGCCGCGGCCTGACCCGGCCCTAGCCCCCGCGACGCCGGTCCCCTCGCCGCGGCAGGGCCGAGCTGCCCTGCAAGCGCCCCTGCATTCGCAGGATGCTCGCGCCCAAGCGCAGAAATCCAAGGTCGTGACGATGCTGGAGAGCACCACCGAGCGGCTCGAGGGGGCGTTATGCCGCCTCGCGCTCGAGGCCGGCGACCTCCTCGACGATCTCCTCGCCCAGGGGGCCGAGCTTCCCTTCGAGATCGAGCCCACCGACGAGGGGCCCCTGCCGATGTACCAGTACGCGCCCCTCACGGGCGCCTTCATCCGCGCCCACGTGGCCGAGCTTCGCCGCCTGGAGGTTTTCCTCGAGGTGCGGGAGCTGGCGGGTGAGGAGGCGGCGGTCGGCTTCCTCGTCGGCCTCTGGGACGGACGCAGCGAGTTCAACCTGATCGAGGACCACCTGCGAGGTGCGATCGACGCGGTCCTCGCGAGCGTGGCCGCAAGCGGAGGCGAGGGGAGCGCCCCCGGCGAGGTGATCGTGCCACTGATCGGATTTCACATGCCCGTCGACGAGATCGGGCTGGACGGCGTCCGGATCGTCCGTGCCGACGCGGTCGAGGACGCGCCGGCGGAGGCGATCGAGTGCTCCCGGCCGGGACGAAAGGGAAAGCCGGGCTTCCTCGCGTGCGTGAGGTGCGCGGGCGCCGCCGTCGCACCCGGCGCGGCCGTCGCGGACGATCTCCGCCGGGCCCTCCGCACGATGCGGCTGTTCCGGCCCGGCGCCGTCGGCCTGGCCGCCCAAGGCTGGGTCCGCCGCCCCGACGGCTGGGAGCGGTTCGGCACCGGGACCAACCGGCCGCGCCACGGCGGCTACCGGCTCACCGGCACCGAGGCCGCCGATCTCGAGTCCTTCGCCACCACCCTCGCCGATCGCGGCGCCCGGATGCCCGCCTTCGAGTGGGCGGCCTCGCGATTCGACCTCGGCGCCGAGCGGCCCTCGCTGATCGAGGCGCTGAGCGACTACCTGCTCGCCCTCCGGGGGCTGCTCGAGGGCGGCGGCGCCGCCCGTGCCGCGCTCTCGGCGCGCGCGGCCGCCCTGGTCGCCGCCGAGATGGACGGGCGCGAGCGCGGCCGCCTCTGCGTGGAGCGGGCGCTGTCGCTCGAGCGCAAGCTGATGGGCGGGTCCCGCTTCGTCCCGGCGGCCGCCTGGCAGCCCCTGGACGTGATCGCGGATCTGGAGGAGACCCTGCGGCGAATCCTGCGGGCGATGGCCGCCGGGGAGCTGGGAGGGGATCTGCGCGCCACCGCGGATGAGATCCTGCTCTCCGACGGCCTCGCCGCCGCCGCCGGGACCGCCGGCGCCGTCGGCACCGGCCAGGCGACGCTTGGGGAGACCGCCGAGTGGAGCATCCCCGACCCGGTCGCAGAGGAGATCGGGGTGGCGCCCGGAGCCGACGCCGCCACCGAGGCCGACGAGGGCGAGGAGGAGACGACCGAGGCCGCCGCAGCCGATCAGGCGACCACCAGGATCGTTGTCGACGACGTCGAACTACCGAGGCTGATGGCCGACGAGATCGACGATCGGCGCCCCCTGGAGGGGGGCGCCGGCCTCGGGGATGCCGACTGGTTCAGCGCCGCCGACGGCGGGCTGGAGTGGCCGGCGTTCGCGAGGCCGCGGCGCGCCCGCGAGCGGGAGCGGCCATCCGGCGAGGCGCGCCGGGAGACCTCGGACCGGGTCCGCTACCTCTTCCCGGTCCCGGACGCCACCGACTGGGACGTCGGTGAGCTCACCTACGAGCCCGGACGCTCGCGCGCGATAGACCGGTAGACCCGCGTCAGGCTGCCGGGACTCGACGCTCCCCGGTGGTCATCGCCTCCCGCTCCTCGGTAGTGGCGAACAGGAACCGGTCGATCTCGAGCAGCCCCTCGAGGTCGTGGACGTCCTCGTCGAGATAGGGGACCCGGATCACCCGCCGGGCCTGGAGCTCGCGGGCGAGGTGGTCGACGTTGCGGGCGTCGCGGGCGGCGAGAGCCTGGTAGTCGGCGAAGTTGGAGGCGACCCGCGTGGCGAGGTCGTGATCGAGGAGGTGGCGGAGTGCGTCGCCCGCCTCCGCCCCGGCGCCGTTTCCGTACTGGACCTTGTTGACGATCACCCCCCCGACGGGGAGCTTCGCCTCGACCAGCTTGCGGTGGAAGTACACGGCCTCCTCGATCGGCTCGCCTTGGGGCCCGCAGACGACCACGAAGGTGGTCTCCGGGTCGCCGAGGAGCTCGGACACCCGTCGGGCGCGCTCCCGGAACCCGTCCACCATCCCGCTGAACGCGCTCAGGAACTCGCCGACGTCGGCGAGGAGGTCGAAGCCCACCACCCGCTTGAGGATCCCGAACATCATCGAGGTCCCGCGCCCGACCATCCGGGTGGCCAGCCCCGTCGGCTTCATGAAGATCTGGAGCGAGCGGCCCTCGATGAACTGGGTGAGCCGCTTGGGCGCGTCGAGGAAATCGAGGGCATCGCGGGATGGCGGGGTATCGAGGACGAGATGGTCGTAGCGGCCCTCCTGGTGGATCTCGTACAGCTTCTCCATCGCCATGTACTCCTGGGACCCGGCGAGGGCGTTGGAGAGCTGGCGGTAGATCCGGTTGGCGAGGATCCGGTCCCGGGTCTCGGCGTCGGGTGCGTGCTTTCTGACCAGCTCGTCGAAGGTGGCCTTGGCGTCGAGCATCATCGCCCACAGCTCGCCGCGCATCTCGATCCCGGCGCGCCGGAAGAGCTGCGGGTCGACCCGGCGGGGCTCGTTCTCGAGCTCGCGCAGCCCAAGCGAGTCGGCGAGCCGCTTGGCGGGGTCGATCGTCAGCACCGCCACCTTCTCGCCGCGCGCCGCGAGGCCGGCGGCGATCGCGGCCGAGGTGGTGGTCTTTCCGACCCCGCCGGACCCGGCGCAGATCGTCACCCGCTTCCCTGCCAGGATTTCGGCGACCCCCGGCATCAGTTGAGCGCCGCCGCGAGGCGCTCGAGATCGGGCACCTCGAGCTGGGGCTTGAAGACGAAGGGGAGGGTCTTGACGGGGGAGGAGACCCGCCGGCGAAGGCGCTGGAGCTGGGCCCGCTGGGCCTGGGCACGGCGTTGCTCCGAGAGGGCGGCGCCGATCGCCGCGCGGGCCGGCCCCTCGGCGCTTTCCAACGCCTTTTCGAGCTCGTCGACGTCGCGCCGATCGAACCGCTCCGGGTACATCGCGTTCATGTAGACGCGGTCCACCGCGATCCCGATCTCTCCGACGAGCTGGCGCTCGAGCGAAGCCGACTCGTTCACCGGCATCTCCTCCGGCAGCGACACGATCGCGACCCCGGTGGAGTCGTGGTCGGTGATGAAGCGGTCGAGCGCCTGGGCCTGGGAGTGGATCGGCCCGACCCGGGCGATTCCGGCGAACGTGCGGGGTGTCTGGAGGAAGCCGACGCCGTGGCCGGTGGCTGGGGCGTCGACGACGACGAGGTCGTAGCCCTGACCCTTCTTCACCCTCCGGTTGAGCTGGGCGAGCTCCCAGATCTTCCCGATCGTGACCAGCTCCTTGAGCCCGGGAGTGGCGGCGGCGAGGTAGTTGAAGATCCGGGAGCGAACCAGCAGGTCGCGCATTGCCCGCACCTTGAGCTGGAGAAGCAGGTACTCGCGCATCGACTCGTCGGGATCGACCGAGATCGCCCACAGGTTGTCGGCCACCTCGACCTCGTGGAACCCGACCTTCGCCCGCCTGAACACCCGCGAGGCATTCTCCTGGGAGGAGATCTCGCAGATGATCGTCCGCTTTCCCCTCGCGGCCGCGGCGAGCCCGAGGGCGATCGAGATCGTCGACTTTCCCACCCCGCCCTTGCCGGTGACGAACACGAGCCGCTTGTCGAGAAGCTCAGGCACCCGAACGCGCCATTCTTGCGGACAAGGGTTGCCCGGGCCCTGGCGCTTGAATCTCATGGGGAGGAAACACGGCGCCGCCTCCGAATTAGGCCGCTGATGCCGAGTTTCCGTCGCAAAGCTGCCGCTTCGCGCGCTTCCGACAGCGGGCGCCTGAGCCCCGACGAGGTGGTCGGGCCCAGGCGTGACGCCGACGGGGCGAAGCCGAAGGACGAGAAGGAGACGAACATCCCCGCCAGGAAGGCGCCCAAGCGCGCCGGGCCGGCGCAGGTGATCGCGTTCGCGAACCAGAAGGGCGGGGTGGCGAAGACCACCACCGCCCTCAACCTCGCGGTCGCCTTCAAGGAGTCCGGCCACCTGGTGCTCGCCGTGGACATGGACCCGCAGGGGAACCTGACGATGAGCCAGGGCGTCGACCCGGACAAGGTCGAGAAGAGCATGTTCGACGTCCTCGTCCACCGCCTGCCGATCACCGAGGTGATCGTCGAGCGGGAGATCGACGTTGCCGTGGCGTCAATCGATCTCGCCGGGGCCGAGATCGCAATGGCGGCCCAGATCGGGCGGGAGCGCTCCCTCCAGAAGGCGCTCGCCGAGGTCCGCGAGGACTACGACTACATCTGCATCGACACCCCGCCCAGCCTCGGCCTGCTCACCGTCAACGCTCTTACCGCCGCTGACAAGGTCATTGTTCCGGTGCAGTGCGAGTACCTGTCGATGCGTGGCCTGCTGCAGCTCCAGAACACGCTCCAGATGATCCGCGAGAACCTGAATCCCAAGGTTGAGATCGAGGGGATCCTGCCGACGATGCTCGACTCCCGCACCGTCCACGCCAAGGAGGCCGTCGAGATCCTCGAGGAGAACTTCGGGGAGCTCGTCTTCCAGTCCCGGATCCGGAAGGCGATCAAGTTCGCGGAGGCGCCCGTGCGCGGCACCTCGGTGCTCAAGTACGACCCGAAGAGCAAGGCGGCGGCCTCCTACCGCGACCTCGCCAAGGAGGTCCTGACGCATGGCTCGTAAGCGGGCGAGCATGCGCGAGGGCCCCCTCGCCGATCTCTTCCGCTCCACCGAGGGCTCGCTGGCCGATCAGGAGGTGCGGGTGACCGCCGCCAAGCGCAACTCCGCATCCCGCGGCGATGTCGCCGTCGCCGAGGCCCAGCCCGAGGTCGAGGCCACCCGGACGAGGGCCCGAGAAGCCGAGGCCGAGGTGTTGCAGCCCGAGGTCGAGGTTCCACAGCCCGAGCCCGTCCCCGAGCCCACGCCCGAGCCGATGCCCGAGCCGATGCCCGAGCCGATCCCGGAGCCCACCCCGGACCCGCAGCCCGAGCCCCCCGACCCGGATCCGGGCCAGCCCGAGCCCGTGATCGAGCGTCACCGGACCGGCTCCCACGAGGTCGTCGAGCGGCCGAGCCCCAACCACGAGGGCCTCGAAGGGCTGATGGGCCGCGGTGGGCGGGCCGGGGAGCGCCCCGCCTTCGGTCGCGACGAGCCGGACATGGCGCGCAACACGACCAACACGACCGTCCCCCGCACCCACCGAGCCGTGCTCCGGGTCGTCGGTGTCGGGGGCGCCGGGGTGAACGCGGTCAACCGGATGATCGAGGCCGAGGTGCCGGGGGTCGAGTTCGTCGCCATCAACACCGATCTTCAGTCGCTTCAGACGTCGGCCGCCGACACCTGCCTGCAGATCGGCGCCGATCTCACCCGCGGGCTCGGCTCCGGCTCGGATCCGCGAGTCGGATACCGCGCCGCCTTCGACGAGCAGGACAGGATCCGGAGCATCCTCAAGGGCTCTGACATGGTCTACATCGCGGCGGGAGCGGGCGGCGGCACCGGGACCGGTGCCGGCCCCGTGGTCGCGAGGCTCGCCCGCGACGTCGGCGCCCTCACGGTGGCCGCGGTGACCAAGCCGTTCAGCTTCGAGGGGGCGCGCCGCGCCGCCCAGGCCGAGGAGGGAATCGCCGCCCTCGGCGCCGAGGTCGACACCTTGATCGTCGTCCCGAACGAGCGCCTGCTCCAGATCCTCGAGCGGCGGACCTCGATCCAGGACGCCTTCCGGGTCGCCGACGACGTCCTGCGCCAGGCGGTCCAGGGGATCTCCGACCTGGTGATGCTCCCCGGCCTGATCAACCTGGACTTCGCCGACGTTCGCACCACGATGGTGGAGGCTGGCGACGCGATCCTCGGGATCGGCATGGGCGTCGGCGAGCACCGCGCAGTGCTCGCCGCCGAGAAGGCAGTCTCCTCGCCGCTCTTGGACTGCTCGGTCGAAGGGGCCCAGTCGCTGCTCCTCTCGATCACCGGCGGCGGCGACCTGTCGCTGGTCGAGGCGAGCGAGGCGGCGGAGATCGTCCGGGAGGCCGCTCATCCCGACGCCAACATCATCTTCGGCGCCGGCATCGACGAGGACATGCGCGGCGAGGTCTGGGTGACGGTGATCGCCACCCGGTTCGAGTCCGCCTACGCGCACCGGCATCGGCGTGATCGCGACCACCGTCCGCGGGAGCCGCGAGGCGGACGCGGCCCGGACGCCGACCCGACCGACAAACGGGCCGCGTGGGAGCGCCGCTGGGCGGGCGAGGAGCTCTACGACGCCGACCGCCACCAGGACCGCGGCCGCCAGGGCGACCGTGCCGTCAGAGATCTTCGGGCCGAGTCCCCGGAGCGCGACCGACCCCCGCTCCAGCCGGGCACCGGCCTCGGGGGCGGGCTGGTCGTGGACGCTCCCGAGTTCATCCCCGGTCACTAGATCGCCGCCGGCTCCGGTCCGGACCGAACTGCGTCGCGGCCGCCCGGCGACCTAGGCTGCCGGGGAGATGGTCAGCGCGAAGGGAGTCGTAGCCGCCGGGCATCCGGTGACCGCTGAGGCCGGAGGGGATGTCCTACGGAAGGGGGGAAACGCCGTCGACGCCGCGGTCGCCGCGGTGCTCACCTCGTTCGTCACCGAGAGTCCGCTGACCGGCTTCGGGGCGGGCGGGTTCATGCTCGTCCACGACCCCGGTAGGGAGGACGTCCTGATCGACTTCTTCGTCGCCGCGGGCGGCGCCGACGGGGTCGAGCGTGGTGCCGAGCTCGTTCCGGTCCCGGTCTACTTCGACGAGACGCCGCAGACCTTCAACGTCGGAGCGCCCTCGTGCGGGGTGCCCGGCAACCCCGCCGGCCTGGAGCGGGCGGTAGAGCGCTTCGGGTCGATGCCGATCTCGGATCTGATCGTCGACGGGGTGCGGCTGGCGCGCGAGGGGGTCGAGGTGAACGCCCAGCAGGCCTACATCTTCGAGATCCTGACGCCGATCCTCACCTCGACGCCCGAGTCGGCCGCCCTGTACGCCCCCGAGGGGCGGATGCCGCGCCAGGGAGACACCTTCCGCTATCCCGAGATGGCGGACGCGCTCGAGCGCTTCGCTGCGGAGGGGGCGGAGCCCTTCTACACCGGCGAGGTCGGGCGGGTCGTATGCGAGTGGGTTCGAGAGCGAGGCGGGACGCTCGGGATCGACGACATGGGCGACTACGCGCCGATCGAGCGCGAGCCGATCCGGATCCCGTTCCGCGGCGCCGAGGTGCTCACCAACCCGCCCGCCTCCTCGGGCGGGATCCTGATCGCTTTCGCTCTCGGGCTCCTGGAGCGGCTGGGCGAGCGGAGCGGGGTCGAGGAGGTGGTGGCGGCGATGGAGGCGGCGAACGCCGCCAGGGGCGAGGCGTTCCACGAGGGGCTCCATCAGGAGGGCTACGCGGCTCGCTTCCTCGACCCGGCGCGGTTCGACCGGGTCGCCGAGCGGATCCGCGGCGGCGGCTGGGCCGGGGGAGCCGGTGGAGCCGGGGGGCCCGGCGACGCAGCCGACCCCGGCGACAGATTGGGGTCGACCACCCACATCGCGGCCCTCGACGCGAACGGGATGTGCGCCTCGGTCACCTGCTCGAACGGGACCTGCTCGGGGATGCTGGTGCCCGGCACCGGGGTGCACCTGAACAACATGCTCGGCGAGGAGGATCTGAACCCTCACGGCTTCCACCTGATCCCGCCCGGCCGCCGGGTGAGCTCGATGATGTCGCCGAGCGCCGTCCTCGATCGCGGGGAGATCGAGGTCGGCCTCGGCAGCGCCGGCTCCAACCGGATCCGCTCGGCGATCCTCCAGGTGATCCTCAGGGTGATCGAGGACGGCATGGAGGCCGGGGAGGCGGTGCGAGCGGGCCGGCTCCACTTCGAGGCGGGGATCGTCCAGGCCGAGCCCGATGTCGACCAAGACGGCCTCGTCCGGCTCGAACGGCGCGGCGTCCCGGTGGTCCGATGGCGCCGGCAGAACCTCTACTTCGGAGGCTGCCAGGCGGTTGTCCGCGACCCCGACTCCGGAGAGCTCTCGGGCGGCGGCGACCCCCGCCGGGGCGGCGCCGTGACCCTCGCCTAGCGGCCCGGACGGCGGCTGAGGATTCTCAGCCGAACTCGACCTTGCCGTTCGAGCGGGCGCGCTCGGCGATCTCCTCGCTGTCCGCGAGGGCCTTCTCGACCGCCCTCAGCGCCTTGCCCAGGAGGGCCATCCGCTGGTCCTCGTCGCGCAGCTCGAGCAGCCGCTGCTTGGTCTCGACCGGGAGCTCGATCCGCGCCGCGATCGCGTAGGCGCTCGCCGCCTCCAGCTCCTCGGGGGCGGGGCGCTCGCCGGTGGCGCGCTCGGCGAGCTCCGCGAACGCGTCGCGTGCCGCGCCCGCGGCGCCCTCGTCGATCGCGGCCGCCTCGTCCTCGGAGATCAACTCGACCTCGCCGGCGGGGTAGTCCGGGGCCTCGAATCGATCGAGCACCCGGAACGGGTCCTCACCGCTGACGACGACGTTCATCCGGCCGTCGTCGAAGCGCTCGAGCACCTCGTCGACCCTGGCCGTGCAGCCGACTCGCCGCGCCCCCTCATCGTCGTGGAAGACGATCCCGAAGGGCTCGTCCTCCTCGAGCGCATGACCGACCATCCGCTTGTAGCGCTCCTCGAAGATGTGGAGGGGAATCCGCTCCCCGGGCAGGAGGACGGCCTCGAGCTCGAAGATGGGAAGCTCCCGGCCTGCCATTCCTCGATTGTACGGAGGGATCGGGGCCGGCCCCGGCCGGGCGTCCTCTCGGTGAGAATGACCGCCGTGAGCGAGATCGACTTCGAGGCCGAGGGCCTGTTGGACGGGGTGAGCGGGAAGGCACGGGGGGAGAGGCTCGTCCTGCTCGACGAGCTCGCCCGCGATGGGGTATCGCTCGAGGAGCTCCGCCAGGCGGTGGGCGAGGACCGGCTCGCCCTCCTCCCCGCCGAGCGGGTCCTCTCGGCGGACGGCGGGCGCTACACGCTCGCCGAGGTGGCGGAGGCCGCCGGGCTCGATCTCGACTTCCTGCGCCGGCAGCGCCAGGCGCTCGGGCTCCCGGTTTCGACCGGCGACGAGCCCGACGCGACCTCCGAGGACCTCGAGGCGGCTCGGCGGGCGCGGGCCTTCCTCGACGCCGGCCTGTCCGAGGAAGGGATGCTCGAGGTGACTCGGGTAATCGGGATGTCCGTCGCCCAGGTGGCGGCGGCGATCCGCCAGCTGATCGCCGACTCCTACGTCGAGGCGGGGGTGACCGAGCGCGAGCTCGGGCTGCGCCTCGCGCGGGCGGCTCGCGAGCTGGCCCCGCTCGCCGGATCGGTGCTTCGGTATGCCCTCGGGCTGCATCTGCGCGAGCAGGTTCGCCACGACGTGATCGCCGGAACCGAGGTCGCCGCCGGGCGGCTTCCGGGCGCCAGCGAGGTGGCCGTCTGCTTCGCCGACCTGGTCGGATTCACGCGCCTTGGCGAGCGCCTGGAGGCCGAGGAGATCGGCGGCCTCGCCGGCCGCCTGAGTGAGATCGCAACCGAGGCCGCGAGGCCCCCGGTCCGCCTGGTGAAGATGCTCGGCGACGCCGCGATGCTCGTTTCCCCCGATACCGACGCGCTGCTCGAGGCCGCGCTCGCGCTGATCGAGACGCCCGAAGCCGACGAGCGGGTGCCGCCGCTGAAGGCGGGGATCGCCCGGGGAGAGGCGCTCGCCCGCGGTGGCGACTGGTACGGGCGCCCGGTGAACCTCGCCAGCCGGATCAGCGCCGTCGCCCGGCCGAGCAGCGTCCTCGTCTCGGCCGAAGTCGCCGAGCGCGCCGGCGAGGACTTCAGGTTCTCCCCTGCCGGCCGGCGGCGGTTCAAGGGGATCAGGGGCGAGGTCAGCCTTCGCCGGGCTCGGCGCGCCCATCCCGACGGCGCCGGCTCTTCCTGACCGGAGGCGGGCATCACCTGCAACCGCTCCTTGAACGATGGGCCGAAACCGCCGCGTAATGGTGAGCAGGCCCGAGCGTCTGTAGGCAAGGTGAGTAGATGGCTCTTCTGATCCTGTTCGCGCTGGTGGCGGGCGCGGCGACGGCGCTGTCCCCTTGCGTGCTTCCGATCCTGCCCGCGGTGCTGTCGGCGGGAGTAACCGGTGGCCGCCGGCGCCCGCTCGGGGTCGTCAGCGGGCTCGCGCTCTCGTTCAGCTTCGCCATCGTCGCCCTCGTCTACGTGATCCACGCCCTCGGGCTCCCGAACGACATCGCCCGGACGGTCGCGATCGTCGTCCTCGCCGGGTTCGGGATCTCGCTGCTGGTGCCGCCGATCGGCGATCGAATCGAGGCCTGGCTCACCGCGATCGTGCCGAGACCGGCGCGGACGGGAGGAGAGGGGTTCGGCTCGGGACTGGTCCTGGGGGCGAGCCTGGGGCTGGTCTACGCCCCCTGCGCCGGCCCGATCCTGGCCGGGGTGATCACCGTGTCCGCCGCCCAGGACTTCACCGCCGGGCGGCTCGCGGTCGCCCTCGCCTACGCCTCCGGCTCCGCGGCGGCCCTCTACGCCCTCCTGCTCGGCGGCCGGCGGCTGACCGCCCGCCTGGCGCCGGTCCGGGGCCAGGTCCAGGTGCTGATGGGGGCGGTGATGGTGCTGGTGGCGGTGGCGATGAGCGCCAACCTCGACACCCGGTTTCAGACCGCGATCGCCGGCGAGTTGCCCGCGTTCCTGGTGAACCCGAGCGGGGAGCTCGAGAAGAGCGGCGCGGTCAGCGCGGACCTCGCCGAGGTGCGCGGCGGTCACGGGCCGATCGCCCCCGACGACGCCCGGTCGCTCGACCGGGCGGTGAAGCTCCCGGTCTACGGCCGGGCCCCCGAGTTCGTCGACAACCAACGCTGGTTCAACAGCCCCGGCGGCCGGCCGCTGACGATGGCGGGCCTGCGCGGGCGGGTGGTCCTGATCGACTTCTGGACCTACACCTGCATCAACTGCATCCGCACCCTGCCCTACATGGAGGCCTGGGATCGCAAGTACGGCGACAGGGGCCTGACGATCGTCGGCGTCCACTCTCCCGAGTTCCCGTTCGAGAAGGATGCGGGCAACGTCGAGGACGCGATCCACCAGAACGGCCTCACCTATCCCGTCGTCCAGGACAACGATCTCGCCACCTGGACGGCGTGGGGCAACCAGTACTGGCCCGCCGACTACCTGGTCGACGCCACCGGCCACGTCCGCGACGCCCATTTCGGCGAGGGGGACTACAGCCAGACCGAGCGCGCGATCCGCACCCTCCTTCGCGAGGCGGGTCACAACGATCTCGGCGGCCGAGCCCACGCCCAGGCCCAGGTCGCATCCAAGGGAGTTCTGACGCCGGAGAGCTATCTCGGCGCCGCCCGGGCCCAGCGGTTCGCGAACGGGCCGATCACGCCGACCACGCGCGACTTCGGCTCGGTGCCCGCCTCGCTCCCCGCCAACGACCTCGCCTACGGGGGTCGCTGGACGATCACCGCGGAGGCGGCGACGGCCGTCCGCAATGCCCGCCTCGATCTCGAGTTCGCCGCCAAGAGGGTGTTCCTGGTGCTCGGCTCGCCGGGGGGGCCGCGGGACCTCCGCGTCTACCTCGACGGGCACCCGATCCCGAACCGGTTTGCCGGCGAGGACGTCCACGCAGGAGTCGCCTTGGTCTCCGCTCAGCGCCTCTACCGGCTCGTCGACCTCGCCCGGGCCGGCGGCCATCGGCTCAGCCTCCGGTTCGGGCCCGGGATCTCCGGCTACGCCTTCACTTTTGGGTAGGCGGGCGGCCGCGCCGACCCGATTTGGCCAGTTGTACGTTGGAGAGGGAGCCCGGCGCCGCCGATGCAACCCTCGTGCTACGGATGTCGAGCGCAACTGAGCCCGCCTGGCCCCAGCCCGGGAGCCTCGGCCTCACCGGGATAGAGGTCGACGGCGTCCCGTACGCCGCCACCCTCGGCGAGCTGGTGGCGGGGGTGATCGTTCTGGTCTGGGGGCTATCGATGGCCCTCGTCGGGCTCTTGGGGGTGCAGGCGGCCACGGACATCGCCCGCGCAGTCACCGTGGCCGGGATCGCCCTCGTACTGCTCGGCGGCGAGCAGCTCGAGCGCGAGATTCGCGGCCTGCGCTGAGAGGCCCAGGCGCCGCGTCAGGGCCTGCGAGCCGAGATCAGGAGGTTGTAGAAGAGGGAGGCGGGGAGGCGGGGCTCGAGCACCGAGGCGTCGAAGCGCTGGAGGGCGAGGTAGCTGCGGAAGGCGAACCGTCGCCAGGCGGTCGGCACCTCGTCGGGCTGGGCGCTGCCCTCGAGGGTGCGCATCGTCCACCCGTGAACGTTGGCGAGGAGCTCCTCACCGCGGACGCGGACGGCGGAGAAGCCGGCCGCCCTGGCCAGGCGGTCGAGCTCGCCGGGCCGGAACGCGTGTACATCGACCTCGCCCTCGAGCTGGTGGCCGTCGTCGGCTTCCCCGGGGGCCGACCGCCGCCGAGAGGCCCGGACCGCGAGCCGCCACAGCGGGGCGGCCGCCCGGGCCGTGTACTTGGGCAGGAGAGCGAGGCGGTCTCCGTAGCGCGAGGGCTCGCCGCAGAAGGCGAGGATCCCCCCGGGCTGGAGGACGCGATGGAACTCGGCGAAGGCGCGCGCGAGGTCGGGGACGTGGTGGAGAACGGCGTGGCCAAAGACGAGGTCAAAGCTCTCGTCCTCGAACGGAAGGTGCTCGGCCTCGGCCGTCTCGATCCGGACTCGGAGGTCGAGGCGGGTGGCGTTCTCTGAGAGGGCCGCGAGCATTCCCGGGGAGATGTCGGTTGCGGTCGCCCGCTCGATCACCCCGGCCTGGAGCAGGTTGAGCGAGAAGTAGCCCGTCCCCGCGCCGATCTCCAGGGCTTCGCCGAAGGGATCGGCCGGCCACCCGGCGAGCGCCTTCCGGAGCTTCCCGCGCACCTGCGCCTGGCCGACCTCGCCGAAGTCGATCCCCCACTTGGCGTCGTACTCGGAGGCGGCGGCGTCGTGGTAGTGCTCGTTGGCCGCCTTGATCTCCTCGTACCTCGCTCGCGCCTGCATCGGCGGCGATCTTACGCGGCGATTGCGGCTACAAGTTGCGGATGAGCTACGTCCAGGAAGGCCAGCCGGAGGGGGTACCCCCGCTCGAGCTGACGGGCGAGCGCACCCTGCCCGACGTGCCCGAGGAGAACTACTGGTTCCGGCGCCACCTCGCCGTGTACGAGTGGATCGCGGACCGCTGCGGCGGGCTCCGGGTCGCCGACCTCGCCTGCGGCGAGGGTTACGGCGCCGACGTGCTCGCCCGCCGGGCGGCGGATGTGATCGGAGTGGACGCCAACCCGGAGGCGTTCGAGCACGCCCGGGCGCGTTACCGCCGCGAGAACCTGAGCTTTCGCCGGGGGCTGGTGGAGGAGTTCGACGAGCGCGTCGACGCCGTCGTCCTTCTGCAGACGATCGAGCACGTCCACGACCCGGAACGGCTCCTCCAGCGGATCGCCTCCGCCGCCCCGATCGCCTACGTCTCCACCCCGAACCGGCTCACCCTCGCTCCGCCCGGCGCCCTGAAGTCAGACAACCCCTGGCACCTGCGCGAGTACGACCGGGGCCAGTACCGCGCCCTGCTCGAGCCCCACTTCGCCCGGGTCGAGGTACTCGGCCTGTGTCACGCCCGCCGCCTTCGCGCCCACGAGCTCGCCCTCCGCCTCGGTTGGGACCGCACCCACCGCGCGCTCCGCCTGACGAGGCTTTTCTACGACCGATTCGTCCCCTCGATCCGCTCCAGCGACTTCAGGCTGAAGCGGGACAACCTCGATCGGGCGCTCGACTTCCTCGCGATCTGTCATGCCTGATCGCCCGGTCGGCGACCTGGCGGTGGTTCTGCACAGCCACATGCCCTACGTGGAGGGGTTCGGGACCTGGCCCTTCGGGGAGGAGTGGCTGTTCGAGGCGGTGGCGAGCTCGTACGTGCCCGTGCTCGGGGTCGCCGGGCGGCTGACGATGACCATCACCCCGGTGCTCGCGGACCAGCTCGAGGCCGAGGGGGTGGGCGAGCGGATGCTCGATTTCCTCCGCCGCTATCGGCTGGAGGCCGCCGAGGACGATGCCGCCGCCGTCGACGAGCCGTTGCAGGATGCCGCCGCCGCGCGGGTGGAGGGCTACCGGGCGGCGATCGCCCGGCTCGAGGCGGCGGGCGGGGGTGCCCTTCGCCTGTTCCGCGACACCGCGGCCGAGGGCCGGATCGCCCTGATGACCTCGGCCGCCACCCACGCCGTCCTCCCCAAGCTCGCCACCCGGGCGGGCAGGAGGCTTCAGATCGACGCGGGGCTTCGCTCGCACGCGCGCCGGTTCGGCGAGGGGCGGGGCTTTTGGCTACCCGAATGCGCCTATGCCCCGGGCATCGAGTGGCTGCTCGAGGAGCGCGGGATCGCCTACACCTGCCTCGACCAGAGCGCGCTCGAGCCCGACGGCGCCGCCCTCGCTCCCGTCCGGCTGGCCGAGGGGTTGACCGCCTTCACGATCGACTGGGCGGTGGTCGAGCTCGTCTGGTCCGAGCGGGGGTATCCCTCCGACGACGCCTACCTCGACTACCACCGCCTGTCGGAGAACGGCACCAGGCTATGGTCGGTGGGGGGCGGGCCCTACCAGCCCGGCGCTGCGGCCGACCGGGCCGCCGAGCACGCCCACGCCTTCCTGGAGGCGGTTCGCGGCCGCCTGGAGCGATTCCGCGCCGAGCGGGGCCGTCCCGGCCTCTGCGCCTTCGCGATCGACACCGAGCTCCTCGGGCACTGGTGGGCGGAGGGCCCGCTGTGGCTGGCGGAGGTTCTGGCGGGGGCCGAAGAGGAGAGGGTCCGGCTGGTCACGCTGCCCGAGGCGCTTGCATGGCACCGGCCCGAGGAGCGGCCGGTGGCGGAGGCAAGCTGGGGGGCGGGGAAGACGCTCGAGACCTGGGACTCCCCGGATGTCGCCGACCTGGTCTGGGGGGCGCGCCGGGTCGAGCTCCGCCTGCTCCGTCGCCTCGGCGAGGGCGGCGTGGAGCCCGAGGCGGCCGAGCGCGCGGCCCGCGAGCTGCTCGCGGTCCAGGCGAGCGATTGGGCTTTCATGGACCATCGCGGCCAGGCCGGCGACTACCCCTACCGGCGGGCGACGAGCCACGCCGAGGCGCTGCTGGAGGCCATAGACTCCGCCGAGGCTCCGGACCGCCGCTTGCGAAACCTGGCCCCCGACCTGAGTCTGGCGCCCCTGTTCGAGCCATGACTCGAGTCCTGATCCTCTCCTGGGAGTACCCCCCGCTGATCGAGGGCGGCCTGGCCCGGCACGTCCGCAAGCTCTCGGAGGGGCTCGTCGAGTGGGACGTCGAGGTCCACGTGCTCACCCGCGGCGGCGAGGAGTCGCCCCCCGAGGAGCTTCTCGCCGGGGTCTACATCCATCGGGTCCGCGAGCCGACCCGCCCCGCCGAGCTGAACGAGTTCGTTGCCTGGGTGGAGCGGATGAACTCCGACATGCTCGCCGCCGGGGTCGAGCTCGGGGATCGCCACCGATTCGACCTCGTCCACGGGCACGACTGGCTGGTCGCCAACGCCTGCGACCACCTCGCGAAGAGGTTCGAGGCGCCCCTGATCACCACCATCCACGCCACCGAGCACGGCCGCCACCAGGGCTGGGTCGACAAGCACCCCCAGTCCTACATCCACGGCGTCGAGCGGTGGATCACCCACCGCTCCGACCGGGTGATCGCCTGCTCCACCTTCATGCGCGAGCAGATCATGGACGTGTTCGGTGTTCCCCAGGTCTCGATCGAGGTGATCCCCAACGGGATCGACCCCGAAGACCTCCAGCCGTACGACTCCGACGAGCTCGACCGTCTCCGCCGGGAGTTCGCCTCGCCGACCGAGTCGCTCGTCCTCCTCGTCGGGCGCCGCGTCTACGAGAAGGGCTTCCAGGTCGCGCTCGAAGCGCTGCCGCGGATCATCGAGCGCCTCCCCAGCACCCGCTTCGTGGTCGCCGGCTCAGGCACCCACGAGGCGGAGCTCCGGCTCCAGGCGAGGGAGCTGGGCCTGATGAACCACGGGACCTTCGTCGGCTGGATCGGCGACGACGTGCTCCACTCGCTCTATCGGATTGCCGACGTCTGCGTGGTCCCGTCGATATACGAGCCCTTCGGCCTGGTCGCGCTCGAGGCGATGGCCTCGAGCTGCCCCTGCATCGTCGCCGACACCGGCGGCCTCCGCGAGGTCGTGCCGCACGACGAGGTCGGGCTTCGGTTCCGGGCCCGCGACCCCGAGTCGCTCGCGGAGATGAGCGTGAGGATGCTCGCCGACGCGAAGCTCTGCCGCCGCCTCGTCACCGAGGCGGTCGAGCACCTCGAGCGGTTCGACTGGGCCGACGTCGCCGAGCGCACCGCGGCCGTCTACGACGAGCTCCTGCCGGCCGCCAGGACCGCGGGCGGCTGATGTCGCCGCTGCCCGAGGGGAGGCGGGAGGTGAGGCCGTCCAAGGAGGCGATGGGGCGCCGCCGGCGGGCGAGCTTCGGCCCGGCTCTCAACGTCAGTGTCCCGATCTCCTTTGGCCTGCCCCTGCTCGCGGTCGGGCTCGCCCTGATCGCCGCCGCTCTCACCACCGGGCTGATCCTCTTCTGGATCTTCGGCGGGATCGGCCTGGTCACGGGTGCGGCCCTGTTCGCCTCGGGGAAGCGGCTCTAAGCAGCTTTCGCAAGCATTTGCCTAGTCGGGCGGCCCGAGCGCCGCGTCCCTGCCCGGCTCGACCGGGCTCGGCCAGCGCAGCTGCGTCGGCGCCTCGCGGATCCGGATCACCTTCGCGGGCACGCCGCCCACCACGGCGTTGGCGGGCACGTCCCTGGTGACGACCGCGTTGGTGCCAACGATCGAGTTATCGCCCACCTGGACGCCGCGCAGGACGCAGGCGCCGTAGCCGATCCACACGTTCGAGCCGACGATCGTCTCTCGCTTGTAGATCCCTTGCTGGCGGATCGGGCGCTCCACCTCGACCACGCCGTGGTCGAAGTCGATGAACATCGCCCGGTCGGCGATCACGCACTGTTCGCCGATTCGGACCCGCTTGTAGGCCGAGATCGTGCATTCCTGGCCGATCACCGTCTTCGAGCCGATCTCGACCACCCCCTCGTGGCAGCGGATCTTGGTCCCGTCGCCGATCCAGCACAGGCGCCCGAACCGGACCTCGCCGCGCTTTCCGATCTGGATCTGCAGACGCCTTCCGAAGAACACCAGTCCGTCCGTGCGCCAGCGCCAGCCGGCCTGGGTGAGCAGCCGCCGCCACGCATAGCGCCACGCCAGCCGGGCGTACTTCGGGGTGAGCATGCGGTTGCGCCGCAGGAAGCCGAGCAGCCTCATCGGCGGCGGATCATAGGTAGGGGTCGCCACTAGACTCGACGCCCGTGGCGAAGGCCGCCGAGAAATCCGAGGCCCCGCTCGCCGAGCGGCTGCTCGCCGGGGACAAGCGCGCGCTCGCGCGTGCGATCACCCTGATCGAGAACGACGACCCGGCGGGCTGGGAGCTGGTCCGCCAGGTGTTCCCGAAGACGGGGAGGGCTCGGATCGTGGGGCTGACCGGGCCGCCGGGGGTGGGGAAGAGCACCCTGATCGGCGCCCTCACCGCCGAGATGCGAAGGGCGGACCGCGACGTCGCCGTTCTCTCGATCGATCCCTCCAGCCCCTTCACCCGCGGCGCCCTGCTCGGCGACCGGATCCGCCTGTCCGAGCATTTCCTCGACAAGGGCGTCTTCATCCGCTCGATGGCGAGTCGGGGCGCCCTCGGCGGGCTCTCGGAGGCCACCCTCCAGGCTGCGCTTCTGATGGATGCCTCGGGCAAGGACGACGTCTTCATCGAGACCGTCGGGGTTGGCCAGGCGGAGATCGACATCGTCGACCACGGGGACACCATCGTCCTGGTGCTGATGCCAGGCTCGGGCGATTCGATCCAGGCGCTGAAGGCGGGGGTGATGGAGATCCCCGACGTGATCTGCGTGAACAAAGCCGACCACCCGATGACCGACACGATGATCCGCGAGATCCGCGGGGTCCTCTCGCTGGGGCCCAAGGCCTCCTGGAGGGTCCCGATCATCCGCACCGAGGCGGCCAGGGGAGAAGGGGTCGCCGAGCTGGCCGAGAAGATCGGCGAGCATCGCGCCCACATCGAGGCGGAGGGCACCCTGGAGGAGCGGCGGGCGAGGAACCTGCGAAACGAGGTGCTCGAGATCGCCGCCTCGCGGATGCGGCGGCGCCTGGAGGCCGCCGTCGCCGAGGACCAGTCGGTCGCCGCCCTGCTCGACCGGGTGGTGAGCCGGGAGCTCGACCCCGCGAGCGCCGCCACCGAGCTGCTCCGCTCCCGGGACGGAGACGGCTGAGGCGCCGCAGCGTCGGCCAAGACCGGGGCTAACAGCCGAGCTGGCGAGCGATCACCATCTGCTGGACCTCGTCGGTCCCTTCGCCGATGGTGAGGATCTTGGCGTCACGGTAAAAGCGGCACACCGGGTACTCCTCGATGTAGCCGTAGCCGCCGTGGATCTGGACCGCCTCCTCGGTTGCGCGCACCGCCAGGCGGCCGGTGATCAGCTTCGCCTGGGCGGCGGTCATGGTGAACGGCTCGCCGCGCTCCTCCAGCGCCGCGGCGCGGTAGACGAGCAGCCTCGCCGCCTCGATCTGGGCCGAGAGGTCGGCGATCTTCGCCTGGATCGCCTGGTATTTGGAGATCGGCTGCCCGAACGCGCGGCGCTCCTTCGCGTAGGCGATCGCCTCGTCGAGGGCGCCCTGGGCGAGGCCGACCCCCATCGCCGAGACGCCGATCCGGCCGCCGTCGAGGATCTGGAGGAACTGCTTGAAGCCCTCGCCCCGGCGCCCGAGGAGGTTCGACTCCGGCACCCGGCAGTCCTCGAAGCTGAGCGGCCGGGTGTCGGACGCGTTCCAGCCCATCTTCCGGTAGGGCTCGCCGGGCTCATAGCCGGGGGTGCCGTTGGGGACGATCAGGTTCGAGATCTCCTTGGTCCCGTTCCCGCCCCCCGTGACCGCGGTGATCGTCACGCAGCCCGAGATCTTCGTGCCCGAGTTGGTGATGAACTGCTTGGCGCCGTTCACGACCCATTCCCCGTCCTCGAGCCGAGCGGTGGTGCGGGTGTTGCCGGCGTCCGAGCCGGCCTCGGGCTCCGTGAGACCGAAGGCGGCGAGCTTGCGCCCGCTGCACAGCTCGGGCAGCCAGTCGTCCTTCTGGGCGTCCGTCCCCCATCGGTAGATCGGCATCGTCCCGAGCGACGTGTGGGCGGCCATCGTGATCGCCACCGAGGAGTCGACTCGGGTCATCTCCTCCACCGCCAAGGCGTAGGCGAGGGTGTCGGCGCCTCCGCCCCCGTACTCCTCCGGGAAGGGGATGCCCATCAGCCCAAGCTCGCCCATCCTCGCCACCAGCTCGTACGGGAAGCTCTTGGTGCGGTCGAGCTCCGCGGCGACGGGCGCCACCTCCTGGCGGGCGAAGTCGCGAACGGTGTCCCGCAGCAGCCGCTGCTCGTCGCTCAGCTCGAAGTCCACGGGCGGGCAGTCTAGGTGGGGATCTCGGGCACCCGGGCGATGTCCTCGTGGTAGACGGCGCGCACGTCGCGGGGTCCGAGCGGCTCGGCGCACCGCTTGCAGATCCGATGCTCGTCGACCTCGCCCCCGCACTGCTTGTGGACGAGGACAGTCTGCGGCTCTCCCGCACGGTCAAGGTACTTGTCGCCCCACTGCAGGAGCGAGACGAGGACGGGCCACAGATCGAGGCCCTTCTCGGTGAGGAAGTACTCGTAGCGCTCGGGCTGCTCGCTGTAGGGGCGTCGCTCGAGGATCCCCTCGTCGACCAGCCGCTGGAGCCGGGCGGCGAGGACGTTCCGCGCCACCCCCATTGAGCGCTGCATCTGGCTGAACTTGCGCCTCCCGCTGAAGACGTCGCGGAGGATCAAGATCGTCCAACGTTCGCCGATCAGCTCGAGGGAGCCGGCGATCGAGCAGACGGGGTCGTTGTAGTCACGGTGGAGCATCGCCCTTGGCCTGCGGTCTCCTCTGTGATCTTGGCACACTCGGTTGCGTGATGCAACTGACTCTGTTAGGGTCGCTCGCGTTGGTTGCATCAAGCAACCGTTGTCGAGAAAGGAGGCGCGATGAAGAAGCAGCGCAGACGCCGCCGGCCGGACCTCGGGCTCGACGGGCTCGACCCGAAGCTGATCACGATCACCCCCGAGGAGATCCTCGCCGACCTCTTCTACCCGGCGGCCCCAGCCGCTCGGGGCGGCCCCTCGCGGCGCCCGTGAGCGCCGCCCGCGAGGGGGCGCCGCCGATCCGCGCGGTCGACTCGGCCCGGGCGGTCGGCGAGACCGCGCCGCACGGGACCCGCCGTCGCGAGATCGTCTGGCAGGACCCGATGGTCGCCTTCGAGGGCGCCGCTGGCAAGGACGGGATCGAGCTGATGGGGGAGCTGATGCGCGGCGATCTGCCGCCTCCCCCGATCGCGGTGGTTATGCGGATGACGGCGGCCGAGGTCGGGGTCGGGCACGCCGTTTTCGAGGGCGAGCCCGGGGAGGAGCACTACAACCCGATCGGGGCCGTCCACGGTGGCTACGCCTCCACGATTCTCGACTCGGCGCTCGGCTGCGCCGTTCATACCACGCTGCCGGCGGGCGCCGCCTACACGACCCTCACCCTCGAGGTGAAGTTCGTGCGCGCGATCACCCGCGACACCGGGCAGGTGCGAGCCGAGGCCGAGGTCGTCCACCGCGGCCGCCGCCAGGCGACGGCCGAGGGGCGGCTGATCGCCGCCGGATCGGGGAAGCTCCTCGCCCACGGCACCGCCACCTGCTTGATCCTCGGCGGCGAGGAGGCGGTGACACCTTAGTGGCCGGGCCGTTACGGTTCGGGCGATGGCGACAGAAGGCAGCGACGCCGCCACGGTGATCGCCTCCTACGAGGCGCTCAATCGGGCGACATCGAGGCCGCCATGTCGGCGCTGTCCGAGGATGCGGAATGGCGCGAGAGCGAGGCGCGCTCCCGGACACCGGCGTCTACCGCGGTCGGGACTCGATCCGAGACCTTCCTCACCCACTTCCTCGAGCGCCGATGAGGACGAAGGCGGCCCAGTAGAAAGCGCCGAGGGGCGGCCGCGGGGAGCGGCGGTCGGATCGTCCAGGAGAAGAAGTCGTTCGTCCGGGTCGCCCCGACGAACATCGGCGTGATCGTAAAAGGCGGTCCCAGCTCCCTCCGCGACCGCCGTACGATCAGCCGGCCGATGACCGAGTCCGACCGGCCAGCGGGATCCGATCGTCGCGCCCGCACCCCGCAGGTGCGGCTCGGGAGGCTGGTCGAGAACGGGGTCGCGCCGAGCATCTTCGGTCTGATCGAGCGAGGGATCGCCCGCGACCCGGACGCGGTCGGCGGAATGCGCGGCAGGGTGGTGTTCCGGTTCGCCGAGGAGTTCTCACCGCTCCGGGTGCGGTTCGGGCCGAGGGTGGTGCTGGTCGAGGACGGCGACGTGCGAAGTCCCGACCTCGCGATCACCGGCCGGCTGCCCGACATCGTCCACTTCGCCACCGTGCCCACCCTCGGCTGGCGCCTGAGCGGCGTCCCAAACCCGGTCGACGCCAGGGGGCGCGCGGCGCTGGGACGGCTCGCCAGCGGGCGGGTCCGGGTCGAAGGAAGCAGGGCGCTCGCCCGGAGGGTGATCCGGCTGCTGGCGGTGTAAGGCAGCTGGCCGGCCGCCGGGGAGCGTCAGCTCGCGAGCGAGCGGGCGAGGTCCACCAGGAGCCGGACCCCGTAGCCGGTCGGACCCCTGCCGACGTACTCGCGCCCGACGTCCCAGGCGGTGCCCGCGATGTCGAGATGGACCCACGGCTTGCCGCCGACGAACTCCTCGAGAAAGGACCCGGCGTAGATCGTCCCCGCCTTGCGCTTCGTCGCGGAGTTGGTGAGGTCGGCGTCGGTGCCCCTGGTCAGCTCCTTGTACTCGGGGTGCAGCGGAAGGCGCCAGGCGAGCTCGCCGGTTCGCGTCGCCGAGCGCTCGACCCGCTCGGCCCAGGCGTCGTCGTTGGAGATCAGGGCCGCGTAGGTGGAGCCAAGCGCGATCAGGACCGACCCGGTGAGGGTGGCGAGGTCGACGATCCGGTCGGCGCCGAGCTCGACGCAGTGGGCGAGGGCGTCGGCGAGGATCAGTCGGCCCTCGGCGTCGGTGTTGTTGACCTCGACCGTCTTCCCGTTCAGCTGGGTGATGATGTCGCCCGGCTTGGTCGCGGTCCCGCTCGGCATGTTCTCCGTGGACGGGATCACCGCCGTCACCCTCAGCGGCAGCCCGAGCTCGGCGATCGCGCCGACTCCCTCGAGCACCGCGGCGGCGCCCGACATGTCCATCTTCATCTCCTCCATCCCCCGGGCGGGCTTGATCGAGATCCCGCCGCTGTCGAAGGTGATCCCCTTGCCGACCAGGCCGAGCACCTCGCCGGGGTCGCCGGCTTCGTAGCGGAGAACGATCAACCGCGGCTCCTCGGCGGTGCCCTTCGACACCGCCTCGAGGCCACCCATCCCGAGCGCGGAGATCTGCTCCCGCCCGAGCACCTCGCAGCTGAGCGAGTCGTGCGTGGAGGCGAGGGCGGTGGCGCGCTCGGCGAGATGGGAGGGGGTGACGACGTTCGAGGGAAGCTGCTGCAGCTCCCGGGCGCGGTTTGCCGCCTCGGCCGCGACCCGCGCCACCTCGGCCTCGGCGGCGAGCCCGTCCGGGATCTCGCCGCCGACCGCGATCGTCAGCCGCTCGATCGGGGGCGGGCGGTCGTCGTCCTCGAACGACTTGTAGCGGTCGAAGCGGTAGGCCGCGAGGATCGTGCCCGCGACCAGATCGGCGGCGGCGAGCTCGTCGGCGGCGGAGCCGGCGACCGGCAGCGACCAGGCGATCGACCGCGCCCGCAGGCGGCCGGCCTGCTTCGCCGCCAGGGCAGCGGCCACCCGCAGGTGCTCGCCGTTCACCTGCTCGGGGTCGCCGAGGCCGACGATCAGGAGCCGCTCGGGGCGGCCGGGGCGCAGCAGGGTGAGCCGCTTGTAGTCGGTGCGAGCGTCCTCTGCCCCCGGGGTGGAGACGAACTCGGAGGGGACAGGCGTCTCGGCGTTCGTGCGAGCGACCGCGTGCAGGTCGGCCTCCACCTCCACCAGCCGCTTGTGGACCACCTCCACCCGCACGGACGGCGGAGGATAGTGACGAGGTCGCCGCCGCCGGGCGGTCGGCTCGGGGGTGGGGCTAGCATTGCCTGGACGACGGTGCAACGAAGCCGGCCGAAGCCGGCGCGATCGAAAGGGCGGCGATGGCGAAGACGGTGATCCTCTCAACGGCCCGGACCCCGTTCGGGAAGATGGGCGGCGGCCTCGCCCCCCTCGACGCTACCGAGCTGGGCGGGACCGCGATCAAGGAGGCGCTGGAGCGGGCGGAGGTCGACCCCGGCCAGGTCGAGGGTGTCGTCTACGGCCAGGTCCTGCAGGCCGGCCAGGGACAGATTCCCTCGCGCCAGGCGCAGATCAAGGCCGGGATCCCGCGCGAGGTCCCCTCCGAGACCGTCAACAAGGTCTGCGCCTCAGGGATGCGGACGATCGGGATCGCCGACCTCGCGGTCCGCGCGGGCGATCTCGACATCGCGGTCACCGGGGGGATGGAGTCGATGAGCAAGGCGCCATACCTGCTCCCGGGGGCGCGGTTCGGCTTTCGGATGGGTGACGTGACGGCGATCGACGCGATGACCCACGATGGGCTGACCAACCCGTTCACAGACAAGCAGATGATCAACGAGGCGAGCGAGGTCTCGAACGAGCTCGAGATCACCCGGGCGGACATGGACCGCTGGGCCGAGCGCTCGCACCACCTCGCCCATAGGGCCACCGACGAGGGTCGCCTCGCCGAGGAGATCGTCGCCGTCACCGTCAAGGGACGCAAGGGCGACACGGTGGTCGAGGCCGATGAGGGGATCCGCCCCGACACTACCGTCGAGACCCTGGCCAAGCTGAAGCCGGTGGGCGGCGACGACGCGACCCACACCGCCGGCAACTCCCCGGGCGTCAACGATGGCGCCGCGGCGGTGGTGGTCGCCTCCGAGCGGTGGGCGACGGAGAACGGGAAGGGAGTGGCGGCGACGGTCCTGAGCTACGGCCAGGTTGCCGACGACTTCCCCTATCTCGCCCGCACCCCGGCCAAGGCGGCCAAGCAGGCACTCGAGAAGATCGGCAAGCGCCCGGAGGACGTCGACCTGTGGGAGATCAACGAGGCGTTCGCCTCGGTCGCGCTGAACTCGGTCCACGTCCTCGGGATCGAGCCCGACAAGGTGAACGTCAACGGGGGTGCGATCGCCCTCGGGCACCCGATCGGCGCCTCGGGTGCCCGGATCGTCGGCGCCCTCGTGCACGAGCTTCACCGCCGGGGGGGCGGTCTCGGCTGCGCCGCCATCTGCTCCGGCGGCGGACAAGGCGACGCCATCGTCCTGGCAGTGAACGGCTCCTAGCCTCAGCGGGGCATGGTTCCGCCCCCGTTCGCGGGACGATGAAGCGGTCCGCCGCCTTCTTCGACCTCGACAAGACCCTGATGGCGGGGTCGTCGGGGATGGTGTTCGCGCGGGTGGCGAATCGCCACGGGATCGTGGCCCGATCGCAGCTCGTCCGCTGGGGGTGGGATCACTTGCGCTACCGCCTCCGTGGGCTCACCGACGAGCAGACCAACGAGGTGGTGAGCGTCGCCCGCCGGGTGTTCGCCGAGGTCCCCGAGCGCGAGATCGATCGGATGGCCCCCGAGCTGCTCGCCGGGATCCTCCCGCGAATCTACCCCCAGATGCTCGACGAGGTCCACCACCATCAGGACGTCGGCCGCGCCACCTTCATCGTAAGCGCCGCCGGCAACGACCTCGTTCGCACCCTCGCCGCGGTGCTGGGAATGGAGGGCGGGATCGGCACGCGCTGGGAGGTGGGACGGGGTGGCGTCTACACCGGCCACATGGACGGGCCCTTCGTCTACGGGGACGGCAAGGTCGAGGCGATGCGGCGGTTCGCCGACGAGCACGAGATCGACCTCGGGGCGTCCTACGCCTACTCGGATTCGGCCTCGGACCTGCCGATGCTGCGCGCGGTCGGAAACCCCGTCGTCGTCAACCCCGACGACGAGTTGCTTGCGGTGGCGAAGGCGGAGGGGTGGCGGGTGATGCGCTTCGAGCGCCTCGGCCGCCGGCTCGCGGTCATCGGGGCGGCAGCGCTCGCCGCCGCCGTCGGCGGCTGGGGACGGATGATCGCCGCCCGCCGGCGCGAGCGTAACGGCTTCCCACGGATCCGCTCCCGCGCTCGTTGACGCCGGCCAGAGGGGGCCCGATCTCACCACTCGAAGCACGCCGGCTGCGCCCGGCGCCTACCGGGATGGACCCTAGACTCCTGGCATGGCGATAGAGCCAGAAGCGCGGCGCCGCGCCCATCAGTGGCTGGAGGAGGTCTACTCGCGCCTCGAGGAGCGCGAGACGCTGTTCGAGACGATCTCAGGCGAGCCCGTCCGTCCGTTGTACACCGCCGAGGACCGCGCCGAGTCGGACCCCGAGGCGGAGCTCGGCTACCCCGGCTCCTTCCCATACACGCGTGGCGTCTACCCCTCGATGTACCGGGGGCGTTTGTGGACGATGCGCCAGTTCGCGGGCTTCGGCACCGCCGAGGAGACCAACGAGCGCTTCCGCTACCTGCTCGACCACGGCAACAAGGGCCTGTCGACGGCCTTCGACATGCCGACCCTGATGGGGCTCGACTCAGACCACGCCCGCAGCCTCGGCGAGGTCGGGGTGGAGGGGGTGGCGATCGACACCCTCGACGACATGGAGACCCTGTTCGGAGGGATCGACCTGGGCGAGGTCACCACCTCGATGACGATCAACGCCCCGGCGGCGATCCTGCTCGCCTTCTACGTCGTCGCCGCCGAGACTCAGGGCGTCCCGGCGGAGCGCCTCGGCGGCACGATCCAGACCGACATCCTCAAGGAGTACATCGCCCAGAAGGAATGGTGCTTTCCGATCGAGCCGGCGCTGCGCCTGATCATCGACATGGTCGAGTGGTGCACCGAGCACATGCCTCGCTGGCATCCGATCTCGATCTCCGGTTACCACATCCGCGAGGCCGGCTCGACCGCCCACCAGGAGCTCGCCTTCACCCTCAAGGACGGCTTCACCTACGTCGAGCGGGCGATCGAGCGGGGCCTGGACGTCGACGCCTTCGCCCCCCGGCTCTCCTTCTTCTTCAACGCCCACATCGACTTCTTCGAGGAGATCGCCAAGTACCGGGCGGCGCGGCGGATCTGGGCGAGGGAGATGAGAGACACCTACGGCGCCCGCCGGGAGGAATCGTGGCGGATGCGGTTCCACACCCAGACCGCCGGGGTGTCGCTCACCGCCCAGCAGCCGCTCAACAACATCATCCGGACCACGATCGAGGCGCTCGCCGGCGTCCTAGGCGGCACCCAGTCGCTTCACACCAACACCTACGACGAGGCGCTCGCGCTTCCGACCGAGGGGGCGGTGCGGGTCGCCCTTCGGACCCAGCAGGTGATCGCCCACGAGTCCGGGGTGGCGAACACGATCGACCCCCTGGGGGGCTCCTACTTCCTCGAGACCCTGACCGACGAGATGGAGCGCGCCGCCTACGCCTACTTCGCCCGGATCGACGAGCTCGGGGGGATGGTCGAAGCGATCGAGCAGAGCTTCCCCCAGCGTGAGATCGCGGAGGCCTCCTTCCGCTACCAGCGCGAGGTCGACGAGGGCCGCAGGATCGTGGTCGGGGTGAACGAGTTCCGGGTGGCCGAGGACGAGGGGGTCCCGATCCTTCGGATCGACCCGGCGCTGGAGCGAAAGCAGCGCGGGCGGGTCCGTGCGAGCCGGGCGAGGCGCGATTCGGGGGCGGCCGAGCGCTCCCTGGCGGAGCTTCGGGCGGCGGCCGCCGGCGAGCGCAACCTGATGCCGCTGGTCCTCGACTGCGCCAGGGCGCGGGCCACCGAGGGAGAGATGGTGGCGGCGCTCCAGGAGGTGTTCGGGACGTACTCGGAGGTGCCGGTCTTCTAGCCGGCGGGCTCGCGGGCGCGAAGCTCCCCCGAGCCGGTGCTTCGGCCTAGGCGACCTGGCGCCCGGACTCGACGATCACGACCATTTCGCTGACCGGGCCGAGCTCGGAGCCGGCGAGGAACATCCGCCCGACTCCCCGTCGGCGCGCCTCCTTGACGGCGACCTCGCACGCCGTGTCCCTGGCGAGGCCACTGGCGAGCACCTTCTGCCTATGCGTTCGGTCGAGATAGACGACGTCGTACACGTTTGCTTGCCTCCTATACGTGTATCCCCTGGTTAGAGCGCTCTCAAGCGCAGTATCGGACCGCTCCCACTGAGATCAAACCGTAGAAACTCCTCGTTCACATACGGTTAAGCACCCACCAATCCTGCCAATCCGTTCGGCGGCTAACCTCCGCGCCCATGACCGAGGCGGAGTCCGAGACCGCGGCCGCTCCGGCAACCGATCGCAAGATCCGGATCGTCGTCGCCAAGCCCGGCCTCGATGGCCACGACCGCGGCGCCAAGATCATCGCCAGGGCGCTCCGGGACGCCGGCATGGAGGTGATCTACACGGGCCTGCACCAGACCCCCGAGCAGATCGCCGAGACTGTGATCCAGGAGGACGCCGACGCGGTCGGGCTCTCGATCCTCTCGGGCGCCCACATGACTCTGGTCCCTCGGGTGGTCGAGCTGCTGAGGGAGGAGGGTGCCGACGATGTGGTCGTCACCGTCGGCGGCACCATCCCCGCCGACGACGCGCCCGAGCTGAAGAAGCTCGGCGTCGCGGAGGTCTTCACCCCGGGGGCGAACACCGACGAGATCGTCGAGTTTGTCCGCACGGCGGTCGCCGCTCGCGCCTCCCGACCGGAGCCGCGATCGGGGGCCGGCTGAGCGCGGCGGCCGCTCAGTAGCCGTAGCCGCCGCCCCCGCCGCTCTTGGTGGAGGAGCTCGCCGGCGCCGACCCGCCGGTGGTGGAGGTGGTCGCCGCGGCGCCCGAGCTCGGGGCAGCAGGTGGCCGGGATTGGAACGCCCGACCCGGCACTCGCGATCACGGCCCTCAGTAGCCGTAGGAGCCACCGCCGCCCGTGGAGCTTCCCCCGTAGCGGCCCGAGCCGGAGGTGCCGCCCGCGGCGCCCGTCGACGACCCGGAGCTCGGGACCGTGGCGGCGGCCCAGGTAAAGCTCGTCCCGCCGAAGCTGTCCATGGAGCCGTCGCCGGTCGCGGTTCCCGCGCTGTCCTGCACGAACGTGTAGAGCGGCTTGCCGTCGAAGGTCACCTGGGTCTTCCCGTCCGGATCCTTGACCGAGCCGAGCTTGTCCTGGATCGCGGGATCGGCGCTGGTGAGCTTGGTGCCGGCGGGGACGGTCAGCGGGACCCAGACCTGGGCGCAGGCGCCGGTGCAGGCGACGGTCATCTGGCTGTCCTGGTTGTTCGTGTAGAGCGTCATCCCGCTCGAGTCGACCAGCACCCGCCCGACGCCGCCGATCGACCGCACCGAGACGGTGTTCGATCCGCCGCCGCCGTTGGCGGCGGCATTCGCGCCGGCGCCGGTGGTGCCGCCGTTCGAGCCCGAGGAGCCACACGCGGCGAGCGCGGCCGCCAGCGCGGCGGCCAGCGCCAGCGCGAGGGCGGCGTTTCGATTGGAACGATGCGTGATTCCCACTTGTGCCTCCTTGGCTGGGGAAGATCTGATTGGCGCTGGGTAATACGTCCCCGGCGCCCGACCGGATTGAGGCGGGGGGCAGAGGCCAGCCTGCGGTCCGTTCGAGCCGGACAGGGGGTGAGGCCCAAACGGCGCCCGCCGGGTAGGGGGCGCTCGCAGGGTTCGAAAGCCTTTGATTGACTGGTCAGTCAGCCAGTCGACGCAAGCGCTAATATCCCGCGCCGCGCGGCGGGTTGCCGCGCGATCTCACTTCCCCTCACGCGCATCAGACGCCAAAGGAGGACCGGACTTGAAGATCTGTTGCCTCGTCAAGGAGGTCCCGGACGCCGCCGTCACGAAGCGGATCGACGCGGAGACGAAGCGGCTCGATCGCTCCGGCGAGAAGAACCTCAACCCCTTCGACACCCACGCGATCGAGGCGGCCATGCAGATCAGGGAGGGCGGCAAGGCCCAGGTCGACGAGATCGTCGCGGTGACGATGGGTCCCGAGAGCGCCGTCCGCGCCCTGCACAAGGCGGTCGCGCTCGGCGCCGACCGCTCCGTGCACCTCACCGACGACGCCCTCGCCGGCTCGGATGTGTGCGCCACCGGTTACGCCCTCGCGAAGGTGCTCGAGAAGGAGAGCCCCGACCTGGTCCTGCTCGGCCAGCAGTCGGATGACGGCGAGTGCTACACGATCGGGGCGGTGGTCGCCGACCACCTGAAGATGCCCTCGCTCACCCAGGTGATCAAGATCGACGTCGGCGAAAGCAGTCTCACCTGCGAGCGCCAGGCCGAGTACGGGTACGACACGGTCGAGGTCGAGCTCCCGGCGGTGATCTCGGTCGGGGACGCGATCAACGAGCCCCGCTACCCGAGCCTGAAGGCGATCATGGGGGCGAAGAAGAAGCCGCTCGACACCCACGCCACCGGCGATGTCGGAATCGAGTCCGACCGGGTGGGCAAGAGTGGCTCCCGCACCGCGGTCCTCGCGCTCAACCCGCCGCCCCAGAAGGAGGCGGGAGAGATCATCGAGGACGAGGACACCAACGAGACGGTCGAGAAGATCGTCGCCTGGCTCGAGGAAAGGAAGCTGATCTAGATGCCCGGCATCCTGGTCTACGCCCTCCACGACGACGAGGGCGCCTTCAACAAGAACTCGCTCGGCGCGATCTCCGAGGCCGCCAGGCTCGCCGGTGAGCTCGGCGTCGACGCTGCCGCGCTGGTGGTCGGCGACATCGCCGACGACGCCTGCGCGGAGCTTGGCGCCTGGGGCGCGAACAGGGTCTACCGCGCCAAGGACGTGCCCGAGGGGCTCGCCCAGCCGGTGGTCGACGCGATGGCGAAGGTGATGTCGGACGACGACTTCACCTATGCCCTCTTCGGTGGTGGCCTGCTCGGATTCGAGATCGGGGCGGGTTTGACCGCGCGGCTGAACGCCGGGGTGACGATGGAGGTGACCCGGGTGAAGGTCGCCGACGGCAAGCTCGTCGCCGAACGCCCGATCCTCCAGGACTCCCAGGTGGCGGACGTGGGCTACGTCGGCGAGCCCGCGATCATCATCGGTCGGCTGAACGCGTTCGACCCGAACGAGACCGGGGGCACGGCCGAGGTCGAGGACGTCCAGGTGGAGCTGTCGGGCTTCTCCTCGAAGGCGAAGATGGTGAGGCGGGGGGAGCAGCGCGGCGAGGACGTCAACATCGAGGACGCCGCGATCCTGGTCGGCGGCGGCCGCGGGCTCGGCAAGGCCGAGAACTTCCAGCTCGCCGAGGACCTCGCATCCTCGCTCGGCGGAGCGGTGGCGGCCACCCGGGCGGTGGTCGACGCCGGCTGGTACCCGTACGCGGCCCAGATCGGACAGACCGGCAAGACGGTCGCTCCCAGCCTGTATCTGGCGCTCGGGATCTCCGGCGCGATCCAGCACAAGGTCGGGATGCAGAACTCCGAGAACATCCTCGCGATCAACAAGGACCAGAACGCCCCGATCTTCGAGTTCTGCGACCTGGGGGTGGTCGGCGACCTGCACAAGATCGTCCCCAAGCTGACCGAGGCGATCAAGGCGAAGAAGGGCGGCTGATCTCGCGATGAGCGAGAGCGGCTACGCGCCTTCGAGCGACCACCCCGCGCCGAGCGAGTTCCCGCCTCCGGTGAAGCCGGCGGAGGAGTTCGTCGGCCCGATCACCGATCCCGAGGAGGAGCGGATCGACGTCGGGGTGGCGATCGTCGGCGGCGGGCCCGCCGGCCTCGCCTGCGCGGTGAAGCTCGGCCAGCTGCTCGAGGGCGACCCCGAGTTGGCGGAGAAGCTGGGCGAGGTCCCGGTCGCGGTGATCGAGAAGGGGAAGACGCCGGGGGCCCACCTGCTGTCGGGGGCGAACATGCGCCCGTCGGCGATGCGAGCCCTGTTCCCGGAACTCGACCCCTCCGAGTGGCCGGTTGAGCGGGAGGTGACCAAGGACGCCGTCTATCTGTTGACCCCGAAGCTGGCGCTGCCGCTGAGGCCGATGCCGCCCAACTTCCGAAACCACGGCAACTACGTCACCTCGATCGCGAAGCTCGGCCGCTGGCTGGCCGAGCGCGCCGAGGAGAAGGGCGCCTACATCCTCAGCGAGACCGCGGCCGACAAGCTCCTGGTCGAGGACCGGATCGTCAGGGGGGTCCGCTCCGGCGACAAGGGCCGAGGGAAGGAGGGCGAGGCGCTCTCCAACTTCGAGCCCGGCTCCGATGTCACCGCGAGGGCGACGGTGCTGGCCGAGGGCACCCTCGGGCACCTCACCTACGCCGCCCTCGACTACTTCGACCTCCACGGCGCCAATCCGCAGCGCTGGGAGCTGGGTGTGAAGGAGGTCTGGCAGGTCGAGAAGCCGCTCGACCGAGTGATCCATACGATGGGCTGGCCGCTTCGCAAGCGCGCCAAGTGGAACGAGTTCGGGGGGAGCTTCATCTATCCGATGGCCGACAACAAGGTGGCGATCGGCTTCGTGGTCGGCCTCGATTACACCGACGCCACCTTCTCCTGCCACGACGCCCTACAGGAGCTGAAGACGCACCCGCTCGTGATCAAGATCCTCGAGGGAGGCGAGCGCGTTGCCTGGGGCGCGAAGACGATTCCGTCGGGCGGCTACTGGGCGATGCCGAAGCGGCTCTCGGTCCCGGGCATGGTGATCTGCGGCGACGGGGCGGGAATGGTGAACGTGCCGACCCTGAAGGGGATCCACTACGCGATGCACGCGGGGATCTACGCCGCCGAGGCGATCGCAGAAGCGCTCAAGCGCGACTCGGTCAACTTCGAGGAGTACGAGCGCAAGGTCAAGGGCTCGGTGATCGAGGAGGACCTCTACCAGTCGCGCAACATGCGCCAGCCCTTCAACAAGGGATTCTTCGTCGGCGGGGCGATCGCGAGCGCGATGACGATCAGCAGGGGCGCATTTCCCGGGGGCCACTGGAAGAGCGAGGACGACGCCGAGATCGAGATGGAGCTCGACGGCGCCTCCGCGGGCTATCCGAAGCCCGACAACAAGTACCTGTTCGACAAGCTCAACTCGGTGTTCGCTTCGGGGAACGCCACCCGCGACGACGCCCCCAACCACATCCGGGTCCAGACCCGGGTCCCGCGGGAGGTCGCCCAGACCTGGGTCTCGATGTGTCCGGCGCAGGTCTACGAGATCCCCGAGGACCAGCTGGGGTCGGGCGCCGAGCAGGTCGACGTCCACATCACCGCCTCCAACTGCGTTCAGTGCGGGGCGATCACCGCCAAGGGCGGGCGGCTGACGCTACCCGAAGGCGGCGACGGGCCCCTCTACCAGGAGACCTGAGCCCTGATGGTCTTCGGGCGGTGAGCCCAGGACGGCCGCCGGCGTGACCGAGCGCCCGCGGATCGCGGTCTTCGCGCCCAGCCCCCTCCTCAGCATCACGATCGAGGCGCGGGGAGGGGGAGGAGACGACGTCCACTGCCACCCCGCGGGCCAGGGCGTATGGCTCAGCAGAATGGCCGGGGAACTGGGGGCAGAGCCGGTCCTCTGCTCGTTGGTGGGGGGCGAGACCGGGGAGCTGCTGCTCCCGCTGCTGGGGCGGCTGCCCGGTGAGCGGCGGATCGTAAGGACGGCGAACGGGAGCGGTTCCTATGTCACCGACCGCCGCAGCGGCGAGCGGCAGATCGTCGCGCACGCCCCGGCCGAGCCGCCGTCCCGGCATGAGGTGGACGAGCTCGTGGCCGACACCACCGCGGCCGCCCTCGACACCCGGCTGCTCGCGATCTGCAACCCGTACCCGGGCGACGCCCTCCCGCTCGAGGTATACGGCAACCTCGTCACCAATGCCCGAGCCGGAGGCGTGGGGGTGATCGCCGATCTCTCCTCGCCCCGGCTCGACGCGGCGGCCAAAGCCGGGCCGGACCTGATCAAGCTGAACGACTGGGAGCTCGCAGCGTATGTGAACGGCCCGGTGGACACGCCCGAGCGGCTGCGGGCCGGGGCGGAGAGCCTGCGGGCGCTCGGCGCCCGCGGCGTCCTCGTCACCCGTGCGGGTGAGCCCGCCCTGGCGCTGATCGGCGACCAGGCCTGGGAGCTGATCCCTCCGAAGCTCGAGGCCGGCTCCCGGGAGGGGTGCGGCGACACGATGACGGGGGCGATCGCGGCGACCCTCGCTACGGGGGGCTCGATCGAAGACGCCCTCCTCCTCGGGGCGGGGGCGGGGGCGGTCAACTTCCTCCGCCACGGCCTCGGGACCGGCACCCGCGAGGAGGTCGAGGAGCTCGCCGCCCGGGTGGAGCTACGGCCGCTCTAGCTAGAACGGCGGCCGCGGGCGCTCGCCTCGGAGGATCGCCGCCGGCGCCTCGGTCGCGACCCATTCGAGGTGGGCGCCCATCCGGTCGACCTGCTTCAGCGCCGCGAACCCCTCCGAAAGGCGCAGCGGCCGGCCGGCGTGCGATGAATGGGCGTCGCTCGCCAGCAGGTGGATGACGCCGTGCCGGGCGAGGTGAAGGACCCCCTCGCGCGCCGGGCCGCCGACCAGATAGGCGGCCGTCGCCTGGACAAGGGCCCCGCGGCGGGTCAGCTGCGAGAGGGTCTCGACCATGTCGGCCGAGGGGTGGCGCTCGGGATGCGCAATCAGGGCACCCAACCCCGCGGAATGGAGCCGGTCTACGGCGCCCGCGAGCGAGGCCCCGAGCGGGCCCGGGCGGGGCTCGAGCAGGATCCATGCGCCGCCGCCGAGCGAGACGGCGCGGAGCTCGTCCTCATCGAGGCCGTCGAGGGCGGTCTCCGCGACTTCACCGCCCCCCACCACCTCGACCGGCACGCCGGCGCGTCCGATCGCCTCGTTGAGCTCGGCGAGACGGGCCGGGAGCTCCCTGACGCGGACGTCGTGGTCGTGGCGGATGTGGGGGGTGGCGCATACCGTCTCGATCCCGTCCGAGGCCGCCTGCCTCGCCATCGCGACCGAATCCTCGAGGTCGAGCGCCCCGTCGTCGATGCCCGGCAGGATGTGGCAGTGGAGATCGATCATTTCTGCATCTTCTGTCCGACCCGCATTCCAGCGCGGTTCGCGCCCGATTTGGGCACAAAACGGTGACCAGCGCGCAAGGCGCTTGGATGCGTAATTCCACGGCGGCGGCTCCGTGGAACCGCCGCGTGGTCGGATCGCGTAGGGCGGAACCCTCGCCGGCGCGATGCGGTGCCGCTGCTCCGATCCGCTCGTCGAGCACGTGGAGGACGAGGACCGGTGCCTTTGGTGTCGGTCGGGAGGTGCAAATCGCCACCCCCGACCGGGGCTTGGTACCGAAGGCCCGTTGGTGGTTCTCATCTACGGCCCCACCCCGGCCTCCCCACCCGACAGGACCGGCGGGTGGAGCGGCCGGATGGGTGGGGCGACGGTTCGGTCAGTCGTTGCAGGTGTTGATGGCGACGCTGTCCGGCACGGTCCCCGCCTGAAGCGCCTGAATGCCGTCGCCCAAGCCGGGGTGGGCAGTGCCGGGCGCCTGGGCAAGACCCGCGACGAATTGCCCCAGCGATCCTGGCGGTGCGCCGGCGTCTTGGAACAACTGGACGGCCTCGCTATAGGTCGTCCCGACGCAGGCCTGGTTCACCGGTTCGGCGGCTCCGGCGACCGCGCCGTTCAACCCGAGAAACGCACACACACTGATTGCCGATGCGATGGCGAGACGTTTCATCTCTGTCCCTTTCGCTCTGTCGGTGTCCCCCTTGAGCAACGACGCCCAACCTAGCCGCAACATGCGGCGTTCTGCAATACCTAGATATGGCACCCCGCGATCCGGTCGGCTTCAGGTGACGACCGCCTTCGGACCCTGTCTCGGCGAGATCGCTGACCCGGTCCACCGCGTCCGCTCGATCGACTGCCCCCGGGGCTCGGAACGGCATTTTCTGGCTGCCGGCCCGCTGGATGCGGACGTCCGTAGTCACCACCGACCCCGAACCGGTTGTTTGCCCCGATGTCGGTCCCGACCCAGGTCATAGATTGGCGGCATGAACATCCGGGACGTGATCGAGGAGCGGGGATACTTCGCGACCGGCGGAGGCGATTCGTATCTCACCGCCGAGACCTGGGCGGAGGCCGGCTTCGACTGGGCCGAGGTCGAGGAGTGGCTCAAGGCTCGCTGCTTCGAGCCCGGGTCTGCCCGCGACCTGTCCGACGCCGGTGTCACGCCGGAGATGGCGTCGATCAGGACCGACGCCGGCCGTGGCGACTACGTCGACACCGTCGGCTTCAAGGTGTCGGACGGCGATCTGGAGGTCGAGGAAGCGCGCGACCTGGTCGGCGCGAGCTAGTAGCGGTCCCGCCCACTCGCCGGCTTCTCAGCGAAGAGGTCGCTTGGCCGCGGCGGCCCTCAGGTCGGTGAGGGCACGGTCGGCGCGGCGCAGCAGCGCCTCGGCGTCCACCCCCGGCTCCCATTCGGCGACACCGATGGTGGCGCACACCGACAGCCCGGTCGCATCGTAGGTCGCCCTCCCGATCCGCTGCCTGAGCAATCGGGCGAGGTGGTTGGCGGCGGCGCCGGTCGTGTTCGGGAGGACGGCGACGAACTCGTGGCCGCCGAAGCGAACGAGGGCGTCGCTGGCGCGCAGCCGCTCGCGGATCGCGGCGGCCGCCACGGCGAGGACCTCGTTTCCGGCGAGGTGGCCGTTGGTGTCGGTCACCCGGGTGAAGTGGTCGAAGTCGATGAAGCAGCAGGAGAGGGGACCGCCGTGGCGCTCGCATCGTTCGACCTCGCGGACGAGCACCGGGCCGAGCACGTCGGCCCTCAGGCAACCGGTGAGCGCGTCCTCGCGAGCGTCGCGCAGCAGCGACTCGATCAGGGAGGGGTGGTCGAGGAACAGCGCCGCCAGCCCGGCGTGTGAGGTGGCGTCGGCCAGCAGCCTCGGCGCGGCGGCCGTGGGGTCGCAGGTGAAGCCGAGGCAGAGGGCGCCCTCGATTCCGCTCGCCGCGTGCACCGGCACCCCGAGGACGTGGCTAAGCTCCTCGCCGTCCTCGGTCTGGTCGAGCGGCCCGTCCTTCTCGTCGAGGGGCTCGAAGATCGGATCCGCTGCGCCCAGGGCCCGCCCGATGAACCCCTCCTCGCCGGAGATGTCGGGGTGGTCGCCGCCTTCGATGCGCCATACGGCTCTCACCCGAGGCGGCGAGGCGGGGTCCTCGCGGGTCAAGAGCAGCGCCGCGTCGGCGCCGAGATGCTCGGCGGTGAACCGGACAAGGAGGCGGTCGCGGCGCCGGTCCAGCAGGCGCCGCCGCCTACCCTCCGTGACCGTCGGCTCGTTCATCTCGTGGCGGGGATCCCCTCGCCGATCCACAGACCGGTGGGCCTTCTCATTCCACTCCCCTCGTTTCCGCCCGGCTTCCTCTCCCGTGCGCTGTCCGTGTGCGGTTATTCGCGCGCGCGACCGAGTCTCGCACAGCCCCGTCTGCCCGCCAAGGGTGTTTCTGAGTAACCGAGCTCCCGGGGGAGCTTGCCGACCTTGACCCTTGGCGGCGGTCAGATCATCGTCGCCGACGGAGCCGGCGAGCTTGGCCCTCCGGCCCTCAGCTGAGGACCGTGACCGAGAGCTTGCGGTTCCGAAACAGGGCCGTGGCGCCGCCGGTGGACGAATAGCGCAGGGTGAAGGTGTGCTTGCCCGGGGTCGGGGCGGCGACGATCCAGCCCGCTTTGACCGCGCTGACGACGCCGGTGTCACTGTTGGTGGTGGTCCGGGTTACGCCGAAGCCGATCGCGCTGCGGTCGAGGATCTTGGGAGAGGAGAAGGTGTTGGGCTCGAACAGGTGGACCTGAGCGTGCTGGGCGGCCGCTGACACCCGCATCTCGACCTCCGCGTAGATCGCCACCAGCGCCCCCTGGGGGACGAAAACGGTGACGCTCGGTCCCCCGGTGAGGCTGACCGGCGGTCCCGAGGTGGTCGAGACCTCGGGCGCCGAGAAGCCGAACTTGGTGACGCTCGTCTTGCTCGGGTTGACGGCGCCGGCGTGGATGTCCTTGGCGTGGACCGCTCCTCTGGCGATGTCCTTGGAGTGGACGCTGTTGCGCCCGCGGAGCGCCACCGCGGAGCCGCCGAGGGCGACGAACAATGCAAGCAGCGCGATCGCCAGCGAAGGCGACGGCAACATCTTGCGTCCTCGCTCGCGGATCCCCTCGATCATCCGTGCGGCGCCTCCCCGCTTGTCGCTGTTCCTAAACCCCGCCGCCAGCGGACGGACGGAGCGGCGCCGTGGTCCGCCCAGCCGAACGGTGCCTACGGGACCCAGAGGGCTGACGCGGGTTACCCACGCACGCGGATGGCGCCGCACGCGCCTAACCCCATCAACCCTCTAGGACCGCGGGTGCACGACGAGCACGTCGCAGCGGGCCCCGTGCAAGATCTCGGTCGATACGCTCCCCAGGACGGCGCGCGCGATCGGCCCCCGGGCGCGCGATCCGGTCACGATCAGATCGGCCTCGATGTCGTCGGCGACGGTGAGGATCGCCTTCCCGGCCGGCCCGCCGACCGCCCACGGGCTCGCCTGCAGATCGGGTGCGAGCGCCTCGACCGCCTGGCGGAGCTCCTTTCGCACCCGGGCCCCCTCCTCGGGCGACGCC
The DNA here is from genome assembly GCA_046730475.1 of Actinomycetota bacterium. Classification (GTDB taxonomy): domain Bacteria; phylum Actinomycetota; class Thermoleophilia; order Solirubrobacterales; family 70-9; genus JBKPIY01. The sequence continues at coordinate 82,273 of JBKPIY010000005.1, forward strand.
CCCCGCGGACCGCCGGGGACCGCCGCGGGAATCCTCTGCGAGGTGGCCTCGACCACAGTCAGGGCCGCCCCGTCGCGGCTCGCGATCTCAACCGCCTGCGCGAGCGCCGCCTTGGCGCCCTCGCTGCCGTCGTAGGCGACCACCACGTTCCCGTACACGGAGGGCAATCTACTGCCTCACCCCGGTGGCGATCTGTGGGGAATCCGCGAACCGCGGATGGAGACTACCGATGGCGGCTGCTCAGGGAGTACGGTGCCGGCACGGCCAACGGGCGACCATGCCGTTCAGCGAGGTAGAGATCCGTGCGCTTGACCTTCGTCGCTTTCGCGACCTGGTCGGCGACGAGTGGGGCGAGGTGGCGGAGGCGATCTCCGAGGCGCCGAAGGTGCTCGAGGGGAGGGTGGTGTGGCACATCAACTCCACCGCCCGCGGGGGCGGGGTCGCCGAGCTGCTGCGGTCGCTGCTCGCCTATGCCCGCGGGGCCGGAGTCGACTCCCGCTGGATCGCGATCGGAGGTGGACGGGAGTTCTTCGCGGTGACCAAGCGGCTCCACCACCGGCTGCACGGGTTCCCGGGGGACGGAGGAGGGCTGGGAGAGCCCGAGCGAAGGATCTACGAGTCGACCCTGGCCGAGGTCGCGACCGAGCTGGCGGGGAAGGTGCGCAGCTCGGACATAGTCTTCATCCACGATCCCCAGCCCGCCGGGCTGGTGCCGGCGATCCTCGAGACCGGCGCGCCGGTGGTGTGGCGATGCCACATCGGCCTCGATCGGCCGAACGACCTTGCCCGCGAGGCTTGGGACTTCCTCCGCCCCTGCATAACGCCCGCCGACGGGCTGATCTTCTCCCGCCCCGGCTACGTCTGGGAGGGAATCGACCCCGACCGGGTGACGATCATCCACCCCTCGATCGACGTGTTCTCGCCCAAGAACCAGGAGATGTCCGTGGAGCAGGCCGACGCGATCCTGTCCGAGATCGGCCTGCTGGCGGACCCGCAGGGACGGGCCCCGACCTTCGTCCGCGAGGACGGGACCCCCGGGCGGATCGAGCACCCCGCCGAGTACATCCAGGAGCAGCCGATCGCGCCGGGCACCCTGACGGTGACCCAGGTGTCCCGATGGGACACGCTCAAGGACCCGACTGGGGTCATTCGCTGCTTCGCCGAGCACATCGACCACCGGGACGCCCATCTGGTCCTCGCGGGCCCCGCCCCCGGCACCGTCTCCGATGACCCCGAGGCCCTCGGGGTGCTCGACTCGACCTGGGCCGCGCGAGACGAGCTCGAGCGCGGGATCCGCAACCGGATCCATCTCGTGGTGCTGCCGATGGAGGACGCGGAGGAGAACGCCGCGATGGTCAACGCCCTCCAGGGGCGATCGACGGTGGTTGTGCAGAAGAGCCTCGCCGAGGGGTTCGGCCTCACCGTCGCCGAGGCGATGTGGAAGGGGCGCCCGGTGGTGGCGAGCGCGGTCGGCGGGATTCAGGACCAGATCGTCGACGGCGTAAGCGGCATTCTTGTCGAGGACCCGGCCGATCTCGCCGGGTTCGGCGAGGCGATCTCGGGCCTCCTCGCCGACCCACCGAGGGCCGACGCGCTCGGAGCGGCGGCGAAGGAGCGGGTCCGGAAGGAGTTCCTCGGACCCGCCCACCTGCTCCGCTATCTCAGCCTGATCCAGCGGCTCGACGCGGCGCGCTCCCCCTAGCTCGATTTAGCGGCCCAGCGTCCGTAGTTTCCCCCGGTCCCGTTCAGGGGCACACCCCGATGAAGGATCGCGGGTTTCGGCTAGGCTCGAAGGTTCCCTACCCGGCGACCCGTCGGTCCCCGGGGGGGAGCAGGGCCTAGATGACACAGCTATCCGACCCCACCCGCGGCATGGGCCGCGAGCTCGCCGAGGCGATCCCGGACGCCGTGGTCGCGATCGACCCCGAGGGGCGGATCGTGCTCGCCAACTCACGCGCGATCGAGCTGCTCGGCTACACCCGCGAGGAGCTGATCGGCGAGCCGATCGAGATGCTCGTCCCGGAGCGCTCCCGGCAGGTGCTCGTCGGCCACCGGGACGGCTACTTCATCAACCCGCGGCCGGGGCCGATCGGGGCGGGTCTGGAGCTGCGCGCCCGCCGACGGGACGGAAGTGAGTTCCCCTGCGAGATCTCGCTGTCGGCATCCCAAGCCGGGGACCAGCCGATCGCGCTGGCGGCGATCCGCGACGTCAGCGACCGCAAGCGGGCCGAGCGCGATCTCGAAGGCGCGGTGAGGCGCCTGGAGGCGGCGGCCGACGTGGCCGTGGCGGTCGCGGACGGGACCGACCTCAACGGGCTCCTCCGGGTAATCGTCGAGCGCGGCCGCGCCCTCGTCGACGCGCGGGCCCTGGTGATCCTCCTCCAGGAGGGCGAAGAGCTGGTGGTCGCCGCCACCGCCGGCAACCTCGACGCGAGGCTCGACGGCGTCCGGTTTCCGTCTTCGAGCGGGGTCAGGGGGCTGCTCGGTGGACGGCTGGGACCTCGAACCGTGGGCGCGGACCACCCGTCGTCGTCGGCGCTGCTGGCGCCGCTGGTCGTCCGCGGTCGCCAGCAGGGGGTGGTGGTGGCGCTCGATCGCCTCGGCACCGGTCCCGAGTTCGACCCCGGGGACGAGCGCCTCCTCGAGGCGTTTGCCGCCAGTGCCGCGACCGCCGTCTCGACGGCGCGGTCGATCGCCGCGGATCGGCTCCAGAACTCGATCGACGCCGCCGAGCACGAGCGCAGTCGGTGGGCGCGGGCGCTCCACGACCAGACCCTCCAGGGTCTGGCTGCGCTTCGAGTGCGGCTCTCGGCGGCGCTCAATCGTGACTCCGCCCGGGAGCTGGAGCGGGCGGGGAATGAGGCTGTCGAGCAGATTGGCGCTGAGATCGAGAGGCTCCGCAACGTGATCGCCGAGCTTCGCCCCGCCGCCCTGGACGACATCGGGCTGGCGGCGGCGCTGCGGGCGATGGCGGAGCGGAGCGCGGCCCAGGCGGGGCTGGGGCTCGAGATGCGGATCACGCTGCCCGACACTTGCGAGTCGGCGGCTCGCGTGTTCGAGACGACCGTCTACCGGCTCGTCCAGGAGGCGCTCGCCAACGTCGCCAAGCACGCCCGCGCCGCGCGGGTGTCGGTCGACATCGCCGAGAGCGGCGGCCGGCTCACGATCGTCGTCCGCGACGATGGGGTCGGCTTCGAGCCGGGAACCAGCCCCGAGGGTTTCGGCCTCAGTGGGATGCGCGAGCGGGTCGCACTGGCGGGGGGACAGCTCGATCTCGAGTCGGCGCCCGGCGCCGGCACCACGGTTACCGCCACCCTGCCGCTTTAGGGATGGTCCTGACCTAAACCTCGATCAGGCCGCGCTCGAGCGCGTAGCGGACGAGCTCGGACCGGTTGGTCAGGCCCAGCTTCTGCTGGATGTGGGCGCGGTGGGACTCCACCGTTCTCACGCTCAGGTAGAGATGCTGGGCGATCTCGTTGTTGGTGTAGCCGAGGGCGATCAGCCGCAGCACCTCGAGCTCGCGCTGGGAGAGATCGTCGGGCGCCGCCGGCTCGGGCTCCGCCGCGAGGCGGGCGCCGAGCTCGGGCTGCAGATAGGTCTTGCCGGCGGCCGCCATCCGCACGGCCTTCACCAGCTCCTCGCCCGCCGCCTCCTTGAGGATGTAGGCAAGCACCCCCGCCTGGAGCGCCTCGCGGGCGAAGGCCGTCTCGTCCTGCATGGTGAGGACGACGATCTGGGTGTCGGGCGACTGGCGGCGGATCTTGGGGATGGCCGACAGCCCGGACTCCCCCGGCATGTTGAGGTCGAGGATGAGGACGCTGGGCCGGTGTCCGTTGACGTAGCGGGCGGCCGAGTCGGCGTCGCCGGCCTCGGCCACCACCTTGATGTCGGGCTCGGCCTCGAGCAGCATCCGCAACGCGCTTCGCACGACGACGTGATCGTCGGCGAGAACGATCGTGATCACGATCCCCGAGGGCGGGGCCTCTACCTGTGCCTCCGGCTCCTCCGCCATCTCCACCACATTAGCCCCGAAACTTCGACTCGGACGATGAGTTCAGGTAGCCAGGAAGCAGAATGACTGCGGCTGGCAGGAGGGAGAGACTACTGGGGTTGGCGGCGTCGGTATGGGCGCTGCTGGTCGCATCGCTCGTTCTCGCGCCTGATCCCGGCGAGGCGAAGCGCACGCCGCGCGTCCAGGCTCGGCCCAACATCGTCCAGGTGATGACCGACGACCAGACGGTCGAGTCGATGAAGGTGATGCCCGAGGTCGACACGCTGCTCGCCCAGCACGGGGTGACCTTCAAGAACAGCTTCGTCAGCTACTCGCTCTGCTGCCCGTCGCGATCGACGTGGCTCACCGGCCAATACGCCCACAACCACGGCGTCAAGGGCAATCAGCCACCCGCGGGCGGATACGACAAGATCGCATCGCAGCTCGACAACAGCCTCCCGGTGTGGCTGCAGCAGGCCGGGTACTACACCGGGCACATCGGCAAGTTCCTGAACGGCTACGGGACCACCAACCCGGACACCGAGGTCCCTCCCGGCTGGAACGAGTGGTACGCGTCGATCGACGATCCCGACGGCTACACGGGGGGGACCTACACGATGTACGGCTACACCCTCAACGAGAACGGCCACATCGTCCACTACGGAAGCACCCCCGATGTCGTCGACCCCGCCACCTACCAGACCGACGTCTACTCCGCCAAGGCCGAGGACTTCGTTCGCCGCCGCGCCCCGAAGCGAAAGCCGTTCTACCTCTCGGTCGCGACCCTCGCGCCCCACGGGGAGACCGCCGGCGTCTGCAACTGCGCCGGCGACAACCCCCGCGCCGCCCCCCGCGACGAGGGCACCCTCTCGACCGAGCCGCTGCCCAGGCCGCCTAACTTCAACGAGCAGGATGTCTCCGACAAGCCCGCTGAGATCCGCGCCCTGCCCGCGCTCACCCCGAGCGACGTCACCGCGATCCGGAGCCGCTACCGGGCGCGACTCGAGTCGCTGCTCGCGGTCGATGACCTCGTCCACAACCTCGTCGACGCGCTCAAGGACACCGGCGAGCTTCGCAACACGGTGATCATCTTCACCTCGGACAACGGCTTCTTCCACGGGGAGCACCGGGTGAAGCAGGGGAAGGTGCGGGTGTACGAGGAATCGATCCGGGTCCCGCTCGTGATCAGGGGGCCCGGCTTCCCCGAGGGCGTCTCGAGACGGCAGCTCACCTCCAACGTCGACCTGGCCGAGACCACCCTCGACGTCGCCGGCGCCGGGGCGGGGCGCAGGGAGGACGGGCTGAGCCTGGTTCCACTCGCGGAGGACAGGCTCTACAACCCCGGGCGGGGGCTGCTCGAGGAGACCTTCTTCAACCAGCCCGAGCCGGGGGACCCGAGCGAGGTGGTCAACCGCTATCGCGCGGTTCGCACCGACCGATACCTGTATGTGGAGTACGGCTCCACCGGCGAGCGCGAGCTCTACGACCTCCGGACCGATCCCTATGAGCTCGAGAGCCTGCACGCCGACCCCGCCTACGCAAGGGTCCGCTCCCGGCTCGCCGCGCTCCTTCACCGGCTCCAGACCTGCGCGGGCCAGGTCTGCCGGTCGCGACCAGCAGTGCGGCTGGAGCTGAGCTTCCGCCTCGGGACCGACCCCGCGGGCCGCTGCGTCGACTCGGCGGTGAGTGCGCTGGTGGCCGGAAAGCAACGCAAGCAGGCCCTCCTCGCCCGCTTCTTCGTCGGCTCCCGGAAGGCGGGCGTCGACTCCGCCCGACCGCTGAGGCGGAGGATCGGCCGCGCGAAGCTGAGCGGCAAGCGGAAGAACCGGATCCGGGCGATCGTGACGATGCTCGACGGGCGCGAGACCACGATCTCCCGGGCGATCCCGCGCCGTTGCTGACCGCCGTCGGCTGAGCGCTCAGGCGGCCGGCGCGGCCCCGCCGGCGAAGTCTGCGATCAGCTCGGCGAGCCGCTCGGGCTGGTCCTCGGGCACGAACGCCCAGGAGTCCTCGATCCACTCCAGGCGGGCGCCGGGGATCGCGTCGCGCAGCCGCTCGGCGAAGCTTGGCTTGAAGAACCGGTCCTCGCGGGCCCAGGCCAGCAGCACCGGCCGGTCGAACTGCCGCAGGCCGTTGGCGGCCTCGATCGTCTGCCGCTTGTCGATCCCGCGCAGGACCTTGATCGTGTCGCGCCGCACCCCGCGGTCGTCGAGGTAGGGGCGGACCCAGTCCGCCACCAGGTCGTCGTCGAGGCGCTTGCCGAGCCAGCCGTAGGCGATCGGGAGCCGCCGCAGCGCGCCCAGCCGCATACCCTGCATCACCCCTGTCAGCATTCCCGGCACCTTGGCCGAGTACTGAAGCGGCCTGAAGGCCGGGGGGAGGAAGTTCTCGAACGCGTCGCAGTTGGTGAGCACCACTCGTCCGATCCTCTCCGGTAGGTTCGCGGCCCAGATCTGGGTGATCGCTCCGCCCGTGTCGTTGGCGACCACGGTCAGATCGCGAAGGTCGAGGGCTGCGGTCAGCTCGTCGAGGATGCGGGCGATGCCCGGCGGCGAGAGGTCGGCGTCGCGGCTCATCGGCACCCGGTGGGAGCCGAGGGGGAGGTCGGGGACGATGCAGCGCATCTCGCCCTCGAGCCGGGGGACCACCTTGCGCCACAGTCGGCCGTCGACGAGCAGCCCGTGAAGGAACAGCGCCGGCCGCCCGGCGCCGGACTCCCGGTACCGGATCGTCCCCTGGGGGAGCTCGACCGCCCGGGAGGCAGAGGTCCCGGCGGCGCTCATCGGCCCCGCCCTCGCCCCGCCCGGCGTCGAAGCCGCCCGAGTTGCATCCGGGCGAACCCGGGCCAGGCCCGGGGGCGGGTGAGAAGCGCCCGGAGGAGGGGGGTGGGATCGAAGTAGGCGACCCGCTCGACCCCGACCAGGACGGGCATCAGGGGCTGGACCATCCGGACCTCCTGGTCGAGCACGGGAAGGAAGCGGGTGACGAACGAGTCGGCACCGCCCGGGTGGCCCCAGCCCTCCGCGAAGACGCGCACGAACGCTTCGGCGGCGGACGTCCCGTCCTCGGTCGCCGCCGGGACGCCGGGGGCTCCGCTCATGGAGGCCCTTCCGGTAGGGGGCGGGGGCGATACATACAGCCTGTATCTATCACGTGCGGGTGGCGGGCCTCACCCCGGGGGGCGCTCCATCACCATTCGCCGACAAGCGCGACCTCTTCCGCGGCCTACGAGCAGCTCGAGTCGCTCACGCGCTGCTCGACGGCGGCTGATCGACCGGATGCACCGATCCGGCCTCCCTGCGTCGTTGCCATGCTTGGTTCTGCTCGGCAGAACACGACCGTGCTTGCGGACGCGACCACTAGACTTGACCGAGATGAAGACCGGAATCCATCCCGAATACGTTCTCTCCCACGTCCACTGCTCGTGCGGGAACGACTTCTATACCAGGTCCACCAAGCCCGAGCTCCACGTGGAGATCTGCTCCCAGTGTCATCCGTTCTACACGGGCAAGCAGAAGCTGGTCGACACCGGCGGGCGCGTGGAGCGGTTCCGCCGCCGCGCCGCCAAGCGACAGCGCGGCGAGTGAGCTCCGCCCAGGGAGCGGGGGCGGTGGGAGCGAAGCCGGGGGCCGGGCTCGAGGGAGCCCCGAGCGCCAACGGCGCCGGGACGTCCTGGGAGCGGATGCCCGACGGCAAGCCGGTCGCGTCCCGCGACGTCCCGGTGGGGGGCCAGGCGGTGCTCGAGGGGGTGATGATGCGCGGCGTCTCCACCTGGGCGGTCGCCGTCCGCAAGCCCGACGGGGAGATCTCCTCGACGGTCGAGCCGATCGTCTCCTGGGCGCAGCGCTCGCGGGTGCTGCGCTGGCCCGTGATCCGCGGCGTGGTGGCGCTCGCCGAGTCGCTCAAGATCGGGTTTCGCGCGCTCGCGATCTCGGCCAACGCCCAGCTCGACGAGGGCGATGAGCCCGAGGAGATCGGGGGCCTCACCTGGGGCCTGACGATCGCCTTCTCGCTGGCGCTCGCGATCGGCCTCTTCTTCGTCGTCCCGGTGGGGGCCACCAGCTTGATCAAGGACTGGCTCGGCTCCGCCTTCCTCTTCTGGCTCGTCGAGGGCCTGCTCCGGACGGCGATCTTCATCGGCTATCTCGTCGCGATCAGCCGGATCCACGATCTCCGCCGGGTGTTCGAGTACCACGGCGCCGAGCACAAGACGATCTCCTGCTTCGAGGCGGGCGACGAGCTCGTCCCCGAGCGGGCCGCGATCTACTCGCGCCTCCACCCGCGGTGCGGGACGAGCTTCCTGTTGATCGTGATGGTGCTCGCGATCTTCGTGTTCGCGCCAATCGGCCTCCCCGCCTGGTACTGGCTGCTCGCCTCGCGGATCCTCGGCATCCCCCTGATCGCCGGGCTCTCGTACGAGGTGATCAAGTGGGCGGGGCGCAACCGGCGCAAGCGCTGGGTGCGGGGGGTCATGTGGCCGGGGCTGATGCTCCAGAACCTCACCACCCGCGAGCCCGACCGCGACCAGCTCGCGGTCGCGATCCGATCGCTTCAGGAGATCCTCGCGGTCGAGGACCCCGAGCAGGCGAAGCGCGAACACGACATCGAGATCGTCGCCTAGGTCAACGACCAGGTCTCGAACGCGCCGTCGTCGCGGCGTTCGGCTCCGAGCCGCTCGAGGTGGATCAGATAGGCCCGGGTCATCTCCAGCGCGTAGCCGAGCGCGGGGGCCGGGGGAGCGGTGCCGAAGACGGCGCCGATCAGCTCGAACGGCGTCCTAGGGGTGTCGGAGAGCGCGTCCCTGACGGCGGCGAGCTGGCGCGCGACCTCGCGGCGGTTGGCGGCGATCTTGCCCCGAACGTCGCGGAAGGGCTTGCCGTGGCCACTGAGGCAGAGGCCGACGTCCAGCCGCTCGACGACGTCGAGGCTGGAGAGGAACTCGCCCACCGGGTCCGGTGTGTGGCCGACGTCGAAGTACAGAAAGACCCGCCCGACGACCACGTCCCCGCTGATCAGGATCCGGTGATCGGGCTGGTGGAAGACGACGTGGGAGGGGGCGTGGCCCGGTGCCTCGTAGGTGACCCACGCGCCGCGGTCGGTCTCGATCTTGACGCCGGTGCGGAGCGCGCGGTCAGCGACCGGGAAGCCGTCGAAGCTGGGCCCCGAGCCGCGGCGGGCGCGATCCATCTCTGCGACGAGCGGCTCGGGCACCCCGCAGCGGCGGGCCAGTTCGAGCCGGACGTCGAGGGCGGCGTCGGGGTCGGTCGCGGAGGCCCTTACGTGGTCCGCCGCCGGGTGGACCCAGAGTGGGCAGCCCACCCGCTCGACGATCGACGCCGCGCAACCGAAATGGTCGGAGTGGGCATGCGTGCAGACAACCAGGCGAACGTCCTCGAGACGAAGGCCCGCCAGCCGCAGGCCAAGCTCGAGCTGAGGGAGCCCCCTGTCCCCGCCGTAACCGGTGTCGAAGAGCACTATCCCGTCGCCGGAGCGGACCGCGTAGGCGTTCCCGTGCGGGGTTGGGTCCCAGGGGAGGGGGAGGCGCAACCGCCAGATCCCGGGAATGACCTTGTCGGCCCTGGCGGTCTCGGGTTCGGAGGGCTGGGACATGAGCGGGCGGGAGAATCCCACGTTCCGGCGATTGGGTCGCCGGGGACGCCACAATTGATCTCATGATCGAGAGACTGATCGAGCAGATCGAGAGCCGTTTCGCCGAGCTCGAGCGGCAGATGTCCGACCCCGAGGTGATCGCCGACCGCGAGCGCTACGCGGAGGTAGGGCGCGCCTACCGGGAGCTGGGGCCGGCTCATGAGTTGGCCGGCGAGTACCTGAGGCTCAAGGACGACCTCGACGGCGCTCGCGAGCTGCTGGCCGAGGACGGCGATGATCCCGAGCTGCGCAGGCTGCTGGCGGAGGCGCCCGAACGGCTCGAGGAGCTCGCCGAGGAGATCCGGTTGGCGATGGTCGAGCGGGATCCCAACGACGCCAAGAACGTGATCGTCGAGATCCGGGCGGGAACCGGGGGAGACGAGGCCGCCCTGTTCGCGGGCGACCTCTATAAGATGCTCGCCCGCTACGCCGAGCGCCGCGGATTCGCCACCGAGACCCTCTCCTCGTCGCCGGCCGACGTCGGCGGATTCAAGGAGATCACCTTCGAGGTCAAGGGCGAGGGCGCCTACTCGGTGTTCAAGTACGAGGGCGGAACTCACCGGGTCCAGCGCGTCCCCAAGACCGAGTCGCAGGGGCGAATCCATACCTCGACCGCGACCGTCGCCGTGCTGCCGGAGGCCGAGGACGTGGACGTGGAGATCGACGAGAACGACCTCCAGATCGATGTCTACCGCTCCTCGGGGCCCGGAGGCCAGTCGGTCAACACCACGGACTCGGCGGTCCGGATCACCCATCAGCCGACCGGGCTGGTGGTCTCGATGCAGGACGAGAAGTCGCAGCTCCAGAACCGCCAGCGGGCGATGCGGGTGCTTCGCGCCCGGTTGTACGAGCGGGCCCTGGAGGAGCAGCGGGCCGAACAGGCGGCCGAGCGCCGCTCGCAGGTCGGGACCGGCGAGCGCTCCGAGAAGGTCCGCACCTACAACTTCCCACAGGACCGGGTCACCGACCACCGGGTGAAGCTCACCCTCAGCGGCGTCGAGCGAGTCCTCGCCGGGGAGCTCGACGAGCTCACGGACGCCCTCGCCGGCGAGGAGAAGCGCCGACGGCTCGAGGCCCAAGCCGCCGAAGCGGCCGGCTGACGGACGGTGAGCTCCGCTCAGGCGGCGGCGAGCGTGGGCGACGCGTTGGGCGCGGCCGTCGACGCGTTGGCGGCCGCCGGCGCGGAGACGCCGCGTCTCGACGCCGAGCTCCTCCTGGCCGAGGCGACCGGCTGGAGCCGGGCGAAGCTCACGGCCTCGCCCGAGGATCCAATGCCGGTGGGCGCCTCTCGCGCCTTCGCCGCGATGGTCCGCCGGAGGGTCCGCCGCGAGCCGGTCGCCTACGTCCTCGGGCGCAGGGGCTTCAGGGGGATCGAGCTCGAGCTCGACTCGCGGGCGCTGATCCCCCGCCCGGAGACGGAGCTCCTGGTCGAGGTGGCGCTCGAGATCGATCCGCGGCGGGTGCTCGACGTCGGCACCGGCTCGGGGGCGGTGGCCCTGGCGATCGCCGACGAGCTCCCCGCCGCCGAGGTGGTGGCCACCGACACGTCGCCCGGGGCGCTGGACCTGGCTCGCGCCAACGCCGAGCGGCTGGGGCTCGCGGCTCGGGTCGCCTTTGCCGAGGGGACCCTGCCAGAGGGCGGATCGTTCGACCTCCTCGTCGCCAACCTCCCCTACGTGAGCGAGGGGGAGTGGGCCGGGCTCCAGCCCGAGATCCGGGAGTTCGAGCCGCGCGAGGCGCTGGTGGCGGGGCCGGGAGGCTTGGAGGCGATCGAGTCGATGATCGAGGAGCTCTCGCGGCTCGCGGCGCCTCCGCCAGCGGTCGCCCTCGAGGTCGGCGCCCGCCAGGCGGCCTCCGTCGCCGCTCGGCTGCGGAGCGCGGGATACGAGAGGATCGAGGTGCGTCGCGACCTCGCCGGGTTCGAGCGCGTGGTGACCGGACGGCGGGCGGAGGCCCAGCGGTCCGGTTGACCGAGATCGTCTCGATCGAGCGCGACGGCGCCGAGGCCGCGCGGCGGGCGCTTGATCGGTGCATCGCGGAAGGCGGGGTCGCGATCTTTCCCGCCGATACCGTCTACGGGCTCGGTTGCGATCCCCTCGACCAGACGGCGGTCGAGCGCATCCACGCCCTCAAGCAGCGCGACGAGGGAAGGCCCTCGGCGGTGATGTACTTCTCGTCCCTGGCGATGCGGGAGCTTGTCCCCAGCCTCGGGACCCGCGCCCGCGGGGCGGTCTCGGCCCTGCTGCCCGGCCCGGTCACCCTGGTGGTGGCGAACCCCGAGCGCCGCTATCCCCTCGCCTGCCGCGAGGACCCCGAGCGGCTCGGGGTGAGGCTGATCGAGGGGCCCCTGGCGGGGGCGATCCATCCGGTCTTCCAGTCCAGCGCCAACTCCAGCGGCGAGCCGGCGCCAGCGCGATTCGAGGAGCTCGACGAGCGGATCCTCGCCGCCGCCGATCTGGCGATCGACGGCGGCCAGCTGGTGGGCTCGCCCTCCACGGTGGTCGACATCAGCGCGATCGACTCTGGCGGGGGCTGGGAGGTCTTGCGCGAGGGGGCGCTGCCGGCGGCGGAGGTCGAGCGTCGCTTGGCGGGTGCCCTCGGGTGAGCGGCTCAGCGTCAGCCGCTCTCGCCCGCGGTCGCGCGGGCGGCGGCGAGGGCGTCCTCGAGGTCTCCGAAGAGCTGGAGCCCGACCGCTTTGCCATCGCGGAGCTCCCACACCTGGACGGCGTGCTGTCCGAACGCGAGGCCGGAGCTCCTGCCGCGGGCGTGGAGGGTGAAGTCGACCACCACCCGGTCTCCTACCTGGCGGAAGTCGTGGGCCTCCCACTTGATCTCGTCCATGACGTCGTAGAAGGAGTCGAAGTAGCGTCGCACTCCCTCATGGCCGACGTAGGTGTCCGGCTCGGAGGCGAGCTCAGGCGGGGTTGCCACCTCGAATTCCGGGTGAACGTAAGCGAGCAGAGCCTCGACTCCTCCTTCGTTGAATGCCGCGAACCCGAGCCGGATGATCTCGACGTTCTCGGTCACGCCGAAACCGTAACCCGATCCCGGATCCGATCGGCCGTAGGCTCCGCCGGTGGATTCGCAGGCAGCCCGCCCCACCCGAGCCCCAGGCCCGGCGGATCGATGCGATGACCGAGGAGGAGAGTGGGTGAAGCTCGGCAGGGCGCTGCGCTATATCAAGCCGCTCGCCGAGCGGCGGTGGGGCCCCGCCGCCCGCCGGCGCGTCGGCGCGACGCCAGGGCGTCTGTCAACCTTGAGCGAGCGACCAGGAGGAGCACAGACTTGACCTCAGCCGATCTGCCCGACGACTTCCAGACCGCTCCGCTGGCCGAGGTCGACGCGGACATCGCCCGGGTGCTCGACCGCGAGCTCGCCCGCCAGCAGGGGACGCTCGAGATGATCGCCTCGGAGAACTTCGTCCCCCAGGCGGTCCTCGACGCGGTCGGCTCGGTGCTGACGAACAAGTACGCCGAGGGCTACCCGGGGAAGCGCTACTACGGCGGCTGTGAGGAGGTCGACGTCGCCGAGCAGCTCGCGATCGACCGGGCGCTCGAGATCTTCGGCGGCGAGCATGCCAACGTCCAGCCCCACGCCGGCGCCCAGGCGAACAACGCCGCCTACATGGCGATGCTGGAGCCCGGCGACACGATCATGGGGATGGCGCTCGATCACGGGGGGCACCTCACCCACGGGATGAGGCTGAACTTGTCGGGCAAGCTCTACAACGTCGTCGCCTACCACGTCCGCAAGGACGATTTGCTTTGCGACATGGACGAGGTCGCGCGGTTGGCGACCGAGCACAAGCCGAAGGTGATCGTGGCGGGCTGGTCGGCCTATCCGCGCCAGCTCGACTTCGCGGCCTTCCGAGAGGTCGCCGATTCGGTCGGCGCCCGGCTGATGGTCGACATGGCCCACTTCGCCGGCCTGGTGGCGGCCGGCGAGCACCCCAACCCGGTCCCACATGCCGACGTCGTCACCACCACCATCCACAAGACCCTGTGCGGCCCCCGCAGCGGGATGATCCTCTGCCGCGAGGAGCTCGCGGCGGATATCAACCGCTCCGTGTTCCCGGGCCAGCAGGGCGGCCCCCTGATGCACGTGATCGCCGCCAAGGCGGTGGCGCTGAAGATCGCGCAGTCAGAGCAGTTCCGCGAGCGCCAACGCCAGACGATCGCCAACGCCCGCGCCCTCGCCGAGGGGCTGATCGAGGGGAGCATCGACGTCCTCACCGGGGGAACCGACGTCCACCTGGTCCTCGTCGATCTCACCTCCACCGGCCTCGATGGGAAGACGGCCGAGAGCCGGCTCGAGGAGGTCGGGATCACCGTCAACCGCAACGCGATCCCCTTCGACGAGCGCCCCCCGATGAACCCCTCCGGCCTGCGGATCGGCACCCCCGCCCTCACCACCCGGGGTCTGAAGGAGGACGACCTCCGCGAGGTTGCCTCGGTGATCGCGGCCGCCCTCACCGCCGACGATTTCGACGGCGACAAGGCGGCCCTGCTCGACCGCTCCCGCGCCCTGATGGAGCGCTACCCGCTATACCCTCAGCTCTCCGCCGCCACCGTCTGACCCGGCTCGCCTCGGCCCAGATTCGACCTCAGCGAGGGGCACCCATCCCGGTTGGGCCGCTGGGCCGCGATCTCCCGGAACGGCCGATCGGTTGATCTCGCCGCTGACCTGTCGGGGCGGCTGGCCGCCGCGGCATCGCCAATATATGTTGACAAACATATAATGATGTGATTATCTATCGCCCATGACGACGACGTTCGAGGTCCTGGCGGAGCCGACCCGGCGGGAGATCATGGATCTGCTGATCGATGGGCCGAGGCCCGTCGGCGAGCTGGTGGCGGAGACCGGGCTCAGTCAGCCCAACACCTCAAGGCACCTTCGGATCCTGCGCGAAGCGGGCCTGGTGGCGTCGACGCCGGACGGGCAGCGACGGCTGTACGCGCTGCGGGCCGAGGGGCTCGCCGAGCTCGAGCGCTGGCTTGCCCCGTACCGGCGCCTGTGGGAGGGCAGCCTCGACCGCCTCGAGACACATCTAGACGAAATGGAGTGAGACCGATGCCCGATGTCCCCGACGCAGTGCTGGAGCAGAGCGAGGGCCGGGCGCTGCTGCGCTTCGAGCGCGAGCTCGCCCACCCGCCCGAGCGAGTGTGGAGGGCCCTGACGGAGGTGGACGAGCTCTTCGGATGGCATCCGACGCCGGCGGAGTTCGAGCCGCGGGTCGGCGGTGTCGTCAGGTACTCACCCGGCGGGGACGTGCCGGAGATGCCCGACGGCGAGGTGACGGAGTACGACCCCCCGCATGTCCTCGGCCATAGGTGGGGCTACGACCTCCTCCGGTGGGAGATCCGCGCCCGGGACGGCGGGTCCCTGCTGATCCTCACCCACAGCTTCGACGACCGGTTCAAGGCGGCCCGTGATGCGGCCGGCTGGCACGTCTGCCTGAAGGCGCTCGCCGCCAGGCTCGATGGAGTGGAGCTGCCGCCGCACCCCGACGCGGGGCGGCTGCCCGGCGGGTGGCGCGAGCTCAACACCGCCTACGAGGAGCGCTTCGGGATCCCGCCCGAGAAGGCGACCCCGCCGCCCTCCCAGGGCTGAGGCCGCTGGGGCCGACCGGGCAGGCGGGTGCGGATACGCTCCCTGCGGCTCCCCGTCTGCCCGGGGGACGTTGGCACCGTCGTGCTTTGATCCCGGCCCATGAGGATCTGGGTCGACTGCACCGCGGCGGCGCATCCGCTCGTGCTGCGGCCGCTGATCAAGCGCTTCCAGGCAGCGGGGCACGAGGTGGAGGTGACGGCCCGCGAGTTCGGGCAGCTCGAGGGGATCCTCGATCGGCTCGGGATCGCGTACACGGCCGTCGGCAAGCACGGCGGCGCCCGGGCGGTGGGCAAGGGCTTGGCGCTCGCCGGGCGCAGCGCGCGGCTGTGGCGCTGGGCGGGGGGCCGCGGCTTCGATCTCGGGCTCGCTCACGGCTCGGTCGACATCGCGCTCGTCTGCCGCGCCCGGCAGATCCCGCTGGTGCAGATGAACGACTACGAGCACGCCGGGCGCCAGCGGCGAATCGGCTTCCGGGCCGCGCGGCTGGTGATGGCGCCGGACGCGATCCCGGTGGAGGCGATGGAGCGGGCGGGGGCCCGGACCGATCGGCTGTTTCGCTACCCGGGACTGAAGGAGGACTACTACCTCGCCGACTTCACCCCCAATCCCGCCGTCCTCGGGGAGCTCGGGATCGATACCGAGGGGGTGATCGCGGTGATGCGACCGCCTCCGGAGACCTCCGAGTACCACGCCGACAACCCCCTGTACGAGGGCGTGATCGAGCGCCTCGCCGGGGTCCGGGACGCGACCACCGTGGTCATCCCCCGCACCGAGGCCCAGGCGGAGCGCCTCCGCCAGCGTGGAGCCCCCTCCTTCCTGATCCCCGACCACGCCGTCGACGCCCAGAGCCTGATCGCGTACGCCGACCTGGTGGTGAGCGCAGGCGGGACCATGAACCGCGAGGCGGTCGCCCTCGGTACCCCCGTGTACACGATCTTCAGCGGCCGTCTGGGGGCGGTCGACGAGCGCCTGATCGCCGAGGGAAAACTTCGCCCCCTCAGCGATCCCGCCGCGATCGACCTGCGAAAGCGCGAGGCCCCGAGCAGGGTCCAGCATCCCCGCGACCCCGGCGTGTTGGCCGAGGCGGCGCTGGGGGCCGCGGGCTGAGGCGAAGCCGCCTCGATCTGGGCGACAATGGCCCGCGATGCGCCTGGACGCAAGTGACGCCGTACTCGCCTTCGTCTTCGCGGCCTCGGTGGCGTGGTCCCTGGTCCCCGCTGCCGAGTCGATCGCGCGGCGGATCGGTGCGATGGACGAGCCCAACCCACGGGGGATGCACGATGTCGCCACCCCGAAGCTCGGCGGGCTCGCGATCCTGGTCGCGGTCCTCGGCGCCGGACTGATCTGGCTTCCGTGGGACTATCAGACGCGGGCGATCCTGGGCGGGGCGCTCGCGATCACCACCGTCGGTGTGATCGACGACGTCTTCACCCTCCCGGCCCTGCCAAAGCTGCTGGGCCAGACCGCGGCGGCGCTGATCCCGGTGGTGCTGGGCGACGTGCGCGCCGACGTCATCACCCTCCCCTTCGTCCAGGGCTTCGACCTGGGCTGGGTCTCCTATCCGGCGACGGTGATCGGGATCGTCGCCGTGATCAACGTCGTCAACTTCATCGACGGCGTCGACGGTCTCGCCTCGGGCGTCTGCGCGATCTCAGCCGCCGCCCTCGCGGTGATCGCGATCTCGCTCTCGCGCTATGAGGCGGGCGTGCTGGCGGCGCTCACCGCGGGCGCCTCGATCGGCTTCCTCCGACACGGCTTCCCGCCCGCCTCGAGCTTCATGGGCGACACCGGCTCGAACCTCCTCGGCTACATGCTCGCGATCGTCGCTGTTCAGGGCTCGCTCAAGACCAATGCCGTGGTCGCCCTCGTGCTTCCGCTCGTGGTGCTCGCGGTGCCGATCCTCGACACCGGGTTCGTAGTCATGAAGCGGCTCAAGTACCACCGGCCGATCTACGAGGCCGACCGCTGGCATTTCCATCACCGGATGGCGAACATCGGCTTCTCACAGCGGCGAACCCTCGCCTATCTATACGGCTGGACCCTGGTTCTCGCCGGGCTGGCGCTGGCGCTGCGCTTCGTTCCCTACACGAACAACCACGGTCGGTTCGACCCCGGTTGGACGGTGGTGATGGCCGTCTGCCTGCTCGCCGCCCTGGCGGCGAGCGTCTACGTCGTCAACGCGATCGAGATCCTCAAGTTCCGGCGCTTTCGCCTCCGAGAGCGGGTCGGGGCCACGGTGCCGCGCGCGCCCGAGCCGGTGGAGGCGGAGGTCGACGAGCAGGTCGCGAGGGAGCTCGAGACCGGGGAGTTCGAAGCGATTCCGCGGCCGGACGGAGACGCGGCCTCCCCGGGCGGGGACGACGCCCAGCTCGAGCCGGTGCCGCCGGGGGAGCGGCGGCGGCCCTCGGACATGCCCGGATGAGCGCCTTCGGGGTGCGCCGCCGGCTCATTCTCGAGCGGCCGTGTAGCATCGTCCCGCCGACCCGCGCCGGGGACCCCCCGTGCCCCGAGGGCGTGGGTGTCATTTATGCGAAACGACCCGGAAATCCCCCGTGAGCGAGGAACGACGCCCGAGGCCGGATGCGATGGCGGCCGGCGCGCTGATCCTCGGGGCGATCGTGTTCTGCGCGCTCGCCGGCCTGGGGGTGGGATCGCTGATCGGCGCGCCAGGCCTGCTGGCGGCACTGGGAGCAGCCGCCGGTCTGCCAACCGGCTTCTGGCTTGTCTACAGCCGCTATAGGAACATCTGAAATGTCTGTTCTCCGGCTGCTCGATCTGGGTGTGCTCGCGCTCGCCCTTCCGGTCTTCCTCGCGATCGGTGCGCCGATCCTCGGCTACCTGGTGTGCGGCGGGGCCTGGCTGGTGGGCCGCGCGGCCCACCACGCCGCCGAGCGCCGCGCCAAGGCCTCCCTCGCGGCGGGGAACCGGCGCGTGGCCCTGGGGGTGATGGCGGTCGCCACCCTCGGCCGGGTCTGGCTGGTCGTCCTCGCGATCCTCCTCGTCGGGCTCGCGGATCGCGAGGCCGGGCTCGCGGCGGCGTTGCTCGGCGTCGCCGTGGTCACGGCCTACTTCATCGGCCAGGGGCTCGCCCACCTGCTCGAGCCTGAGGAGGCGGGTCGATGAGCGCCCGGATCAAGGCGATGAGCACCAAGGCCAAGGTCCTGCTGGCCGTCGCGCTCTACCTGCTGATCACGATCGCGCTCGGGGTGGCGACCGGCAGCGCCGGCAAGAATGAGGAGTTCAAGCCCCAGAACGAGTTCAAGCTCGAGGCCTGGGTCCCGATCCACCTCGGCCCTATCGACGTCTCGATCAACAAGTTCGTCGTCTACCTGCTGCTGGCGAGCGCGCTCACCGTCTGGGTGATGGTCTTCATCTCGCGCCGGATGCAGGCGAAGCCGAACCGGGTCCAGACCGCGATGGAGGTCGCCTACGACCTCACCCGAAACAACATCACCGGCGGCAACCTCGAGGGCCACACGGCGATCCGTTGGTTCCCGTTCATCGCCACCCTGTTCTTCTTCATCTCCTTCTCGAACCTCCTCGGGTATCTGCCCCTGCCCACCAACACCGAGAACGAGGTCAGCGTGTTCGGCCTCGACATCCCCACCTTCTCGATCTACGCGGCGACCGCGAACATCTCATTCCCGCTCGCTCTCACCCTGGTCGTCTGGTTCTCGTACCACATCGAGGGGATCAGGGCGAAGGGGGCATTCGGCTACGCGAAGAGCTTCCTGCCGGCGGGCCTGGAATCGATGAACCCGATCGGGAAGGCGCTGATCTTCGCGATCGAGCTTCTGTCTCAGTTCATGCGGCTGGTATCGCTCTCGGTGCGACTGTTTGCCAACATCCTCGCCGGTCACCTGCTGCTCCTGTTCATGGGAGGCGGGCTGGCGGTGCTGCTCGGGATCGCGGCACTGGGAGCGCTCACATTCCCGCTCGCGTTCGTGTTCTTCGTCCTCGAGGTGGGGCTGATCGCGACGCTTCAGGCGTTCATCTTCTCCACCCTTACAGCCATCTACATCGGCGGCGCCGTCGCCGAGAGTCACTAAGCAAGGAAGGGAGCTGCACAAATGGACCTGTTGACCCCGATCGCCCAGGTCACCGACACGGGGATCACGGACGCCGGCAAGGCGATCGCGCTCGGCGTCGGTGCCGGCCTCGGCTCGATCGGAGCCGGGATCGGCATCGGCTTCATCTTCGGCCTGATCGCGTTTTTCCTCTAGGCCGGTGGAGGCGCTCGCCCACATAGCGGCCCTCGCCCCGCCGGTCGCAAGCGGCGGCAGCTTCCTGGTCTCACCGGGCCTCGGCCTGATGATCTGGACGCTGGTCGTCTTCCTGTTCACGATGTACGTGCTGAGCAAGGTTGCCTTCCCCCGGATCCAGGAGGCGCTCGACAGGCGCGCCAATGCGATTCGCGCGTCGATCGAGTCCGCCGAGAAGACTCGCGAGGAGGCCGATCAGATCCTCGCCGAGTACCGGGCGCGGTTGAAGGAGGCCCGCGAGCAGGCCGAGGAGATCGTCGAGCGCGCCCGGAAGGCCGCCGACTCGACCCTGGCCCACGCGACCGAGGAGGGCCGCGAGAAGCGCGAGGAGCTGCTCGTTGCGGCGCGGCGCGACATCGAGGCCGAGACCAGGCGCTCGCTGGAGCGGATCCGCAAGGAGGTCGCCGACCTCACCGTGCTCGCAACCGAAAGGGTGACCCGCAAGAGCCTCACCGCCGACGACCACAAGCGGCTGATCGAGGAGGCCTTGGGCGAGGTCGACTTCTCCGCCCTCGGTGGAAACGGAGGGACGGCGAGGCCGTGACGGGGCTGCGAAGCCAATCGCGTCGTAACCCTGGATCCCCGGAAGCGAAGCCGAGGAGATCGGGGTCGCTGGCCGGGAAGGAGGAATAGGGATGGCAATCGAGGAGATAGCGAGGGTGTACGCGGACGCGCTGTTCGGCGCCGCCAAGGACACCGGCAAGCTCGAGCAGATCCACGAGCAGCTCGGCCAGTTCGCCGACGCGCTCGCCGACAGCCGCGAGATGTCGGTCTTCTTCTTCAGCCCGTACTTCTCCTCGACCGAGAAGAAGGACGCGATCCGGCGCGCGGTCGCCGGCGCCGAGCCGGAGATGCTCAACTTCCTCGAGCTGCTCGTCGAGAAGCACCGAATGCCGGTGATCTTCCGGATCCGGCGCCGGTTCGAGGCGCTGTGGGCGGAGGAGAACCGGCGACTCGAGGTGACCGTGACCAGCGCCATCGAGCTCGACGAGCAGGTGGTGCGGCGGATCGGCGAGGAGATCGAGCGCCAGACTGGCCACACCGTCGATCTTCAGAGCCGCGTCGACGAGGACATCCTCGGTGGCCTCGTGCTCCAGGTCGGCAACATGGTGCTAGACGCGAGCGTTCGAAACCGCCTGGAGAAACTGCGAAAGAACGTCGCCACCGCGGCGTAGGAAAGGGAGCCTCAGAAGTCATGGAAATCAAGCCCGACGAGATCGCCAAGATCCTCCGCGAGCGGATCGAGGGGATGGAGTCCGACGCCGCCGACCTCTCCGAGGTCGGGACCGTCCTCGAGATCGGTGACGGGATCGCCCGCGTCCACGGCCTCGACAACTGCATGGCGCTCGAGATGCTCGAGTTGCCGCGCGACGTGGTCGGCCTGGCGCTGAACCTCGAGGAGGACAATGTCGGCGCCGTCCTGTTCGGCGAGTGGGACAAGGTCTCCGAGGGGGACACGGTGAAGCGGACCAAGCGCCTGCTCGAGATCCCGGTCGGCGAAGAGCTCCTCGGCCGCCTCGTCGACCCGCTCGGCCGCCCCCTCGACGACAAGGGCGACATCAATACCACTGCGACCCGTCCCGC
Source organism: Actinomycetota bacterium (assembly GCA_046730475.1). GTDB lineage: Bacteria > Actinomycetota > Thermoleophilia > Solirubrobacterales > 70-9 > JBKPIY01. The sequence goes on from JBKPIY010000005.1 coordinate 103,369, forward strand.
CGAGTTCAAGGCGCCGGGGGTCGTCCACCGCCAGCCGGTGAAGGAGCCGATGCAGACCGGGCTCAAGTCGATCGACTCGATGATCCCGATCGGCCGCGGCCAGCGCGAGCTGATCATCGGTGATCGCCAGACGGGGAAGACGGCGATCGCGATCGACACGATCATCAACAACGGGGACTCCGATCTGATCTGCATCTACGTCGCGATCGGCCAGCGGATGTCCAACGTCGTCCAGGTGATGGAGACCCTGGAGGAGAACGGGGCGATGGAAAACACGATCATCGTCGCCGCTCCCGCCGACGAGGCGGCGCCGATCAAGTACATGGCGCCCTACGCGGGCTGCGCGATGGGGGAGCATTTCCTCTACGACGGCCGCCACGCGCTCTGCATCTACGACGACCTCACCAAGCACGCCGCCGCCTACCGGCAGATGTCGCTGCTCCTACGGCGGCCGCCCGGCCGCGAGGCCTATCCCGGGGATGTGTTCTACCTGCATTCGAGGCTGCTCGAGCGCGCCGTCAAGCTCAGCGACGAGCACGGCGCGGGCTCGCTGACGGCGCTGCCCGTGATCGAGACCCAGGCCGGCGACATCTCGGCGTACATCCCGACCAACGTGATCTCGATCACCGACGGGCAGATCTTCCTCGAGTCGGACCTCTTCTACTCGGGCGTGCGGCCGGCGATCAACGTCGGCACCTCGGTCTCCAGGGTCGGCGGAAACGCCCAGACCAAGGCGATGAAGAAGGTGGCGAGCAAGCTGCGCCTCGATCTCTCCCAGTACCGCGAGCTCGAGGCGTTCGCCCAGTTCGGCTCCGAGCTCGACCCGGAGACCCAGCGGACCCTGGCGCGGGGTGAGCGGATGGTGGAGGCGCTGAACCAGGGCGAGCGCCAGCCGATGCCGGTCGCCGACCAGGTCGCCTCGATCTACGCCGGCACCGGCGGGTACCTCGACCGGATCAAGACCGAGCGAGTGGCCGACTTCCTCGAGGACCTGTTGGAGCGGCTCCGGGCCGAGAACGACGACCTGTTGGACCGGATCAATCGGACGGGCGAGCTGTCCGACGAGGACGAGGGGTATCTCGGCGACGCGATCACGGAGATGGTCGACGACTTTGGCCCCGACTTCGACCAGGAGGGCACCCCCCTGGAGGAGGGCGAGTCCGACCGGATCCGCGAGGCGCGGCGTGAGGCGGTCGGCGTCGGCGCGGATCAGGCCGGGGCGGAGACCGAGGCCGAGCAGGAGGAGGCGGGCGCGCCCGCCTAGTGAGATCCGATGGCCACCCGCAAGGAAGTCAAGAACCGGATCGCCTCGGTGAAGAACGTGCACAAGATCACCCGGGCAATGGAGATGGTCGCGGCCGCGCGGCTGCGCCGGGCCGAGCAGCGGATCGATGCCCTGCGTCCGTACGCGCGCGAGTTCCGGAAGATGACCCGCCAGGTCGCCGAAGCGGCCGGCTCGGAGGCCCGCCGCTTGCCGGTTCTCCAGGAGCACGACCAGGCGAGGAGGGTGGGGATCCTCCTGATCACGGGCGACCGCGGCCTGGCGGGCTCGTTCAACTCCCAGATCATCCGCGAGGGGCTCCGGCTGAAGCGTCAGCTCCACGAGGAGGGCAAGGAGGTCGTCTTCTCGGTGGTCGGCCGGCGCGGCGCTTCCACCATGCGGTTCCGAGGTGAGCACCTTCGCGGGGACTTCGTCGGTTTCACCGACCGCCCCGCGTTCAGCGATGCCCGCCAGATCGCGGAGGAGTTGACGGCGGCGTACGTGGACGGCGAGCTCCATCGGGTCGACCTGATCTTCAACCGCTACGTCTCGCCGCTCACCCAGTACGTACGGCGCCAGACGCTCCTGCCGGTGCAGCATGCCGAGGTCTTCGGCGAGGGTGTGGAGGAGTTGACCCCCGAGGAGCCCGAAGTGGACGCGGCCCTGGCCGAGGCCCACCGCAAGGCGCTGTGGGTGTACGAGCCCGAGCCCGAGGAGCTCCTTGCCATCCTCATCCCCGAGTACGCCAACCTGTCGGTGTTCCGGGCCCTGCTCGAGTCGACCGCCTCCGAGCACGGCGCGCGGATGACGGCAATGCGGAACGCGGCCGAGAACGCGCAGGAGATGATCGGCGACCTCACCCTGGAGATGAACCGCGTCCGCCAGGCGGAGATCACTCAGGAAATCTTGGAAGTCGTGGGAGGGGCGGAGGGCCTCTCCTGAGAAGGAGATAAATGGCTGAGAGCAACGCAAACACTGGAACCGTCGAGCAGGTCACCGGGGTCGTCGTCGACATCCTCTTCACCGACGAGCTGCCGGAGATCTACTCGGCGCTCAAGATCGAGATTCCCGAGGGAGACGGCCGCGTGCCCCTCAACCTCGTCTGCGAGGTCCAGCAGCACCTCGGCGACGACCGTGTCCGCGCGGTTGCGATGGACGCGACCGACGGCCTTCGTCGCGGCGACCGGGTGATCGACACCGGCGGCCCGATCACCGTCCCGGTAGGCGAGAAGACCCTGGGCCGGATCTTCAACCTCCTCGGCGAGACGATCGACGAGGGCGAACCGGTGGAGGGAACCGAACGCTGGCCGATCCACCGCCCCGCCCCCGAGGTCGAGGATTTGACCCCGACCCAGGAGATCCTCGAGACCGGGATCAAGGTCGTCGATCTCCTCGCTCCCTACCCCAAGGGGGGCAAGGTCGGGCTGTTCGGCGGCGCCGGGGTCGGCAAGACGGTCCTGATCCAGGAGCTGATCCGAAGCATCGCCGAGGAGCACGAGGGCCTGTCGGCCTTCTGCGGAGTGGGCGAGCGCTCTCGCGAGGGCAACGACCTGTGGCTGGAGATGAAGGAGTCGGGCGTGATCGACAAGACCATGCTCGTGTTCG
>JBKPIY010000006.1:0-23167 GCA_046730475.1 Actinomycetota bacterium
ACCAGCGAGGGCCTCAACCTGGCGGGGGTCGAGGCCGTGCTCGAGATGGAGACGGCGGTGCAGAGGATGCGCGAGGACATGGCCCTGATGCGAAAGCGGGCCGACCAAGTCGAGAAGCGGCTCCTCGAGCAGCTCGATCAGCTCCGCAGCTCACTGGGCGGCGAGCTCGTCCCGTACGGAAAGTACGAGCCCGACCTCGGGCAGCCCTCTGCCGGCACCCGGATCCCGATCAAGCGCCGCCGGTCGGGCACCACCGAGAGCTAGGTGATCGGTTAGCCCGGGCGCCAGCGCCAGCGCCGGGGTGGTGCCGCGAGCAGCCGCCGGGTAATCCCCTCGATCGTCTCGAAGCCGTGATAGGCATCGGGCGACTCATCGGTGAGGACGGCGAGCCCGAGCCGCTTGCCGGTCCGATGACGGAGGAGCCCAGCCTGGTGGGTAACGGCACCGGTCGTTCCCTTCTGACCCGGCGGGCGCCACCCGCCCTTGAACCACACCCTCCATCCCGGCCCGGCGGCGGCGGGGATGCCCCAGCGTTGCTCGGGCTCGACGCTCGCCAGCAGGCTCAGTCCGAACGGGGCGTGCGGCCCGACCAGGTTGCGTTCGAGGTGGAGGTAGAACCGGGCCATGTCGGCGGCGGTGATCCGGTCACCGCCCCAGAAGCCGGGAACCGGCGAGAAGCTCCGCATCCCGGCGCCCTCGGCGACGTCGGCGAGGCCGGCGTCGCCGACCCGGGCGTAGATCGCGTCGGCGGCGCGGTTGTCGGAGTAGGTGATCATCGCGGCGAGGAGCGCACGAGTGTCGTCGTCGAGCGGGAGCCCCCCGGTGCGGAGGCGCCGAAGCTCGGCGGCCAGCAGGAGCGCCTTCGAGGCGCTGGCGGAGCTGAAGGGGACGCCAGCGTTCATCCCGCGCAGGCGGCCGCCGTCGTCGATCACGGCAAACGCCACCGCGCCCGAGCGCTCGGCGGCGAACCGCATGGCGGCCCGGACCTGGCGGGGGGCGGGATAGGGAGGATTCGGCCAGACCGTCCCCCGACTCGCCTTGGCGCGCGGTGGACCGCCCGCGCCCGACGGCGGCGCCGCAACCGCCAGCGAGGATGCGGCCGCGAGCCCGATCACCGCTGCGATCAGGGCTCGCCCACTCATGTCCGAGGAGACTACGGCGCGGGTTCGCCGGGATCCCCGGCGCCCCCGGAACGGTCGATCCCGGCGTCGGCGAGTGCCTCGTCCGCATCGACATAAAGGCGCCAGTGGACGACCTTGCCCTCGCGGAAGGTGATGATATGCCCGTCGCGCACCTCGATCTCGATCTCGCCGCCCTCACCGCTTGCAAAGGTGTGGAGCACCGCGATCACCCGGTCTCCCGCGGGCAGGAGCTCGAAATTGCGGACCTGGACCTCGCGAAACCCGCTCATCAGCTGCTCGGAGACCTGGCGGATCCCCTCGTGGCCGCGCCGGGGAACCTCGGGCGGGAGATCCGGGTCGTAGATCTCCACATCCTCGGAGAAGTACTCGAGCACGCCGTCGATTCCATCGGCGTTGAAGGCCGCCAGGATCCGCTTGTAGATCTCGATGTTCGTCGTCGCCATCGCTGCCGGCCTCGCCAGCCCCACCGGCGCCGATCATGCGCGTCAACGGCGGGCGGGCCCGGCCCAGGCGTCATCTTGACACGGCGGGGTGCCCACCCGCAGGCCCCGTTCGAAGGGCCCGCAAGACGCCGCGGCGGCGTCCGGTGGACGCCGCCGCGGCAGTGATCGTCCCTGCGCGTCGGACTTCGGCTAGCTGCCGGGTCCGCCGCCTGCTCCGGCCGGCTGCCCGGCGCCCCCCGAGTGGCTCTGGCCCGTCTCCGGGCCGCCCTGGGCGTGCTCGTCGCCGAGCTGCTGGGCTGCCGCCGAGGTCCGCTCGCCGAAGGCGCGCCGGTCGGTGCTCGCGTTGGCGCGCGCGTCGGCCGAGACCTGCTGACCGAAGTTATCGGGGCCGGCGCCGTTGCCGGTCTCCTCGGAACCCCCCTGGTCGCCCTGCTCGTCCCGCGCGCCCTGACCGCCCTGGTGAGCGCACGGGTCCTTGTCCCCGTTCGGGTCCTGGCCGGTCGCCGCCGCCGCCACCGCCTGACCGAACTCGCACCCGCGGTCGCCCGGCGCGGTCGCATCGATCACGGCGCGAACGGCGTCCGCCGTCCCGCTTGTGGTCGTGGTGGTGTCGGCGGCCGTCGAGGTGGTGCCCTCGTCCCCGCTCGGCGTCGCCGCCACCGCGATCGCGATTCCCACCCCAAGCACCAAGGCCAGGGCGGGCACCACGATCTTGGTCAATCGTCTCATCGCTGATCGTTCCTCCGCCTGGATTGCCTTTCCGGGTGCCCGCCTCGCTCGCCTCCCGACTCCGAGGTCGAAGCACTCAACCTGGCAAGCGGCGGATCCGGCTCTGGGGTTACGCGCCCGGCGGACGCCAGAGCGCTGGCGGGAGGATCGCGGGGAGCCGTGGCCGCTCGCGAGCAGTCCGCCGACCTGACCGGCGCGAAACCTGAAGCCCGGCGGGACGGCCTCGCCGCCCTTAGTCGATCCGACTTAGATTTCTTTACAAAGAGGCAATGATGGGCTACCCTGTTCCCGATGCAGCAAGACCGCTTCACGATCAAATCGCAGGAGGCGGTGGCGGCGGCCCAACGGCTCGCGTCCGAGCACTCCACTCCCGAGGTAGGCCCGGCCCACCTCCTTCTCGCCCTGCTCGAGCAGGAGGACGGTGTCGTCGTCCCCGTGATCCAGCGCCTCGGCGAGGATCCCGCCTCTATCCGCGCGGCAGCAACCGAGGCGATCGAGAAGCTTCCCCGGCTGAGTGGGAACACCGTTCCCGACATCCGCCCCTCGAGCGAGCTGGCCTGGGTCCTGCAGCAGGCGGAGAAGGAGGCGACGGGGCTCTCCGACGAGTACATCTCAACCGAGCACCTGCTGTTGGCGCTGGCCCAGGGCAAGTCGGGCGTCTCGCCGCTCCTTCCAGACCGAAAGCGGTTGCTCTCCGCGATCTCGGAGGTGCGCGGCCCCCACCGGGTCACCTCCCCCACTCCCGAGGACAGCTACGGCGCCCTGGAGAAGTACGGGCGTGACCTGACCGGCGAGGCCGAGAGCGGCAAGCTCGATCCGGTGATCGGCCGCGACGAGGAGATCCGTCGGGTGATCCAGGTCCTCTCCCGCCGGACGAAGAACAATCCCGTCCTGATCGGTGACCCCGGCGTCGGCAAGACCGCGATCGTCGAGGGTCTCGCGCAGCGGATCGTCTCCGGGGACGTCCCCGAGAGCCTCCGCGACCGGCGCGTGATCGCTCTCGACATCGGCGCCCTGCTCGCCGGCTCCAAGTACCGCGGCGAGTTCGAGGAGCGCCTGAAGGCGGTGCTGAAGGAGATCCAGGCCGCCGAGGGCCAGATCGTCCTGTTCATGGACGAGCTCCACACGATCGTCGGCGCGGGCGCCGCCGAGGGCGCGGTCGATGCTTCGAACCTGCTCAAGCCGACGCTCGCCCGCGGCGAGCTGCGCGCGGTCGGCGCCACCACCCTGGACGAGTATCGCAAGCACATCGAGAAGGACGCCGCGCTGGAGCGCCGCTTTCAGCCGATCTACGTCGGCGAGCCCGATGCAGGCGACACGATCGCGATCCTCCGCGGGCTGAAGGAGCGCTACGAGGTCCACCACGGCGTCCGCATCACCGACGCCGCGATCGTCGCTGCCGCCACCCTCTCGGACCGCTACATCACCGACCGCTACCTGCCCGACAAGGCGATCGACCTGATCGACGAGGCCGCCTCGCGGCTGAAGATCGAGATCGACTCGATGCCGACCGAGATCGACGAGGTCGAGCGTCGGATCAAGCAGCTCGAGATCGAGCGCGAGGCGCTGAAGAAGGAGAAGGACGAGGCTTCCAACGAGCGCCGAAAGGCGATCGAGGCCGAGCTCGCCGAGCTCAACGAGTCCGCCTCGGAGATGAGGGCGCGGTGGCAGAACGAAAAGGCCGCGATCGAGGAGATCAAGTCCGCCAGGGTGGAGCTCGAGGAGATTCAGCGGGAGACCGACCGGGCCGAGCGGGAGACCGACCTCGAGCGCGCCGCAGAGCTCCGCTACGGGCGCATCCCCGAGCTCGAGCGGAAGGTCCAGGAAGGTGAGGCGAAGCTCGCCGAGCTCCATCGCGACGGCGGCTCGATGCTGACCGAGGAGGTGACCGAGGAGGACGTCGCCGAGGTGGTCGCCAAGTGGACCGGAATCCCCGTCTCCCGTCTGATGGAGGGGGAGGTCGAGAAGCTGATCCACATGGAGGAGCGCCTGCACGAGCGGGTGGTCGGCCAGGACGAGGCAATCGAGGCCGTGTCCGGCGCCCTCCGCCGCTCGCGCGCGGGCCTGTCGGACCCGAACCGTCCGATCGGCTCCTTTCTCTTCCTCGGGCCGACGGGCGTCGGCAAGACCGAGCTCGCCCGCGCCCTCGCCGAGTTCATGTTCGACTCCGAGCGGGCGATGGTCCGGATCGACATGTCCGAGTACATGGAGAAGCACTCGGTTGCGCGCCTGATCGGCGCCCCACCCGGCTACGTCGGCTACGAGGAGGGGGGTCAGCTCACCGAGGCCGTCCGCCGTCGCCCCTACGCGGTCATCCTCCTCGACGAGATCGAGAAGGCCCATCCCGACGTCTTCAACGTCCTCCTCCAGCTGATGGACGACGGCCGCCTCACCGATGGCCAGGGCCGGACGGTCGACTTCACCAACGCCGTCCTGATCATGACCTCGAACGTCGGCTCCCAGTTCATCGTCGAGGAGACCGACCCGGAGAGAATCCGGGCGAAGGTAGAGGAAGCCGTGGCCGCGACGTTCAAGCCCGAGTTTCTCAACCGGATCGACGACACCGTGATCTTCCACCGGCTCAGCAAGGAGGACATCTCCCGGATCGTCGGGCTCCAGGTGGAGCAGCTGACCCGCCGGGTCCGCGAGCGAGGGATCGAGATCGAGCTCACCGACAAGGCACGCGAGCTGCTCGCCAACCTCGGCTACGACCCGACCTACGGCGCCCGACCGCTGAAGCGGGTGATCCAAAAGAACCTGGTCGACGTGCTGGCGCTGAGGATCCTCGAGGGCGAGTTCAGCGAGGGAGACACGGTCAGGGTCGACGCCGAGAAGGGGGAGCTGGCCTTCGCCAAGGCGAAGCCGCCGGTGAAGAAGGCGGAGCCCGCGAAGGCTGCGGCCTAGTTTCCGCCCGGCGCGCGGCGACGCTCGCGCCCGCACCGACGCCGCCGGCACGATTGATCCGATCGTCCACGGTCCGGCCCTGGGGATCTGGCGCCCTCCGTTCGAGGACGGCGAGGGCTCGTGCGTCGCTACCCAATTTCAGGGATGCGGAGAGCGGCGCTTACGCCCGATGGGAAGCGTGCGGATCTTTCCGCACCGGCCGAGGCTATGCATCCGACGAACACCCATGTTCTCAAGCTGCGAGGCGCCTTCGAGGACGTCGGCTGGCACGCGTGCGAGGCGGCCATGGCGGTGGAGGAGGGGGTGCTGTGGCGCGGGGCCGACGCCCTTCGCGGCCTCGGCGAACGCGCGGCCGGTTCGCGGTTCGCCTACCGTCTCGATCGCGCCCGCTGGGCGATCCAGGGCAGGGTCGCCTGGCCTCTCGAAGACGCCTTCCGCGAGCGGAGCAAGGCGGCCCGGGTCGGGATCGGAGCTGCGGCTGCGACGGCCGCCGTCGTTTCGGCGGGGTCGTGGGCGAACCTCACCTCCAACGAGGGACCGCCCACCGCCGCCACCCCCGTCCCCCAACCGGCAGCTGCGCCGGTGCTGTTGGCGAGCCCCGCGGAGGAGGCCAGCACCGGCTATGCGATCACGCTCCAGGGCGCTCCGGTCCACTTTCGCGTCGAGCAGCCCCGCTCCAGGCCGGTTCCCCCGGCGAGCGAGCCCACTGCGCCGACCGGCCGGGTGGCGTGGCGCTTCGCCCAAGCCTTCGTCCTCTACGAGGTCGGCCGCGCGCCCGAGGCCGACCCGGCGATCCGGAAGACGGCAACGGCGGCCCTGGCGCGATCGCTGAGGAAGAACCCGCCCCGGCTGCCGGCCAACACCAGGGTCCCCCGGGCGCGAGTCCTGAACGTGGTGATCGGTGAGCGGCACGGCAACCAGGTCCAGGCGAGCGTGTCGCTGGTTCGCCTCCAGGCGGTGAGCGAGCTCAGGCTGACCCTGCGGCGCCAGCGCGACGGCTGGCGGGTGTCCGAGGTGCTGGGCTGATGGGCAGGGTGCGACACGCGATCGCCGCGGCGGTGGTCGGGGCCGCGATCGCCGCTCAGGGAGCGGTCGCCCAGGACACCCCTCCGCTGCAGTCCACGACTGAGATCGGCGGCACCCCCCAGCCGCCCGCGGGTCAGACGACCGCGCCGGTGGTGGGCGGGATCGGATCGGCGCAGCCCCCGAAACAGGCGCCGAAGCCCCAGGGGCAGGCGCCGAAGCCCCAGGGCAAGTCGGGGGCGGGTGCGGGCAACAAGGGCAAGGTAGGGTCCGGTGGGACGAAGGCCCCGGCCGGACCGCCGCAGTCGGAGCCGGGCGGCCAGGGGACGGGAGCGAACCTGCCCCCCGCCTCCCCGCCCGCCCTGAGCTCTGCCTCGTGCACCGCCAGCGTCCCCCCGACGCTGCTGCCGATCTATCAACAGGCCTCGGATCGCTACGGCCTCGGCCCGGCCGGTCCCTCGATCCTCGCCGCGATCAACGAGATCGAGAGCGGCTTCGGGACCAACATGGGGCCGTCGTCGGCAGGGGCGATCGGCTGGATGCAGTTCCTGCCCTCGACCTGGGCGGTCTACGGGGTCGATGCCGATGGCGACGGCAAGGCGAATCCATGGGACGCGGAGGACGCGATCTTCGCCGCCGCCCGCTACCTCCGCGCCGCCGGGATGCCGGAGGACCCCGAGGGGGCGATCTACGCGTACAACAACGCCGAGTGGTACGTCGCCGAGGTGCTGTCGTTGGCGGCCTGCTACAACGGCCTCGGGAGCGGTTCGATCGGCGGGGTCAGCCTCCTTCCGGAGCGCCAGCAGCTCACCTGCGTCCCCGCAAAGCCGCTCCGCAACGAGATCCCCGACCCCTACATGCAGGCCTTCGAGGCCGCCGCCACCCGCTACGACCTCGGCGACAGCGGCGTCTGGGCGCTGGCGGCGGTTGCTCGGCTGGAGTCGAACTTCGGGCGCGGAATGAGCAAGGTCGAGCTCGCGAAGCGGGGCCCGCTCGGAATCTCCCAGGAGAACTGGCTCCGCTACGCCGTCGACGGGGACGGCGACGGCCGAATCGTCCGCCAGAGCCCGGCGGACTCGGCCGCCACCCTCGCGCGGATCATCTGGGCGAGCGGGAGCCTCCGCGCCGGGATCTTCCTCCACAACCACGCCGAGTGGTATGTCCAGGAGGTCCTCGACGAGGCCGACAGGGCCGCCGGCGAGTGCCAGGTGCACACGGTGAGCTATTCGATCTCGCTCCCGGGCCCGATCGGCCAGGGTGTCAACTGGGACAACGTCCAGTTCTCCAACGCCCTCGAGGTGTTGGATGTCCAGCGCGGGGCGATCGATCCCCGGATCATCAATCTGATGGGGCTGATCTCGCGCGAGCACACCTTCCGGATCTCGGCGCTGCGGTCGGACCATTCGATGTACACCAGCAGCGGCTCGGTGTCCAACCACTACTACGGCCGGGCGATGGACATCGCCGCGGTCGACGGCGTCTCCTGCACGGTCACCTCCCCAGACGGCCCGTGCGGCCGCATCGCCCGCGCCCTCGCCGCCCTCCCGCCCGGAGTGAGGCCGACCGAGCTGATCTACTGCTTCGATCCCGATGGCCCCACCGGCCCGGCCTGGGCCCAGCCCGACCACTGCGACCACGTCCACGTCGGCTTCGACGGCTAGATAGCTCCGGCGGCTACTCCCGCGGCGCCGCGGTCGGACGCCTGGCGAGGCCCCTGATCGTAGGCCGCACGATCGGCACCGGGTTCGGGAGGTGGTCGCGCTCCATCCGCTCGATCCAGAAGCCCGACTCGGCCAGGGTGTCGCCGGTGGGCCGGTTCGGATGGCAGCCTCCCGCGATCAATCCCCAGGGCCGCTCCAGTCGATCCTGCCAGCGAGCCAGCCACGGGCGGGAGCTGCGGACGTGCTCGAGGAACAGCAGCGCGCCCCCCTCGACCAGCACCCGACGAGCCTCGGCGAGGGCCCGGCGCGGGTCGTCGACGGTGCAGAGGACGAGGGTGGCGACGACCGTATCGAAGCTCTGGTCCTCGAAGGGGAGCTCCTCGGAGGGCGCCTCGACGACGCTGACCGGCTCAGGCTTCGGCGGGTGCTCCGCGAGCCTGGCGCGAAGCCGCCTCGCCATGTTGGGCTCGGGCTCGATCAGCACCAGGGCGCTCACCCGTTCCGGGTAGAAGGGGAGATTGTGGCCGGTTCCGGCTCCCAACTCGAGGGTTCGCCCCGACGCCTCCGCGAGGAGCTGCTCGCGCAGCGGGCCGAGAACCCTCCGCTCTTGCGGCGCGGTGATCCGGTCGTACAGGCGGGCGAAGATCGGGTGCTCCTTCACGCCCCGATCATCTCCCCTCGCACGGACGCTCAGCGTGCAAATCGCCGCTTGGGATTGCACGGCGGCGCTCAACGTGAAAGAAAGGGGGCTGGCCACAAGCAACATCGAGGAGAGGAGCACTCATGCCGACGTTCATCATGCTCACCAACCTGTCCGCGGAGGGCGTCCAGACCCTGAAGAACAACCCCGGCCGCGTCCAGGAGGTGAACAAGGAGGTGGAGCAGCTCGGGGTCAAGGTCGTCGACCAGTGGGCGGTGCTCGGTCAGTACGACTTCATAACCGTCGTCGATGCCCCGGATGCGAAGACGATGGCCAAGGTATCGGTGGAGCTCGGCTCGCGCGGAACGATGACGAGCCAGACCCTGGCCGCGATCGAGGTCGACGAGCTGGCGTCAGTGCTCTGAGGGGGCGGCCGCGAGCGAGCCGATGAAGGTCCTGGTGGTCGGCGGCGGCGGTCGCGAGCACGCGATTGTCAGGGCGCTTGCCCGCTCCGAGCGGAGACCGCAACTGCTCTGCGCGCCCGGCAACGCCGGGATCGCGGCCGACGCCACCGTCCTCGAAGTCGGCGCCGAGGACGTCGACGGGATCGTCGCCTCCGCCCGCGACCAACGAGTCGAGCTGGTGGTGGTCGGGCCAGAGGCCCCATTGGTGGCCGGCGTCGTCGACGCCCTCGCCGACGCAGGCGTGGCGGCGTTCGGCCCCGGCGCCGAGGCCGCCCGGATCGAGGGGTCGAAGCTCCACGCCAAGGAGCTGATGGCCGAGGCCGGCGTCCCCACCGCCTCCCACACGGTGCTGCGCTCTCACCAGGAGGCCCTCGAGCACATCGCTTGCGCCTCCTACCCGGCCGTGCTGAAGGCAGACGGCCTCGCGGCGGGCAAGGGGGTGATCATCTGCGAGACTGAGGCGGAGGCCCGCGAGGCGGCCGCCGCCTTCTTCGTCGAGCGCCGCTTCGGGGACACGCAGGTGGTCCTGGAGGAGTTCCTGCGCGGAGAGGAGCTCTCGCTGCTGGCGCTGTGCGACGGCGAGAACGTCCTCCCCCTCGCCCCGGCCCAGGACTACAAGCGGATCGGCGACGGCGACGTCGGCCCGAACACGGGCGGGATGGGAAGCTACTCGCCGGTGCCGGGCTTCGACCGCGAGGAGGTGGAGCGGATCGCCGGCTCGGTGCACCGCCCGATCGTCACCGCGATGGCCCGGCGGGGAACCCCTTACCGCGGTGTCCTCTACGCCGGGCTGATGATCACCGCGGCGGGCCCGAAGGTGCTCGAGTTCAACTGCCGCTTCGGCGATCCCGAGACCCAGGCGGTCCTTCCGCGGCTGCGCTCGGATCTGCTCGACCTCCTGCTCGCATCCCGAGAGCCCGGCGGCCTGGCCGGCGCCGAGGCGGAGTTCGCGGACGACTGGGCGGTGACGGTGGTGATCGCCTCCGCCGGCTACCCGGCCAACTCGTCGAAGGGGGACCCGATCTCGGGGCTGGAGGAGGCGGCGGGCGTCGACGGAGTCGAGATCACCCACGCCGGGACCGCCCTCCGGAACGACGAGGTCGTCACCGCCGGCGGCCGCGTCCTCAACGTCACAGGGCTGGGGCCGACCCCGGCTGACGCCCGTGATCGGGCGTACGATGCCGCCGGCCGGATCCGGTTCGACGGCGCCCAGATGAGAACCGATATCGCCGCCCGCGCCGTGGGCCGGGTCGCGGCAAGCCGCTGAACGAGAGGAAGCGATGGAGACGATCGAACCCGAGGGCGCCATCCACCGCGAGGCGGCCCTCACCGAGATGCCCGCGGTCGAAGAGGCCTTCGAGGAGATCGAGGTCGACGCGCCCCTGGTGGGGATCATCATGGGCTCGAAGAACGACAAGTCCAGGATGCAACCCGCGGGCGAGGCGCTCAACCAGCACGGAATCCGGTTCGAGGTCCGGGTCCTGAGCTCCCACCGCGACCCCGAGGCCACCCGCGAGTACTGCGCGAACGCCCGCATGCGGGGGCTGAAGGTGATCATCGCCGGGGCCGGGATGTCCGCCGCCCTGCCGGGTTTCGCTGCCTCCCAGACCGACCTCCCCGTGATCGGGGTGCCGATCGCGGGCAAGAACCTGGGCGGGCTCGACGCCCTCCTGTCGGCGGTCCAGATGCCGCCGGGGGTGCCGGTCGCCTGCGTCGCCGTGGACGGCGCCAGGAACGCGGGGCTGCTCGCCGTCCGGATAATCAACGCGTGACCTCGAGACATCAATCCTGGCGCTCGGGTTCGCCTGCGGCGATCCCGGGTCACCACGCAGGCTGAGGGATGCCGGGTGATCGCGAGGTACACCAGACCGGAGATCGGCGCCGTGTGGACGCCGCGACGGCGGATGGAGGCGTGGCTCCAGGTCGAGTTGGCGGCCACCGAGGCGCTCGCGGCCGAGGGGTTGGTCCCGGCCGAGGCCGCCACCGCCTGCCGGGAGCGCGCCGCCTTCACCGTCGAGGCGGTCGAGGAGCGCGAGCGGACCACCGGCCACGACGTTGCCGCCTTCGTCGACGTCGTCGCCCAGTCGATCGGCGAGCCGGGTCGCTGGCTCCACTACGGGCTCACCTCCTCGGATGTGCTCGACACCGCCCTCGCGCTCCAGCTTTCCGAGGCGGGGATGTTGCTGCTCGCGGGTGCCAGGAGCTTCCGCGATGCGCTGATCGCGCGCGCCCGTGAGCACGCCGACACTCTCTGCGTAGGGCGCACCCACGGGGTCCACGCCGAGCCCACCACCTTCGGGCTGAAGCTCGCGAGCTTCGCGTTCGAGGCCGATCGCAATATGGCCCGCCTCCGGGAAGCCTTCGACCAGGCGGCGGTGGGGAAGTTGTCGGGCGCGGTGGGCTCGTACGCGTCGCTGGCGCCCGCCGTCGAGGCTCAGGTAATGAACGCGCTCGGCCTCCGCGCCGAGGACATCGCCACCCAGGTCGTCCCCCGCGATCGCCACGCGGTCCTGGTGGCGCGGATCGCGGTCGCCGGCTCCGGTCTCGAGCGCTTCGCCACCGAGGTCCGAAACCTCCAGCGGACCGAGGTCCACGAGGTCGAGGAGCCGTTCGCCGCCGACCAAAAGGGCTCCTCGGCGATGCCCCACAAGCGAAATCCGATCCTCGCCGAGCGGATCTGCGGGCTCGCGCGGGTGCTGCGCGGCTACGCCCAGGCGGCGCTCGAGAACGTCGCCCTCTGGCACGAGCGCGACATCTCCCACTCGGGCGCCGAGCGGGTGATCCTCCCCGACGCCACCATCGCCCTCGACTACATGCAGCACCTGGCCGTGCGACTGGTTGAGGGGATGACCGTCCGCACCGATCGGATGCGCGAGAACCTCGAGCTCACCCACGGCGCCCTGTTCAGCCAGCGGGCCCTGAGCGCCCTGGTCGCGTCCGGGATGAGCCGCGACGAGGCCTACCGGGTGGTTCAGGAGTCGGCCCAGCGAGCCTGGGACGAGGGCACCGACTTCCGCGAGCTGATCGCCGCGGCGGCCCCCCAGCTCCCCCAGGGCGACCTTGACGCGATCTTCGACTACGGCGCCTACACCACGCACGTTCCCGAGCTGATCGCTCGGCTCGACCGGCTCACCGGCTGAGGCGAGGACCGGCGGTTTCGCCCGCGGTGTGAGATGCTCGCGCGGTGATCCTCTACACCTGCGGTCAGAAGAAGGCGCTGGCGAGCGTCGGGCACCCCTGCGGCCGCGCGGCCGGCGCCCTCGACAAGGCCGGATACGAGTACGAGCTCCGGACGGTGAAGGGCTACCGCCTGGCGCCGTGGACGCGACCGAGCCGCAGCAAGGATCGGGCCGAGATCAAGCGGCTCAGCGGCACGAACGAGGTCCCGATCCTGGTGCTCGACGACGGCACGGTGGTATCCGGCTCCGGCAGGATCGTCCGCTGGGCGCGCGAGCATCCGGTCACCCGTTAAGGCGCCGCGCCGGGTGGCTGGGCGGGCGGCGCGCGGGGTTCAGGGCGGAGCTTGCGGGTTCGCGCACCGGCCCGGCCGCGGCCGTTGTTAGCATCGCGGCCCGGGATGCCGACGGCGATCGAGGACCTCAAGCTTCACGCAACCGGCAAGGTCCGGGAGATGTACGAGCTCGGGAACGACCTCCTGATGATCGCCTCGGATCGGATCTCGGCTTACGACGTGGTGATGCCGAACCCGATCCCAGACAAGGGGCGAGTGCTCACCCAGATGTCGGTTTTCTGGTTCGAGGCGACCGGCGACATCGTCCCCAACCACTATCTCTCCCAGGACGTGCCGCCCGAGGTGGAGGGCCGGGCCCTGCGTGTCCGCAAGCTCCGGATGTACCCGGTCGAATGCGTGGTCCGCGGCTACCTGTCGGGGTCGGGGTGGCGCGAGTACCGGGAGTCGGGCTCGGTCTGCGGGATCGAGCTACCCGCAGGTCTGAGGGAGTCCGACCGTCTGCCGGGGCCGATCTTCACCCCGGCCACCAAGGCCGAGCGAGGAGAGCACGACGAGAACATCTCGATCGAGCGCGCCGCCGAGATCCTCGGAAGCCGGGCGCTCGCCGACGAGCTTCGCCGGATCTCGGTCGAGCTCTACGAGCGCGCCGTCGCCCACGCGCTCGAGCGCGGGATCATCCTCGCCGACACCAAGTTCGAGCTCGGGAGCACTCCCGGCTGCGAGATCGTCCTCGGCGACGAGGTCCTCACCCCGGACTCCTCCCGGTTCTGGCCCGCCGACGAGTACGAGCCCGGGCGCTCCCAGCGCTCCTTCGACAAGCAGTACGTCCGGGACTACCTCGACGAGATCGGGTGGGACCACAGCCCTCCCGCCCCCGAGCTGCCCGACGAGGTGGTCCAGAACACCCGGGCCAAATACATCGAGGCCTACGAGCGGATCACCGGCCGGGTCCTGGACTGACGAGCGTTTTCGGGCACCCGGGTTGTCTCGCTCGACGGCTAGGCTGAGACGGTGAGGGCGCGCGTTCTGATCACGCCCAAGGAGGGCATCCTCGATCCCCAGGGAAAGGCGGTCGAGCGTGCCTTGCCCGCCCTCGGGTTCAACCGCGTCTCCAACGTGAGGGTCGGCCGACTGGTCGAGCTCGAGACGGACGACCCGGACGCGATCCCCTCGCTCTGCGAGAAGCTCCTCGCCAATCCCCTGATCGAGGACTTCGAGATCGAGATCGACGACAACGGGGCGGGCACCTGATGTTCGGGGTGATCCGGTTCCCCGGCTCCTGCGACGAGCGCGATGCGCTCGCCGCCTGCGAGCGGGTTGCCGACGCCCGGCTGCTCTGGCACGAGGAGACCGACCTCACCGGGATCGAGGCCGTGATCGTTCCGGGCGGCTTCTCCTACGGCGACTACCTGCGGGCGGGCGCGATCGCCCGCTTCTCACCGGTGATGGAGGCGGTCGCGGAGTTCGCCGCCGGCGGTGGGCCCGTGCTGGGGATCTGTAACGGCTTCCAGGTGCTGTGCGAATGCGGGCTGCTTCCGGGGGCGCTCCTGCCCAACGAGGGCCTGCGGTTCGTCTGCCGCCAGGTGGAGCTGGTCGCCGAGCCGAGCGGGTCGGCGTGGATGCGCGAGGTGGAGGCCGGAGAGCGCCTATCGATTCCGGTCAAGCACACGACCGGCCGGTATTTCGCCCCCGAAGAGGAGCTCGACCGGCTCGAGCGGAACGGCCAGGTCGCGCTCCGCTACGCGCCCGGCCACAACCCGAACGGCGCGCTCCGCAATATCGCCGGGATCACGAACGATGCCGGAAGCGTGCTCGGGCTGTTGCCGCATCCCGAGCACGCGGTCGACCCGCTCATCGGCTCCGACGACGGCCTCGCGATCTTCCGATCGATGGCGGCGGTCCGGGAGCCGGTCGCTTGAGGGGCGGGCGGCTGGGCCCGGCCGCGATACTCCCCCGGTGACCACGGCCGAGTCGCCGCATCGCGAGCTGGGGCTCACCGACGCCGAGTACGAGCGAATCACCCAGCTCCTGGCCCGGGAGCCCAACCGGGTCGAGCTGGCGATGTTCTCGCTGCTGTGGTCCGAGCACTGCGCCTACAAGCACTCGCGGAAGCTGCTTCGGCGGCTCCCGACCGAGGGAGAGCGAGTGGTGATGGGCCCGGGCGAGAACGCCGGGGCGGTCGACGTCGGCGGCGGGTACGCGGCCGCCTTCAAGGTCGAGTCCCACAACCACCCGAGCGCGGTCGAGCCCTTCCAGGGGGCGGCGACGGGGGTGGGCGGGATCCTCCGCGACGTGTTCGCCCTCGGCGCGCGCCCGATCGCGATCCTCGATTCGCTTCGGTTCGGCGAGCTCGACTCCGAGCGCTCGCGATACCTGTTCGAGGGCGCGGTGGCCGGGATCGGCCACTACGGCAACTCGATCGGGGTCCCGACCGTGGGCGGCGAGATCTATTTCGAGGCCCCCTACGAGCACAACTGCCTGGTGAACGCGATGTGCGTGGGCCTGGCGCGGACCGAGACGATGGTCCGGTCGGCGGCAGCCGGCCGAGGCAACCTGATCGTCCTGATGGGCGCCTCGACCGGGCGCGACGGGATCGGCGGCGCCTCGGTGCTCGCCTCGGCCGAGCTCGAGGCGGGTGACGCGGGGAAGCGGCCGAGCGTCCAGATCGGGGACCCGTTCGAGGAGTCGAAGCTGCTCGAGTGCTGCCTCGAGCTGCTCGAGCGGGGCCTGCTCGTCTCGCTCCAGGATCTCGGCGCGGCCGGGCTCACCTCGTCGGCCGGCGAGATGGCCTTTCGGGGCGGAGTCGGGATCGACCTGGACGTTCGCCTGGTCCCGCTTCGGGAGGCCGACATGGAGCCGTTCGAGATCATGGTGTCCGAGTCGCAGGAGCGGATGCTCGCGGTGGTGGAGCCGGCCAAGCTCGACCAGGTGATCGCGGCCTGCGAGCACTGGCAGACCGGGGCGGCGGCGGTCGGCGAGGTGACCGAAACCGATCGGTTGCGGGTCCTCGACGGCGGCGAGGTCGTCGGCGACGTGCCCGTGTCGGCGCTGGTCGACGGCTGCCCCCTCTACGACCTCGAGCCCGCGGAGCCCGAAGGATGGATCTACGAGAACGCCGAGACCCTCCCCGAGCGCGTCCTCCTCGTCGCTGGGCGCTCGGCCGACCCGGCGGATCCATCGGCCATCCTCGCCGCCCTCCTCGCCGCGCCGGACGTCGCCTCGAAGCGGTGGGCATTCGAGCAGTACGACTCGATCGTCGGCTCGCGCACGGCGCGCCGCCCGGAGACGGCCGACGCCTCCGTCCTGAAGCTGGCGGAGGGCCGGTCCGCGATCGCGGTGGCGATCGACGGAAACGGGCGCCGGGTCGCCTGCGACCCATACGCGGGCGCCGTCGAGGCGGTGCTCGAGTGCGCCGCCAACCTCGCCTGTGTCGGCGGCGCGCCGCTCGGCCTCACCAACTGCCTCAACTTCGGCAACCCCGAGAAGGCGGCCGTCGCCTGGCAGCTCGACCGGGCGGTCTCCGGCCTCGCCGACGCCTGCCGCGAGCTCGGTGTCCCCGTGGTCGGCGGCAACGTCTCCCTCTACAACGAGACCGAGCATGGGCCGATCTACCCGACCCCCGTGGTGGGCATGGTCGGCGAGCTCCCCGATCCGGCGAGAGCAGGAGGGATCGCCCTGGGCGAGGGACAGACGATCGCCCTCGTCGGCCCGTTCTCGCCCTCGCTGGCCGGCTCCGAGCTGGCGAAGCTCCGGGGGGAGCTCGGCGCCGGCCTCCCCTCGCTGCCGATCGACCGGGTGGCTGCGGCGTTGGCGGTCGTTCGCGAAGCGGTCCGGGCGGGGACGATCTCGGTTGCCCACGACATAAGCGACGGCGGCCTCGCCTGCGCCGTCGCCGAGATGGCGATCGCCGGCGCCATCGGCGCCCGTCTCGACCTCGACTCGTTGATCGAGGCCCGGGGCTGCTCGGGCGAGACGGCGCTGTTCGGCGAGGGCCCCGGCGGGATCGTGGTCGCGGGCACCGGCTCCGCGATCGCCTCGCTCGCCGGGCGCGGCGCCGACGTCCTGGTCCTCGGCGACACCGGCGGCGATCGGATCGCGATCGAGGCGGCCGAGGCGACGGTCAGCCTCGCCCTCCGGGACGCCGAGCGCGCCTGGCGCTCGCTCGCCTCCCTGGTGGAGGGCACCTCGCTCGCCGATCTGGCCAGGTCGCCCTAGTGGCGGAGCGACGCCTGGCGATTCAGCGAACGCTCCCGACCCGCCGCCGCGACCGACTCGGGGCCGCCGCCCGCAGGCGAATGAGGTCCCGCAGCGCCCGCCTCTCGCCTTCCGCTCCGGCTCGATACCCGCGGGTCTCGCTGGACCCGCTGCTACCCTGCGAATGCAGGCGGTTGGCCTGCTTTTGTCGTCTTTCCTCGACCCGGCGATTTGACGCCTAGAGGCTCTTGAGCGAGCGGCCATTCCACCTTCCCGATCGGGACGGCCCGCGCGACGAGTGCGGGGTATTCGGCCTATTCGCGCCCGGCCGCGATGTCGCGCGGTTGGCCTACTTCGGGCTCTACGCGCTCCAGCACCGCGGCCAGGAGTCGGCGGGGATCGCCACCTGCGAGGGAGGCCACATCACCACCATGAGGGAGCTGGGCCTGGTCTCGCAGGTGTTCGATGAGGAGAAGCTCCAAGCGCTCACCGGCGATATGGCCATCGGCCACGTCCGCTACTCGACCACCGGCGGGGGAGCGTGGGAGAACGCGCAGCCGGTCTGGCGCGATGACGGCAGGGAGCTGGCGCTCGCCCACAACGGCAATCTCACCAATGCGGTCGAGCTCCACAACGAGCTGACCGCGGACGGGCTGCGGCTCCGCGGCACCTCGGACTCCGAGATCATGGCCGCCCTCCTCTCCCGGCGCGCCGGCGAGGAGCGCGACTGGATCGAGGACGCGGTCGCCGATGTCATGCCTCGGCTCGAGGGCGCCTACTCGACCGTGGTGATGACCAAGCACGCGGTGGTGGCGTTCCGCGACCCGCACGGGGTTCGCCCGCTGGCTCTGGGCAAACTCGACGACCGGTTCGTGGTCGCTTCCGAGAGCTGCGCCTTCGACATCATCGGCGCCCGGCTGATCCGCGAGGTCCAGCCCGGCGAGCTGGTTTCGCTGAGCGAGCGGGGCCTGGAGATGAAGCAGGTGATCGTGGGCGAGCGCCCCGCCCAGTGCGTGTTCGAGCACATCTACTTCTCCCGGCCCGACAGCCGCCTGGAGGATCGGGTGCTCCAGGAGGTGCGCGGGCGGATGGGCGAGATCCTCGCCCGCGAGGCCCCCGTCGACGCCGACCTGGTGATCTCGGTGCCCGACTCGGGCAACCCGATGGCGAACGGGTTCGCGCGGGAGGCCGCCCTCCCGAAGGATGACGGGCTGATCAAGAACCGGTACGTGCAGCGGACCTTCATCCAACCCGGCCAGGAGCTTCGCAAGCATGGGCTGCGGATGAAGTTCAACCCCCTCCCCGAGATCGTCGCCGGCAAGCGAGTGGTGGTGGTCGACGACTCGATCGTCCGCGGCAACACCACCCGCCAGATCGTGGCGATGCTGCGGGAGGCTGGGGCGAAGGAGGTTCACCTGCGGATCTCAGCGCCGCCGATCCGGCATCCGTGCCATTACGGGATCGACATGTCGACCCGGGAGGAGATGGTGGCCCACAACCGGACCGTGGAGGAGATCGCGAAGGAGCTGGGGGCCGACTCGCTCGCCTACCTCTCGATGGACGGCGTCTACGAGGCGGTCGGCACCCCGCGCGAGCGCCATTGCGACGCCTGCTTCACGGGCGACTACCCGTTCGGCGATCCCGAACGCGCGAACGGCAAGTTCGCCCTCGAGGACATCGCGGTCGTCCCGGTCTCTCGTTAGCTTCCGGCCGGTGAGCAGCTTTCGCGTCGCCGTGCTGGCCTCGGGCGCGGGCACGAACCTCCAGGCGATCCTCGATCAGGTTCACCGGCAGGAGGGGATCGAGGTGATCGGGGTCGTCTCCGACAATCCCGAGGCGAGGGCGCTCGAGCGGGCGCGCGATGCCGGGGTGGAGACCGCGGTCTTTCCGTGCGGCGACTACCCGGACCGGGCGACCCGCGATGCAGCGATCGCCCACTGGCTCGTCGAACGGGAGGTCGATCTGGTGGTGCTGGCCGGCTACATGCAGCTGCTCTCGCCACGGTTCGTCGACCGGTTCCGGAACCGGATCGTCAACGTGCACCCCGCCCTTCTGCCCTCCTTCCCCGGGCTCGAGGCCGTCCAGCAGGCGCTCGACCACGGGGCGAAGGTCACCGGGGTCACGGTCCATTTCGTCGACGAGGGGGTGGACAGCGGGCCAATCATCCTCCAGCGCGCGGTGGCGGTGCCGCCGAGCCGCGACTGGGATCAGCTCGAGGACGAGAT
Organism: Actinomycetota bacterium; assembly: GCA_046730475.1. GTDB lineage: Bacteria > Actinomycetota > Thermoleophilia > Solirubrobacterales > 70-9 > JBKPIY01. The sequence continues at coordinate 18,898 of JBKPIY010000006.1, forward strand.
CCACCGCGCCGAGCACCAGCTGCTTCCCGAGGCGATCCGCCTGATCGCGGCCGGCAAGGTGAGCGCCGACCCCGCCAACCCGAGGGTGATCCGGATCGAAGCCGAATGAGCCGGCGGTCCTGAGAATCCTCCCCTCCCTGTCCGCGCCGACGTAGACTCGCGGCCAGGTGAGCGAGTGTCCACCGCCCGATCGACCCCAGAGAGCGTCCCCGAACCCGCCGGCGACTCCCTGCCGGTCCGCAGGGCGCTGATCTCGGTCGCCGACAAGACCGCGGTCGCCGACTTCGCCCGCGGTCTCGCGAGGGCGGGGGTCGAGATCATCTCCACCGGCGGCACCCAGTCGGTTCTGGTGGAGGCCGGGGTGGACGTGCGGTCGGTCGAGGACCTCACCGGATTCCCGGAGATCCTCGATGGACGGGTGAAGACGCTACACCCGAAGCTCCACGCCGCCCTCCTCGCGGTGCGCGACAACCCCGAGCACGCCTCGACCCTGAATGCGCATGAGATCGAGCCGATCGACCTCGTCTGCGTCAACCTGTACCCGTTCGAGCGCACGGTCTCCCGCCTCGACGTCCCCGAGGAGGAGGCGATCGAGGCGATCGACGTCGGGGGGCCGACGATGATCCGCGCCGCCGCCAAGAACCATCGATTCGTCGCGGTGGTGGTCAGGCCGGAGAGCTACGACGCGGTCCTCGGGGAGCTGGAGGAGACCGGGGAGCTGTCGGCGGCGACCCGGCACTGGCTCGCCAACGAGGCGTTCGCCTACACGGCGCGCTACGACGCCGCCATCAGCCGCTGGTTCGCGCGCCGCTACGAGCAGTTCCCCCAGCACTGGGTGACGGCGTGGGAGAAGGAGCTCGACCTCTCCTACGGCGAGAACCCGCACCAGCGGGCGGCGTTGTACATCGAGCCGGGAGCGCGCTCGACGGTCCTCTCCCGGGTGGCGAAGCTGCACGGGCGGCCGCTGTCGTTCAACAACGTCCTCGACCTCGATTCGGCCCGGGCGCTCTCGGCGGATCTGGAGGGGCCCGGGTGCACGATCATCAAGCACAACACCCCGTGCGGGGTGGCCGAGGCCGCCACGATCGGGGATGCCTACGAGGAGGCATTGGCCTGCGACCCTCTGTCGGCGTTCGGCGGGGTGATCGCGCTCAACCGAAAGGTGGATGCCGCCCTCGCCGAGCGCCTCCATCAGCAGTTCATCGAGGTTCTGATCGCGCCCGGGTACACGGACGAGGCGCTCGAGGTGCTCCAGCAGAAGGAGGCGATCCGGATCCTCGCCGACGAGGAGCGGCGCCGCCACCAGGTCGAGCCCGACATCAAGCGGGTCCGCGGCGGGATCCTCGTCCAGGACTGCGACGGCTCACCCGAGCCGCGCGAGCTGATGGAGGTGGTGACCGAGGCCCAGCCGACCGAGGAGCAGTGGCGCGACCTCCAGTTCGCCTGGCGGGTGGTCCGCCACGTCCGCTCGAACGCGATCGTGCTCGCGAAGGACCGCGCCACCCTCGGGATCGGCGCCGGCCAGATGAGCCGGGTCGACTCGGTCCGCCTCGCAATCGAGAAGGCGAAGGAGGCCCGCGGGCCCGACGCCGAGACCCTGCTCGCCGGCGCGGCAGTCGCCTCCGATGGCTTCTTCCCGTTCGCCGACGGCCCCCAGGCCGTGATCGACGCCGGCGCCACCGCCGTGATCCAGCCCGGCGGCTCCAAGCGGGACGCCGAGGTGATCGACGCCTGCAACGCCGCGGGCGTCGCCATGGTCTTCACCAAGCACCGCCACTTCCGCCACTGAGCCGCCCAAGCAGTGCCCCCGGCCAGATTCGAACTGGCGTCGCGCGGGTTAAAGGCCCGCCGCTCTAGGCCACTGAGCTACGGGGGCGCGATCATCGTAGCCTTGAGGTGCGGGAGGAAAGGACCGGCGACAACCGCAGGATTGGAGAGAATCGATCGCGTGAGGATTTCGGCGAAGGTGGACTACGCGGTCAGGGCGGCGGTGGAGTTGGCGGCGGCGGGGGATGAGCCCGTGAAGGGCGACACGGTGGCGGAGGCGCAGGGGATTCCGCTCAAGTTCCTGGAGAACATCCTCGGGGAGCTGAAGCACTCGGGGATCGTCGCCAGCAGGCGCGGAGCGCAGGGCGGCTATTGGCTGGCCAAGCCGGCCGAGGAGATCAGCCTCGCCGAGATCGTCCGGGCGGTCGAGGGACCGCTTGCGACCGTGCGGGGCCAGGTGCCGGAGTCGCTCGAGTACGAGGGCGGCGCCAAGCCCCTGCAGCAGGTCTGGATCGCGCTCCGCGCGAACATCCGCGCGGTAATGGAGACGGTCACCCTCGCCGACGTCGTCGACGGAAAGCTCCCGGCCGGAGTGCTGGAGCTGAGCGAGCCGGCAGAAGCCTGGAGCACGCGCTAGCGGTCGTCCTCCGCGCACGCGGGCGTTGTGGCGCCTCGCCGGCTCGCTCGGCTCCTAGGCCTCCACCTCCTCGATCTCCGCCATCCCGGTGAAGACCCTGGTCTGGTGCGGCCGCACGAACACGATCTGGCCCTCGGCGAGCTCGAGCTCGTCGACCTGGTCGCGGGTGAGCTGGACCGAGAACTGCTCCCCGTTCTCGAGGGTGAGCTCCACCCTCACCTCGAAGCCGAGGTGGACGATCCGGTCGATCAGCGCCTCGACGGTGTGGCCATTCGGCTCGTGGCGGACCTCGACGTCGTGCGGACGCACCCAGGCATCGCCGAGCTTGTGGGCCGAACCGACGAAGCTCATCACGAACTCCGAGGCGGGGTGCTCATAGAGGTCGCGCGGCGGGCCTGACTGCTCGACCCGCCCGTCGTTCATCACCACGATCTGCTCGGCGACGTCCATCGCCTCCTCCTGGTCGTGGGTGACGAAGACGGTGGTGACGTGGACCTCGTCGTGGAGCCGCCGCAGCCACGTCCGCAGCTCGAGCCGCACCTTCGCGTCGAGCGCCCCGAACGGCTCGTCGAGCAGGAGCACCTTCGGCTCCACCGCAAGCGCCCGCGCCAGCGCCATCCGCTGGCGCTGGCCACCGGAGAGCTGGCTCGGGAACCGATCGGCAAATCCCTGGAGGTGGACGAGCCCGAGCAGCGCGCTCACCCGCTCACGGATCACCCCCCGCCCCTCGCCCCGGACCTTGAGCCCAAAGGCGACGTTCTCGAACACGGTCATGTGCTTGAAGGCGGCGTAGTGCTGGAAGCAGAAGCCGACGTTGCGATCCTGGACCCGCACGTTGGTCGAGTCCTTCCGATTGATCAGAACCCGGCCCGTGTCCGGACGCTCGAGCCCTGCGATCACCCGCAGCAGCGTCGACTTGCCGCTGCCGCTCGGTCCGAGCAGCGCCGTCAGGCCTCCGTCGGGAACGGCGATGGAGACGTCGTCGAGGGCGACGAAGTCCCCGAAGCGCTTGGTGACGTTCTCGACCTCGATTGCCATCAGATCTCCTTTCCAGTGGCGGAGGGGGAGGGTTCGAGGGACTCGCCGGTGAGGAGGTCGGCGGGTGGCCCGGCGGAATCCGAGCGCTTGCGAAGCAGGTTCATCGAGAAGAGGACCGCCAGCGCCAGGATCGCGAGGATGATCGCTGCGGAATATGCGCCCACGAGGTTGTTGCCCTCGTACTCGTGACGAACGAAGAGTGGGAGCGTCAGGTTGTTGGAGATGTGTCCGGACACCACGCTGACGGCTCCGAACTCGCCGAGAGCCCTGGCGGTGGCCAGCACCACACCGTAGGTCAACCCCCAGCGAATCGCCGGCAACGTCACCCGCCAGAAGGTCTGCCACGACGACGCTCCGAGGGTCTGCGCCGCCTGCTCCTGATCAGTGCCGATCTCCTGGAGGACGGGCATCACCTCCCTGACGACGAACGGCAGGGAGACAAAGATCGTGGCCAGGACCAAGCCCGGGGTCGAGAACAGGACCTGGATCCCGTTGTCGTAGAGCCATGTCCCGAACCAGCCGTCGCGCGTCCCGTACAGCGCGAACAGAGCGAGGCCGATCACCACCGGGGAGATCGCAAACGGTAGATCGATCGCCGAGTTGAGCAGCGCCTTGCCCCGGAAGTTCTGGCGCACGAGCACGATCGCGGTGATCACGCCGAACACCGTGTTCAGCGGCACCGCGATCCCGACGCAGACGACGGTGAGGTAGAGAGCATGGAGCCCGTCGGGGCTGGTGACCGCGTCGATCGGCCCGGACAGGCCGTGCTCGAAGGTCCGGTAGAAGATCACCGCCAGGGGCGCGACCAGCAGCCCCGTCAGGTAGAGC
>JBKPIY010000007.1:0-22155 GCA_046730475.1 Actinomycetota bacterium
GTGCTCGACGGGCGCCGCCCGGCCGGGTGGGCCGAGGAGGGGGCGGTGGAGACCGCCTTCGCCCGCGGCGCCCGGGGCGCCGCCGACGACGCGATCGTCGCCCGCCTCGCCGCCGACCCCCATCCCGAGGCGGTCACGGTCGCGACCAGCGACCGGGAGCTGGCCGAGCGCGTCACCGCCCTCGGGGGGAGAGTGGTCGGGGCGAGCGAGTTCCGCTCGCGGCTGGAGCGGCCGCCCCCGGGCTCGGAGTAGCGCCAGGGGCCGCCCCGGCGAGGGCGGCGGCGGTCGCCTGGTGGCCGTCCGCGATCGCCTGCTCGACCTCGGTCATCGTCTCGGCGGGTAGCCGTCGCCCGAGGACCTCGTCGGCCGCCTCGAGCAGGGCAACCCGGCTCGGGCTCCCGATCGCACCGGCGAGGGCGCCGACCATCGCCAGGTGGGCGAACCTCGGGCTGAGGGCGGTGGCGTCGAGGCTGCGGACGTCCGCCTCGATCCCGAGCTCGGTGCGGAGCTGGTCGGGGTGGCGGGGGTCGTTGACCAGGAGGAGCGAGTCGGGCCTCAGCCTGGCCCCGGCCGCGACCTCGACCCACAGGCCCGGATCGAGGATCACTACCGCGGTCGGTCCCACCGTCGCCGGCGCGCCCGTGTGCCGGCGGGCGACTGCGAGCAGGCGGGAGGCGGCGGCGATCGCCGCGCCGCTGTCGGCGTGCCAGCGGACGGAGATCACGCCGCAGCCGGCGGGACGCCCGTCCCGATCGCTCGGTCGCTTCTCCGGCTCACCGCCGGGCAGCCTCTCGCGCCTCGGGCCCGCCCGCATCCGTAAAAAGCACCCGGCGTTGATCGCGGAGAACTACCGAAAAGCCGAGACCGACGCCGCGACCGGGCGAGCGGGGGCCGATCGCAATCGGGGTCAGGAGGTGCCGAGCTCGACCCGGCCGCGGAGGTGCTGGAGCAGGGGGTCCACCGAGAGCCGGCCGCAGCCGGCGCGGCGGAGGATCTCGGCCGGCGACAGCCGCCGCCCGTAGCGGTGGACGTGCTCGCGGAGCCAGCCGCCGAGCTCTGCGAACTCGCCCGCGGCGATCGACTCCTCGAGCCCGGGGAGGTCGGCGCGGGCGGCCGCCCACAGCTGGCCGGCGATCACGTTGCCGAGGCTGTAGGTGGGGAAATAGCCGAAGGCGCCGGCGGGCCAGTGGACGTCCTGGAGGACGCCGCGGGCGTCGTCGGGCACATCGAGGCCGAGGTAATCGCGGTAGCGCTCGTTCCAGGCCTCGGGGAGCTTCGCCAGCTCGAGCCCGCCGGTGAAGATCTCGAGCTCGAGCTCGAACCGGACCAGGATATGGAGGTTGTAGGTGAGCTCGTCGGCCTCGACCCGGATCAGCGAGGGCTGGGAGCGGTTTGCCGCGCGGTGGACCTGATCGAGCCGCACCCCCCGGAAGCTGTCGGGGAACGCCCTTCGCAGGCGGGGGAGGACGTGCTTCAGATAGGGGCGGCTTCGCCCCACCCAGTTCTCCCACATCCGGCTCTGGGACTCGTGCAGCCCGAGCGAGCGGATGTTGCCGAGCGGGGTGCGCTCGAGCTCGGGATCGACGCCGGCCTCGTACAGGCCGTGGCCCGCCTCGTGGAGGACGCTCCACAGCGCCGTCCCCAGGTAGCGCTCGTCGTAGCGGGTCGTGATCCGGACGTCGGCGAGGGCGATCCCGGTCGCGAACGGGTGCTCGGTGGGGTCGAGGCGCCAGCCGTCGGCGGGGAGGGGGAGCTCGGCGAGAAGCTGGTTGGCGAGCTCGCGCTGGGCCGGGAGCGGGAACCTCCCGCGCAGGCAGGAGTCGTCGGCGGGCTTTCGCCTCGCCGCCTCCTCCACCAGGGGAACGAGGCCGTCGCGGAGGGCGCCGAGGACCCGCTGCATCTCGGCGGTGTCCATCTCGGGCTCGTACTCGTCGAGGAGGGGGTCGTACGGGTGCTCGAAGCCGTCGAATCCGCGGTAGCAGTCCGCGAATCGGCGGGCGAGCTCGACGTTTCGCTCGAGGTGGGGGAGGATGGCCTTGAAGTCCGAGCGGCGGCGGGCGTCGACCCAGGCGTGCTCGGCGATCGACGAGGCCCGGGCCATCTCGGCGCGAAGCTCGGCGGGGACCAGCCGCGCCTTTTCCCAGTCGCGGGAGAGGACCCGGACCGTGGCCGCCTCGAAGGAGTCGTCGGGCTTGCCGGCCGCCTCCGGGCGCGCCGCCTCGAGCAGCTCGCCGATCTCCTCGTCGCAGAACATCTCGTGGCGGACCCGCGCCACCGTCGACAGCACCTCGGCCCGGGCCTCGGCTCCCCCCGACGGCATCATCGTCCGCTCGTCCCAGGCAAGAACGGCGGCCGCGCTCCCGAGGTCGCCGATCCGGCGAACCCGCTCCAGCAGGTGCTCGAGCGGGGACCCGTCGGCGCCTGCCTGCCCGCGTGCCGCCTCCACCTGCGCGAGACTAGCCGCTAGGGGATGAAGGTCGCCGTCGATCCGGGTCGGGTGGTGGTCCCGCGGCCGCCACCCGAGCGAGGCCCTCGACCCAGCGCTGGTGGAGGCGCACCATCATCGGCCGCAGCGCGAACTTGATCGCCGCGACCCCGGGGCCGCGCTGGGTCTCCTCGGTGACCAGGAAGGTGCCGCTCCCGCGCGGCTCGAGGACCCAGCCGTGGTGGCCCCTGGTGAGCCCGCCGGCGCCTCGTGCCGACCAGGCCAGCCGGCGCCTGGGCTCGTACTCGACCACCTCGGAGGTGATCAGGACGCCGAAGGTGAGCCACCGCCAGAGGCTCCCCGGCTCGATCTCGGGCCAGGGGCCGGCCAGGTGGCGGACGAGGCGGGCGTTGGGGTAGAAGCGCGACCACAGATCGGGCCGCACCAGCCAGGCCCAGACCCGATCGGGACCCGCCTCCATCTCGAGCTCGTTGCGGACCAGGAACGAGGAGACCTCGGGGCGGTACTGGTCGGGAAAGCGGACGGCGGTGTCGGTCGCCCTCACCGCACGAACCTATCCGATCCGCGGGCGGCGGCCGGCCCCGGGGGAGTCGTGAGACCCCCCGGGGCCCCGCGCCGTTGCTCAGCGACGAGTGCGGCTGACCTCCGGGTCTCGGCGGCTCAGCTCCGGCTCATCGCGGTCTTGCTCGCGCCGGTCGGTATCGGCGGCGCGCCCCTCCGGATCGTCCGTGGTCCGGTTGCGATCCCGGGTCGCGCTCCGCTCGTCTGCGGCCTCGCGCTCCTGATCGTCGTCGCCTTGGCGAAAGAGGCCGAGGCGCCTTCCGCCCTCCCCGCGATCTCGCTCGTCGGGGGCGACCTCCTCGGCGCGCTGCTCGTGGCGGGCGGCGTGCTTCTCCGCGGCCTCGGCCCGCTCGCGCAGCTCGCTGGCCTTCCGCCGGGCGTCCTCGGCCATCACCCGATGGCCCTTCGCCTCCGCCTCGGCCCTGGCGATCCGCCGGGCGCGCGCCTCCCGTCGCCGCGCGAGCGCAGCCCGGGCGACGAAGAACACGATCGCCGCCGCCACGACGACGATCACGACGATTGCGATGGTTGACATGGTCGTTGTCCTCCTGTTCGCCCCTAGCTGTTCTTGAGATGGAGGTTGACGTCGAGCAGAACCAGCGGCCACAGCACCACCGCCAGCGCAGCGGAGATCACGTCCTCGACGTTGTTCACGTGCGAGAAGTAGTGGTGATCCTGCGCGACGAAGATCCCGATCACGACATAGATGATCGTGAGGATGCTGGGACCTCGGGTGAACATCTCAACCTCCTGAACCCTGTCCTGGAGCTCATCGGGGCCCCGTCCTGGAGCCCATTTGACCCCTGAACCCTTCCTTGGAGTTCGGTGGCGCCCGTTTGCTTACCCCGCCCGCCGATGGGCAAACTCGCAGCCTCTACAGTGGGCGGCGATGTACAAGCGGCCCGGCTGGTTCACGGCCAACGTCTTCAACCGCATCGTCGGGTGGCTCAACCGCGTCGGGATCAACCTCGCCGGGGCCCAGACCCTCGCCGTTCGCGGCCGAACGAGCGGCGAGATCAGGACGACCCCGGTCAACCCGTTCGAGCTCGACGGCCGCACCTACCTGCTCGCCCCCCGCGGCACCACCCAGTGGGCGCGCAACCTGCGGGCGGCCGGCGAGGGGGAGCTGCGCTCGGGACGCCGCGTTCGCCGGTTCCGGGCGGAGGAGGTCGCCGACGCCGACAAGCTCCCCCTGCTGCGGCTCTACCTCGACCGGTGGGGGTGGGAGGCGAAGGACTTCCTCGGGGTCGACACCGACGCCTCCGATGAGCAGCTCCGGGAGATCGCCCCGAGCCACCCCGCCTTCAGGCTGAGCTTCGAGTAGCTCGGCGCCGGTCGGCACTCAGGTGGGGGCTCCCGCCGCCGCCCGCCGCTCGGCCGAGACCGAGTAGGCGTGGGTGCGGGCGTCGAGGACCTTGTCCTCGGAGAGCTCGATCCCGTCGCAGACGTTGGTCGGGTCGAAGACGATCGGCTCGCCCGGACTCTCCCCCTCGGCGATCGCGGTGACCTCGAGCCGGCCGAGGGGGACGCTCTCGCGCTCGGCGGGCCAGGGGAGGGTGGGGTTCTCGAGCGGGTCTCCCTCCTCGGCGAGGATTGCCCGGAGCTCGAACGCCACCGGGCCCCGCCCGAGTCGCTCCCGGATCTCGGCCTGGAGGTAGTCGCGGTCGGCCGCCTCGATCTCCTCGTCGCTCAGCACCTCCTCGCCGGCCTCGGGGACCCAGCGGTAGCGGACCCACCGGCCCTCGCCGTCGGCGCCGATCAGCCGGAAGGCGTGGAGCGAGTTGTAGGCGGAGGTCGCGTAGCTGCGGGGGGGAACGAGGGCCGGGAGGATCAGCTGCAGCGACTCCGCGGTCTCGGGATGCCCGGCGAGGAAGGCGCCGATCCGCTCCATGTCCATCTCGCCCGTCCCGGGATCGGGCCGCCGGGCCCGGAGGAAGGCGAGGAAGTCATCGGCGTTGCTGACGAAGAAGACGGGGATCGAGATGAACACCAGGTCGGTCGCCCCGCCGCGGGGGAGGTGGAACTTGACCGCCAGGCCCTTGCCGTCGCGGCGGTCGGCGTCGTTGCCGTGGGGGTCGCCGCCGCCGTTGGAGAAGCGGACGGTCGTCTCGATCCTCTCCCCCTGGAGGTGAGGGGCGCGGGAGAGCCCCGCCGCCTCGGGGGTGGCGCGGAACGAGCCGGCGCAGAGGACCCCCTTGGCGTGGGCGGCGCGGAAGCCCGGGTGGACCCCCGAGAGCTCGCCCATCGCATCGACGATTTCCTCCCACAGGGTCAAGGTCCTTGCAGCCTAGCTCGCGGCCGCCGCCGCCGCCCGACTCGGGCGCAACGGCGGGGGTACGCTCGGCGAATGGCGGGGACGGGCGCGACCCTCCTCTACGACCGCGACTGCGGGCTGTGCCGGTGGTCGCTCGGCAAGGTGCTCGCCTGGGATCGCCGCCGGGCGCTCCGCCCGGTGGCGCTCCAGGACCCCGAGGCCCGCGAGCTCCTTTCCGGGATGGGCGAGGAGGAGCGGATGGCCTCCTGGCACCTGGTCACCAACGACGGGGCGGTGCGCTCGGCGGGGGCCGCCTTCGCGCCGCTCCTTCGGCGCCTCCCCGGCGGGAGGCCGCTCGCGTGGGCGGCCGAGAGGCTGCCGGGGCCAACCGAGCGCGGCTACCGGTTCGTCGCCGATCACCGCTCGGCGTTCGGGAGCCTCGTCACCGCCGGCGCGCGCCGGCGCGCCGACCGCCGGATCGACTCCCGCCTGGGCTGAGGATCGGCCGATGTCGGCGCCGAGGGGCGGGCGCCCTGGGCGGGGTGAAGCCCTCGCGGTGGCTACAGGCGGCCGAAGAGGGCGTTGGTGATCGACCCGGCCACGTCCTGGCTCTGGTTGTACAGCCAGAAGACGATCACGGCACCGCCGAGCATGCTTGCGTTCTTCATGAACATCGCCATTTGCACCGTTCGCATCTGGGGGTCGTCGAACTTCCAGAACGCGTGCATGTAGGGCGTGATCCCGACCAGGAACCCGGCGACCAGGATCGCCCCGAGGTCGGCCCAGAGCCCGAGCGCGATCATCGCCCCGCCGGCGACGGCGGCGACCCCGCTGAGCGGGACGAGCAGCTCGGGCGCGGGCGCCCCGCTGGCGCGCGCGTACTCGACCCCCTCGGCGCGCCCGACCAGGTGGACCGTGACCCCCGAGGCGATGAAGACCAGGGCGAACAGCACTCGCCCGATCACCAGCACGACGTCCATCTCTCCGCTCCTTTCCGCCGCCCGGTTGGCGAAGCGCCCGGGTGGCGGGTCAGCTACATCGAAGAGAATATTGCAAACGCAACTATTAGGCGAGCCCGCTAACCGGCCGACTCGGCGCTGCGAAGCCCGCGCAGGGCGAAGGCCGCCATCGCCGCGGCCAGGGCGGCGAGGACGCCGAAGGCGAGGACGAGGTCGGCCGCCTGGCCCGCGAGCAGATCGCGCCCGGCGTTCAGGACCGGGGTGAGCGGGTCGAAGGCCGACGCCGTGTGCACCCAGCCCTTGATCAGGGCGCGCGGCACGTACACCGGCGCCAGCATCAGGGTGAGGAACATCGGCAGCTGGATCAGCGGGGTCGCCTGCATGTTCCGCATGATCAGCGCCATCCCCGCCGCGAACAGGGCGGCGGCGAGGTTGATCGCGAGGGCGAGCAGGTAGAGGCCGAACAGGTCGATCCCGTCGCCCCCCACCTGCATCCCGACCGCCAGGGCGATCAGGGTGAGCAGGAACATCACGATCAGGGCTCGGATCACCGCGGTGATCACGTACCCGACCAGAACGGCGCTGCGGCTCGGGGTGGCGATCAGGAAGCGCCGCCCGAGGCCGAAGTTGAAGTCGGCGAGGATCCCGAACCCGGTGAAGACGCCCGAGAAGGCCGCCGACTGGATCAGCACGAACACGAACTGGAAGGCGGTGTAGCCGAGGGGATAGTCGAACCCCGGCACGTCGCTGATCGCCGCCAGCCCGCCGGCGAAGGCGATGAAGAAGACGATCGGCATCAGGATCGACGGCAGGAACAGGGCCGGCGACTTGAGGATCTTCGCGAGATTGCGGTAGACGATCCCGAGGGCGGCGCGCGTGTAGGTGCGGGGGGTCATACCCGGGCCATCCTGTCGCGCAGGGAGACCGCGGCGAGGGCGATCGCGACCGCCCCGATACCGATCGCGCAGGCGAAGCCGAGGGCAAGGGCCTCGCCGTCCCAGCCGGTGATCAGGAGGCCGCGGACCCCCTCGACCATGTAGCTGGCGGGGTTCCAGGTGGCGACGGTGCGGAACCAGTCGACCGTCATCAGGTTCCGCGGAATGCTCATCGAGCTCATGAAGAGGACGACGAACATCAGCGGGAAGATGCCCCAGACGGCCTCGGCGGTCTTCGCCCGGACCCCGGCGAGGATCCCGATCGAGCCGAAGGCGAGCGAGATCGTGGTCCCCAGGACGACCAGGACGACGGCGCCGGCGACCCCGGCTTCGATGTGGGCGCCGGCGATCAGGCCGACGGCGATGAAGACGACCGACTGGGTGATCCCGAGCGCCACCACCCCGGCGAGCTGGCCGCTGAGGAGCGCCGCCGGGCGCAGCGAGGTGAGGCGAAGGCGGTTGAAGAAGCCCGACTCGTTGTCCTCGCCCAGGTTCTGGCCGGCGATCATCACCCCAAAGGTCGCCGCCTGGACGAAGGTGAATCCGAGGGCGAAGGTGATGTAGGAATCGGTGGGGAAGCCCGGGATGTCGGTCGCCGAGCCAAGCCCCGACGCGTTGATCGCGAGCAGGACCAGGGGGAAGAGGATCGCCGGGATCACCGAGGCGGGCTGGCGGGAGACGCGCAGGATCGAGCGCCGGGCGATCTCGCCGATCTGCATCGCAAGGGGCGAGCGGCCGGCGGCGCGGACCGACGCGACGGCGCTCATGCCGGCGCCCCCTCGGCCCTGAGCTCGGCCGCAGCGGGATGCTCGCCGGTCTCCTCCTCCTCTTCGGCCGCGCCCTCGAGCGAGCGCCCGGTCTTGGCGAGGAAGACGTCGTCGAGACTCGGCGCGTGGAGCTCGAAGTTGGCGATTCGGATGCCGGCGGAGTCGAAGGCCCGGACGATCTCGGCGAGCTGCTCGGCGCCGTCGCGGAGCCGGACGCCGACCGCGCCGGGCTTCGGATTGACGAGCTCCCCGAACCGGTCGAGGACGCGGGAGGAGGATCCCGCCTCGGCCTCCTCGGCGGGGGTGACGACCACGGTCTGGCAGCCGATCTCGGCCTTCAGCTCCGCCGGGGTTCCCTCGGCCACCAGCTTGCCGTGGTCGATGATCCCGACCCGCTCGGCGAGCCGGTCCGCCTCCTCGAGGTACTGGGTGGTCAGGAAAACGGTGACCCCGTCCTCCTTGGCGAGGCGGGCGACCTCCTCCCAGAGGGCGTGGCGGCGCTGGATGTCGAGGCCGGTCGTCGGCTCGTCGAGGAACAGGACCCTGGGGCCGTGAAGGAGGGCGAGGGCGAGGTCGAGGCGGCGCTTCATCCCGCCCGAGTAGCCGCCCACCTTGCGGTCGGCCGCCTGGGCGAGCCCGACCCGCTCGAGCAGCTCCTGGCCGTGGCGGTTGCGCTCCTCCTTCGGCATCCCGTGCAGCGCCCCCTGGAGCCGGGTGTGCTCGCGGCCGGTGAGCTGGGGGTCGAGGGCCGCCTCCTGGAGGGCGGCGCCGATCGCCTCGCGGACGGCGGGGCCCTCCTTGGCGACGTCGTGTCCGGCGACCGAGGCCGAGCCCGCGGTCGGGGGGAGGAGGGTGGTGAGCATGTGGACGGTGGTCGACTTGCCGGCCCCATTGGGGCCGAGGAAGCCGTAGATCTCGCCGGGCCGGACCTCGAGGTCGATCCCGTCGACGGCGCGGACGCCGCCCTTGAAGACGCGGACCAGTCCCTCGGCCCTGATCCCGTTTTCGTCTCGGAAGCCCGGTGCGGGCTGGACTCCGTTTCTGCTTTCAGCCATTTGGCGGGTTCCCCCTCCGTGGTGGAAGACGTTGACGAAGTTCGACGCCAGTATACATAGAAATTTGAGGCTTGCAAATATCGAGAGCTACCGTTAATATAAGAACAAATGAATCACGATCATCCACGGGGTTGGTCGGGAACGAGGGGAGAGCAATGAGCAGAGTCGGCGGGCCCGGTTACTGGCTCGCGACCGAAGTCGGGCGGACCGACCCGGGAAGCGAGGCCTGGAGCCTGATCCACTTCCTGATGGTCACCAACAAGCAGCACTTCTTCGCGATCGGCCAGGAGTTCGACCTCGCGCCCCAGCAGGCGATCGCCCTGCGGATGCTGGGCTCGGGCCCGAAGAAGATGGGCGAGCTGGCGAGGGCGCTGTTCTGCGACAACTCCAACGTCACCGGGATCGTCGACCGGCTCGAGGAGCGGGGACTCGTCCACCGCACCGCCGCGGAGGGGGACCGCCGGGTGAAGCTCCTCGTCCTCACCGACGAGGGAGAGCGGATGCGGATCGAGATCACCAAGCGAATGGCCGAGCCGCCGCCGCCGATCGCGAGCCTCTCCGAGGAGGATCAGCGGGCGCTCCGCGACATCCTCAGGCGCGCGCTCGAGGGGAGCGAGGGCGCCCCCGAGCCCACCGCGGTCGTCCCCGGGGCCCCCGAGGTCGCCCGACCCTCCTAGCTCGTCGTCGGGTTCGGCTTCGGGCTGGGGCCGGAGCCCGGCTTCGAGCCGCCCTCCGGCCCGGGCCCGCGGCCCTTCGCCTCGCGCTCCTCCTCGGCGCGGAGGTCGGCGCGGTACAGGCTGTACTCATGGATGGCGATCTGGATCGAAGCCGCGGTGGGGATCGCGAGGAGGGCGCCGATGATCCCGAACAGGGTGCTCCCGAAGAGGACCGCGACCAGGACGACGAACGCCTCGATCTCGGTCGCCCGCCTCTGGATCTGGGGCTGGATCAGGTAGTTCTCGACCTGCTGGTAGACGATCGCGAACACGACCCAGATGATGGTCGTGAGCGGGAAGTCCACCACCACGGTCACCAGCGCGGCCAGGAAGGCGGCGATGGTGGCGCCGACTACCGGGATCAGGTCGAAGACGAAGATCACCACCGCCAGCGGGCCGGCGAAGGGGACCCCGAGGAGGGTGAGGACGACGAACGAGGTGACCGCCGCGATCGTCGCCTGGAGCAGGGCGCCGCCGACGTAGTTGCCGACCGCGTTGGCGATCCGTCGCAGGGTGCGCTCGATCCGCTCGGCGTGCTCCGGCCTCTGCATCTCGATGAACCGGTGTAACCAGCGCGGCCCCGCCGCCACCATGAAGATGCTGAGGATGAAGATCGTCACCCCGGCGAAGATCGAGCTCACCAGCTTGAAGCCGATGTCGCGGAGGACCCCGGCGGCGTCGCCGAGCTTGCCCGCCGCCAGGTTCCCCGCCTCCTCCTCCAGCTTGTCGGTGATGTCGTACTTCTCGTTGATGTTGCGCAGGGTCTCGTTCTTGTCGACGTAGTTCTTGACGTCCTGGACGTAGCTGGGGGCGTTCGAGGCGAGGTTGCCGACCTGGTTGACGAGCGGCGGGATCAAGAGGGCGCCGAGTCCGATCGGGATCAGCACGATCGAGAGGTAGACGAGCACGATCGCGAAGCCGCGCTTCATCCAGCGCTGGAGCGCGTTCACGGGACCGGCGGCCGCCACCGCGATGAAGGCGGCGATGATCAGCCAGCTGATCGGCTTTCGCAGCAGGTAGAGGACGTACAGGGTGAGCACGGCCGTGATCACGATCAGGACCGTGCGCACCACCGTTCGGGTGGCTACTTCAAGCGATGGCATGCCAACTCCACCTATTCGCACCGGAGGGGCGATTCCCTATATCCATCCGGGGATGGACCACACCGCCGAGGGCTATTGGCTCGAGGAGGCGGGCCCCGCGAGCCCGCTTCCAGCCGCCGAGGGGACGATCGACTGCGACGTGGTCGTGGTCGGGGGCGGCTACACGGGGATGTGGGCGGCCTGGCACCTGCACGCTCTCGCCCCCGAGGCCCGGATCGTGCTCCTCGAGAAGGGCGCCTGCGGCCGTGGGCCGAGCGGGAGAAACGGCGGCTTCGCCAACGCGATGTGGTTCAGCCTCGCCACCATGCGGGAGCGCTACGGCGATCCCGGGGCGATCGCGGTGGCGCGGGCGGCGCAGGACGCGGTCGACGGGATCGGCGAGTTCTGCGCGGCGCAGGGGGTGGATGCCTGGTACCGGCGCGCGGGCTATCTCCAGGTGGCGACCGCGCCCGGCTACGACGGCACCTGGGCGCCGGCCCTGATCGCCGCCCGGAGCTGGGCGCCCCCGAGGCGGTGGTCGAGCTGGGCCCCTCCGAGGTGGCCGAGCGCTGCCGCTCGCCCCGCTTCCGAGGGGCCGCCCTCTACCCGGGGACGGCGACGGTGCAGCCTGCCCGGCTCGCGCTCGGCCTTCGGGACGCCCTCGCCGCGCTGCCGACGGTGTCGGTCCACGAGCGCTCGACCGTCCGCCGGATCGCCGCTGGCTCGTGGGGCTGCGCGGTGGAGACGCCCGCGGCTCGGGTCCGGGCGCGCTCGGGGGTGCTCGCGCTCGGCGGCGCCAGCGACGCCGCCGGCTCGCCGCTGCGGGGAAGGCTCACCGTCACCTCGAGCCACATCGCCCTCACCGAGCCCGTCCCCGACCTGCTCGAGGAGATCGGGTGGACCGGCGGCCAGTGCATCACCGACTGCCGGGCGATGCTCCACTACTTCCGGACCACCCCCGACGGCCGGATCGCGTTCGGCTGGGGCGGAGGCCGGATCGCGTGCGGGGCGCGGCTCGGGGGCCGCACCGAGCGCGACCCGGCGGTCGTCTCCCAGGTGATCGACGACCTCCGGAGCTTCTTCCCCGGGCTCGAGGGGCGAGTGATCACCCACGCGTGGGGTGGGCCGATCGACGTCGCCCCCACCCACCTCCCGGTCGCGACCAGGGTCGGCTCCGACCGCGTCCACGCCGCCTTCGGCTACACCGGCAACGGCGTCGGCCCCTCGCACATGCTCGGCCGGGTGCTCGCCTCGCTCGCCCTCGACCGCCGCGACGATCACTCACGCCTCGCCCTGGTCGAGCCGCGCCCGCCCCGGGTGCCGACCGGGCTACCTGGGTGGCTGGGCGGGAACCTGATCCGGGCGGCGCTGGTGCGCAAGGAGCGGGCCGAGGAGGAGGGCCGCCGGGGCGATCCGGTCAGCCGCGGGCTGGCGGCCGTCCCCGACTTGATCGGCATTCACATCGGCCGTTGATCGGCTGATTACTAACGCGTGGCTGGAGCGCCCTCGCGGGAGGCCTCGTAGGCGGCGCGGATCCGTCCCGCCTTCGAGTCGGGCTCGGCGCCGACCGCGTAGGCGGAGATGTCGGTCATTCGCACCAGCTCGCCGTAGCCGCCCCAGTGGCCGTCGGCGATCGTCCGGATCTGGACCCAGATCCGCCGGGCCTCCTCGGCGCTGAACTCCTTGTCCTCGGCCGCCAGGACCAGCTCGGTGACGCGCCGCACCAGCTGGGCCCGGCGGGGCTCCATCAGCGGTCCGTGGACGCCGGGGGCGCCCTCGGGCACGGTCAGCTGGACCCGGTAGATAGGCTCGGTGGCGGGCGCGCCGCCGACGTGGATCGCGCCCGGCGGGCGCTCGTCGACCAGGCACCAGGTGATGGCACGCACGTACTCGTTGTCGGGGGCGCCCTCCAGCTCGATCAGGGTGGCGGTCAGCCCCTCGACCAGGGTCGCCTTCGCGTCCTCGCTCAGCGCCCCCTCGGTCATCGTCAGGTCGATCATCGGCATGGGCTCCTCCTCGCTTCTCGGCCAGTCTCTTCGCCGGCTTTCTTCGGGGAAACGCACCCTAGTGCGCCGGCCCGGGGGGCGAGGTGATGGCCGAGGGATTTGCGGCCGGCAAGCGCCCGGCGCCCTGATCCGGTTCCATACGGGGATGGCGCCCGACCGGGACCAGGATCGGACGGAGACCGGCCCGCGGCCGCTCGCCGACGGGGTCGAGGTCCGCGACGCTCGCTCCGAGGAGGTCGAGGAGCTGCTGCCGTTGATGCGGGCCTACTGCGACTTCTACGAGGTCGACCCGCCCACCGAGGGCCTGCGTGAGCTGGCCGAGACGCTGATCGCCGATCCGGAGCAGGGAGCCCTGTTCATCGCCCGGGACGCCGATGACGCCGCCGTCGGGTTCGCCGCGATGGACTGGAAGTGGGCGAGCACCCGGGGGGCGCGGATCGGCTTCCTCGAGGACCTGTTCGTGGCCCCGGAGGCACGCGGGGGCGGGATCGCCGACGCCCTGATCGGGGCGTGCGCCGGGCGCTGCCGCGAGCGCGGGGCGCCGGCCCTCCAGTGGGTGACGGCGCCGGACAACCACCGCGCCCAGGCCGTCTACAAGCGGCTCGGCGCCACCGGCGAGGCCTGGATCGAGTTCGACCTCGAGCTCGAGTAGGCGGCGGGGCGGGAATACAGTCCAGAGGACCGCGCTTCGAAAGGAGGAGTGGTGAGCGAGCGAAGCGAGTACAAGCCGGGCGAGTTCTGCTGGGTCGACCTGTCGAGCACGGATACCGACGCGGCCGCCGAGTACTACAAGGAGCTGCTCGGGTGCGAGGCCGTTTCGGCCGGGCCGGTCGAGGAGACCGGCGGCTATGGGTTCTTCATGCAGGGCGACAAGGAGATCGCCGGCTACGGCCCCGTTCAGGCGGAGGGCCAGCAGCCCGCCTGGTCGAGCTACATCGCGGTCACCGACGCCGACGCGACCGCCGAGAAGGTGAGGGAGGAGGGGGGCGCGGTCGTCGCCGGGCCGATGGACCTGCCGGCGGAGTCCGGCCGGATGGCCTTCTGCCAGGACCCCGAGGGCGCCTTCTTCGGGGCGATGCAGCAGAAGCAGCATCACGGCGCCCAGCTCGTCAATGAGGTCGGCACCTGGACCTGGAACCAGCTCGGGACCAGGGACCTGGAGGGAGCGAAGCGCTTCTACGCAAGCGTGTTCGGCTGGGATGCGACCCAGTCGGAGCTAGCGACTCCCGAGATGCCCTACTGGATGTGGCAGGTCGAGGGTCAGCGCTGGGAGGAGGGGCTCGCCGGGATGATGGTGATGGGCGCGGAGATGCCGGCCGACACGCCGGCGCACTGGATGGTCTATCTCGCCGTCCCGGACGCCGACGCCGCGGTGGCGATGACCAGGGAGCGCGGCGGGTCCGTGATCGCCGAGCCGCAGGAGATCCCGGTCGGGCGCCTGGCGGTCCTCACCGACCCGCAGGGGGCGGTCGTGTCGATCATCCAGCCGAGCTATCCCGACAGGCGCTAGCGCCGGGAAGGGCGACCGGCGAGCGCCAAGCCGCCCTTCCCGACGTAGATCTCAGCCCGCAAGCGAGAGGTCCCCGCGGACCGTCCAAACGCCGACCCCGCCGGCGCTCTTGAAGCGAACCTCACCGGTTCCCTCCGCGCCGCTGAACGTTCCCGAGCTGGCACTGCCGTCGATCGTGTAGCTCAGCCGTGCCCGGCCGGGGTGCCCATAGCTCGAGGGCCCCGCCTGCGAGTCGGCGGAGCGGCCCGGCGGGCAGAATCTCCCCGCTTCGTCCAAGACGAGCTCCCCGATCCCGCTCACCGGGTCGATCGCCTGCGTCCAGGTCACCGATAGGCACGGGCTGTCCGGGATCTCGTCGAAAGCCTCCTCGACGATCGTGATCGTCGCCTGGCCGTAGCCAACGAGGCGGCCGACGCCGCAGAATGCGTCCTCCGGACACGGCGCATTCGAGGCGGGATGCCCCTTTGGGAAGTGAACCTTGAACGTGCCGTCGAGTCCATCCGGCGCCGCCGCCGATCCCCCCGCCCACACGAGCAACGCCAGGGCCGCACCGGCCAGCGCGAGCACCGCGCCAACCCCGCGCCCGCTCCCGTCAAACTTGATCATGCCTCGCAACTTGTCTCCTCTCATGGTGTGAACCGCGATCGTCCCGATTCGTCGTCTCGTGGGCGAGCGTTCCGCGAGGCGGTCGACTCCCGGCATAGGAGCGGTAGACGCGTGATAGCGTCGGCTGGAGGCGCGGATATGGACTTTCGAATCCTCGGCCCGCTCGAGGTAGGCGCAGGGAACGGCTCGGTGCAACTTGGGGCGGCGAAGCAGCGGGCGGTTCTCGCCCTCCTTCTGCTCCGCGCGCGGGAGATCGTCTCGATGGAGCAGATCATCGACGAGCTGTGGGGGGACGACCCGCCCTCGAGCGCGGTGAAGCTGGTCCAGACGTACGTGTCTCGTCTCCGGAAGGCGCTCGCCGAGGGCAGTCGCGACGTGATCCTGACGCGGGCGCCGGGGTACGCGGTGAACGTCCAGCCGAGCGAGCTCGACGCCGATCGGTTCAAGCGGGCGATCGCGGATGCGCGCCGAGCTGCCTCGAGGGAACGCCCGGAGGAGGCGGCCGGGCTGTTCGCGGATGCTCTGGCCATGTGGCGAGGGCGCCCCGCGGAGGATGTGGTCCTCAACCGGAATGCGGGCGGCGAGATCGACCGGCTCGCGGAGTTGCGCGCGACGGCCCAGCTGGAGCGCCTTGCGGTCGAGCTCGACCTCGGGCGCCACGGCGCCGCGATCGGTGAACTCAAGTCGCGCGTGGCGGAGGACCCGTTCGCGGAGCGGCCGCGAGCGATGTTGATGCTCGCCCTTTACCGGGACGGACGGCAGGCGGAGAGCCTGGAGGCTTTCCGCGACGCGCGCAGGACGATGGTCGAGGAGCTTGGCGTCGAGCCGGGGGCTGAGCTCCGGGAGCTTCACCGGAGGATCCTCGCCCAGGACGCCTCCCTGGAGCCTCCGCCACGGCCCGCAGCGGCCGAACCGCTCAGCGGCGCTGTCACCGATGCCAGGCCGGCGCGGAAGCGACCGAGGAGGAGGCTCGTCCTGGCGCTTTCCGCGGTCGCCGCGCTGGTCGGGGCCGCGGTCGCAATCCTTGCCACGGGCGGAAGCGGCGGGGCGCCTCAACTGAGGGCCAACCAGGTGGGGCTGATCGAATCCGGCGACGTCGGCCTCGCGAGGGCAGTCGCCGTCGGGCGCCGGCCCACCAGTGTCGCCGTGTCCCGCCAGAGCCTGTGGACGACGAACCTGGACGATCGCACCCTGTCCGAAATCGACCTGGGCAACCTGCACGCGGTCCGCTCGATCGGCACTCCCACGGCGCCCACCGCCGTTGTGGCCACCCCGGACGCCGCGTGGGTCGTGGAGGAGTTCGCCGATCGCGTCGAGCGGATCGACGCACGAACCGGAACCGCCGACGCGACGATCTCCGTGGGGACGAGTCCGGCGGCGGTCGCTGTCGGCTACCAGTCCGTCTGGGTGGCGAATCGAGGCGACGGCACGGTCTCTCGCATCGACCCCTCGACCCTGAAAGTGACGAGCGTGATCCAGGTGGGACGGGGGCCAAGCGGCATCGCGACCGGCGCCGATGGGGTCTGGGTGACGGAAGGACTTTCCAAGCGCGTGGTGCAGATCGATCCACGCTCCGAGTCGGTGACCAGGCGGATCGGGCTTCGCTACCAGCCCGGGGCCGTCGCCGTCGGGGGTGGTCGTGTCTGGGTCGTGCAGCCGTTCAACGATGCGATTTCGCGAATCAACCCCCAATCGGGGAGCGTGGACGCGACCGCCAACGTCGGCGACACGCCAGTGGCCGTCGCGGTCGCGGACGGGTGGGTCTGGGTGGCCGACAAGCTGGGCCGCGAGGTGCAGCGGATCGATCCCGCCACGGGGCAGCCCGATGCCGAGGTTCGGCTCGATGCGTATCCGAGCGGCCTCGCTCCTGGCGATGGGGGGGTCTGGGTAGCGGGGCAGGGCCTCGGTTGACCCCGCCAATCAGCGTAGGGCGATGCGATCGAGCGCGGGCAGGGGGGTTCCGGAGGACTGATCCCATGAGAACTGTGCCACCCGCGGGCCGGCCAGCTCGATATTCCGTGGAAAGTCGTACGGCACCCACGGCACCACGCGCTGGGTGAGCACCATGTCGGCCTCCGCCCAACAGGAGAAGGCGTCGCCGCCAACCTCCCGATTGCACTGAGAGATCCTCGTGTCGATGCTCGGGACCGCGGCGTTCGGGTAACCGAGACGCCTCAGCTCCGCACGTGGTGCGCCCACCAGCGACGGGTTGCCGGATCCGGACCGAAAGCTGGGCCCGTAGAAGAGCGGCTCGAAGTACGCGGAGGCGCTCGCGTAGTCCGCAACCCACGCGATCGGTATGAGCAACGGGATCTTCGGGAGACGCGCGATCACCCGACCGAAGAACGTGCTCGGGTCGTAGGCGCGCATGTGCAGGTGGATCCCGATCGCGGCCAGATTCCTTGCGACCACCGCCGCCTGTCGTCGGTAGACGGGCTCGGTGCGGGTCGCCGTCATCACGTCGGCGCAGGCGTTCGCGTCGCAGATGCCGTCGCCATCGCCGTCGTACCGGGACCTGGCCATCTCCAGCCTTGCGCGACGGAGATTCCCCTTCTCGTCGCGCGTGGCGTACGGGTCGTAGTCGAGGAGGAGATCGTTCTCGAGCGCATCCGGAACGACATGGGTGGCCGGCCGTCCGGTAGCGAGCGGGTCCGCCTTCAAGAGTGCCGCCTTGTCGATCGCCAAGTTGGCGGCGCGGCGCACGTGCACGTCATCGAACGGAGGAAGCGCGACGTTCATGCTCACCGCCCGCGCTGCGGCGCCGCCCTCGGCGAACACCCGCCGGCGAAGCCTGGGCGTGGCCAGATACCGTCGCACCGCGCCCGCGGGCGCAGCGGCTTCCGGGCTCGCGCTGGAGAACAACGGGAGGTCGAGCCGGCTTGCGTCCAGCCGCTCCACCAGCTGGCGCGGGTCGGCGAAAGTCCTCACGGAGATTCGGTCCGGGTAGGCGGGACGCAGGGTTTCCGTGGTCGGGTCCCACGCTGGGTTCCGTACGAGCAGCAGGCGCCGGTGGGCTTCGTATCTGGCGATTCGGTATGGGCCTGTTGCGGGCAGCGCCCGAAGCCGGCCGTCCTTCGTGGTCGCGCCCGGGGGGATCGGCGCGGCGCCCGGAAGGGCCAGGCGGTTCCCGAGATCGCCCACCGGCTGGGTGAGGTGTACGACCAGCGTGCCGGGGTCGGGTGCCTCCAGCCCCGACACGCTGTCGGTTCGCCGCTCTGCGTAGTCGGCGGCTCCCTCGATCACGTCGAAGAACTGCGCCTGATACGAGGGCGGCAGGAACCGAAGCGTCCGCTCGATTCCCCGCACGATGTCCTGTGCCTGGACGGTTTGGTCGGCGTAGGGCGGCGCAAATCGGATCCCTGGCTTGAGATGGAAGGTCCAGGTTCGTCCGTTGCTGGACAGAACCGGATCGCCGCTGGCGAGGTCGGGATGCAGCACCGCACCCCCGTCGGCTGTGCCAGTCCCTGGATAGGAGAGGAGGGTGCGCAGCAGGCAGCACCGAAACAGCTCGACCGTCAGCGTGTTGAGCCCCGAGCCAGGGTCAAGCCAGCGCGGCCCCTCGAAGGCAGGAGAAATGCCCACCCGAAGCTTGCCGCCGCGCAAGGAGGGATCGAATCGCGGCTGCTCGTTGGTTCCGCTCCCTCCGCACCCGGCGACCAGGATCGCGATCAGGGCAAGGGGCGCGCACGCCCAGGATCTCGAGGACACGATGCAATCCTGCCCGATCGCGGTCGAGCCCCGGTAGACGACGGGTCTGAACGCGGGCGACGAAGGCGACGCTCCCCCACGGCGAAGCAACCGCCGGGCTCGCTAGTCCGAGACGTCGGCTGAAGCAGCGCAGCTGCGGCAGAGGCCGCTGACCACCACCTGGGAGCGGTCCGGCTCGAAGCCCGCCGCGCGAGCGGAGCGCTCGAGCCGCCCGAGGTCGACCGGGGCCTCGATGTCCTCGACCTTGCCGCACCGGCGGCAGACCAGGTGGTGATGGTCCTCGGCCCGGGTGTCCCAGCGCAGGGTGCCGCTGCCGTCCTGGACGCGGCGAACGACGCCGAGGCTCTCGAACAGCTCGAGGGTCGAGTAGACGGTGGGGAGGGAGACCCCGGGGAGGATCTCGCCGGCCTCGGCGAGGAGCTCCTCCGCGGTCACGTGCCGGTCGCGCTCGCGCAGGAGCCGGTGCATCACCAGCCGCTGGGAGGTCGCCCGCAGCCCGCGGTCGCGAAGCGCCGCGGCGAGCTCCGCGTCGGTTGTCGGTGTGATCGTCGTCATCCCGTACCTCGGAGTGTACTCAGGCTGCCCTAACTCTAGTTAGGCATTCCTTATTTTAATAGGTTTGCGACTACGCTACGATCTAGAGCATGGAGGCGTTGATCGCGAGGCTCACCGGGACCGACGAGCGGCGGTTCGTCCTCCAGCGCCTGCAGCCGGCCCTGATCGGGCTGATCGACGGGACGATCTCGACCCTGGCGCCGATCTTCGCCACCGCGTTCCTCGCCGGCTCCCACGCCGCCCTCCTGGTCGGGCTGGCGACCGCGCTCGGCGCCGCGATCAGCATGGGGCTCTCCGAGGGCCTCTCCGACGACGGCTCGGTCACCGGCCGCGGCGACGCGGCCTCGCGCGGGGTGGTCACCGGCGGCGCCACCTTCGTCGGCGGCAGCTTCCACGCCCTCCCCTTCATCATCTCCGACCTCGGCACCGCCCTCGCGGTCGCCTACGTGACCGTGGCCGGCGAGCTGTTCCTGATCTCCTGGATCCGGAAGCGGTTCATGGAGGTCTCGCTTCGGAGCTCCCTCCTCCAGGTGAGCCTGGGCGGCGTGATCGTCGCCGGCGTCGGGGTCGCGATCGGCCACGCCTGATCGTCGTCCGATCAAATTCACCGCTCCCGTGGCGGTTGGGAGCCAGCCCTGGACGGCCCCCTAGCCGTCCCCAGGCTTCCCCCTTCCCCCCTAAGTCACCACCAACGCGATGTGAGCACCTTCTTGCGGGTGTAGAAGTCCACGGCGTCGGTGCCGTTGGCGTGGAGGTCGCCGTCGCAGGAGTCCTTCCAGCCCGCGAACGGGAACCAGGCGACCGGCGCCGGGACGCCGACGTTGACTCCGATCATCCCCGCCTCGATCCCGTAGCGATAGGCGCGGGCCGCCTCGCCGGAGGAGGTGAAGATGGCGCCGGCGTTGCCGTAGCGCGAGCCGTTGGCGAACCTGAGGGCGGCGTCGAGGTCGGGCGCCCGGACGACCGTGAGCACCGGCCCGAACACCTCCTCGCGCGCCAGCTCGGACTCGTGGTCGTCGGTCTCGACGATGGTGGGGCCGAGGTAGGTCCCGGCCTCGCCGCCGCCGAGCCGTCCGTCGAGCGCCACCCGGGCGCCGGCTGCCTCGGCCGCTGCGATCGCCGCCTCGGCGCGCTCGCGCGCCTCCGGCGCGACCATCGGGCAAACGTCGGTGTCGGGGCCGGCGCCGGGGCCGGTGACGAGCTCGCTCGCCGCCGCGGCGAGCGCGTCGCGGACCTCGTCCTGGCGGGCGGAATCGCCGACCGCGACCAGGACCGAGCCGGCGAGGCAGCGCTGGCCGGCGGCGCCGAAGGCCGACCCGAGGATCGCGGGAACCGCCTTGTCGAGGTCGGCGTCCGGCATCACCACCAGCGAGTTCTTGGCGCCGCCGAGCGCCTGCACCCGCTTGCCGGTCTCCGCCGAGCGGGTAGCGATCAGGCGGGCGGTGCTGGCCTGGCCGACGAAGCTGACTGCGTCCACTCCGGGGTGCGCGAGGATCGCCTCGACCGCGTCCCGGCCCCCGTGGACGAGGTTGACGACCCCGGCCGGGATCTGCTCGATCTCGTCGATCAGCTCGACGATCCGCGCCGACGGGCGCGGGTCGCGCTCGGAGGGCTTGAGGATGAAGGCGTTGCCGCAGGCGATCGCGTAGGGCAGGAACCAGAGCGGGATCATCGCCGGGAAGTTGAACGGGGTGATCCCGGCGACCACGCCGACCGGCTGGCGCACAAGCTCGACGTCGAGGCCCGAGGCGACGCCCTCGAGGGTCTCGCCCTTGAGCAGGTGGGGGATCGCCGCCGCGGACTCGACCGACTCGATCCCGCGCCCGACCTCGCCGGCGGAATCGGCGAGGGTCTTCCCCATGTCGGCGGTGACCAGGGCGGCGAGCTCGCCGCGATTGGCGACCAGCGCGTCGCGGAGGGCGAGCAGCGCCCGGGCCCGCTCCTGCGGGGGCACCGCGCGCCACCCCGGCTGGGCCTCGCGGGCACGCCGGACCGCCTGGTCGACGTCCTCGCGCCCCGAGAGGGGGACGTAGGCGGCGAGCTCGCCGTTGGCGGGATCGCGGTCCTCGAGGGTCGCGTCGACGGCCGCCTCGACCCACTCCCCACCGATGTAGTTTCGAAGCGTCGCTGCTTCGGTCGCGGTCGCCATCCCCGCCAGCGTACCGCCGGACCGCGGTCCCGGACGATCATCCCAGCGGTTTGGACGCCGCGGCCAATCCGTCGCCCCGGTCTCTCCGATCCGGCTATCCCACTCCCTTGACAGGTGACCAAAAGGTCACGTATGATGCGAGCATGGACGAGGTGTTCAGGGCCCTGGCCGACCCGACCCGGCGGAAGCTGCTCGACCAGCTGTTCGAGCGGGACGGGCAGACCCTCAGCGCCCTCGAGGCGCGCCTGCCGATGACGCGCTTCGGGGTGATGAAGCACCTCCGGGTGCTCGAGGAGGCCCGGCTGGTCGTCACCAAGAGGCGCGGCCGGGAGAAGCTCCACTTCCTGAACCCCGTCCCGATCCGGCTGGTCCATGACCGCTGGGTGAGCAAGTACGCCGAGCCCTGGGTGGCGACGCTCAGCGGCATCAAGAGAGAACTCGAGGAGGAAACATGGAAAAGCACGTCGTCGTCAACGGCGCGGGAGCCTTGACGGTGTTCGAGATCTACATCAAGACGACGCCGGAGCGCCTCTGGGAGGCGATCACCGATCCCAAGATGAGGGCGAAGTACAGCTTCGGGGTCGAGACCAGCTCGGACTGGAAGCCCGGCTCGAGCTACAAGGCCTCGGTCCCCGGGGTGATCGATATCGCGGCGGGCGAGAACCTGGAGGTCGATCCGCCGCGGAGGCTGGTGCAGAGCTTCAACGCCCTGTGGAGCGACGACGTCAAGGCGGAGGGGACCTCCCGGGTGACCTGGGAGATCGAGCCGGTCGGCGACGACTCCTGCCAGCTGACCGTCACCCACGACCAGCTCGCCGAGGGCGCCAACCCGGAGCTCTACGGCGG
>JBKPIY010000008.1:0-6820 GCA_046730475.1 Actinomycetota bacterium
GGGCCGTGACGCGGTGGTCGCGTCCTGGCTCGGGGAGGGCGATGAGGGGAGCGCGTCGACCCGCGACGAGGAGGGCACATACGACGCCACCTACCGAGCCGCCGCCGTGAGCGGCGATGTCGCGGTCGCCACCGGCACCACCACCTACAGCGCCGAGCCCGGCGGACCGGTCGACAGGGTCTTCCACAACTGCTTCGTGATGCGCTTCGATCCCGCGGGCCGCTGCCGCGAGTTCACCGAGTGGTTCATGGAGCAGCCCCGCCGCTAGCTGCCAGGCTCCCCGAGCAACCCTGGCTCGACGTCCGGGGGCGGGGGCGAGGTCAGTATTCGGGCAGGCGAACGAGCTCTAGCTGCGACGCCGGCAGGGGGTGCTGCTGGTCGAACGCTGCACGCCGTACGGCTCGTCGTAGCGGGGCAGGTAGACGAAGGTCCACCGGCGCTTTCGTGGGCACCTCTTTGGGGTGCGCAGGAGCGGATGCTTACGAGTGCCGCCGCGGGGGAGCTTCAGGGCGAGGCGGGTGACCGCGACCTCGTACCCCCCGGGGAGCTCGATGGGCGGGATCGTTCCGGTGACGCGGTTGCGATCGTGCGTGAGGCGCAGCACGCGCAGCACCGTCCCGCTCTCGGTTGTGAAGATGGCCGCCAGCTGCGGTCGGGCGGCGAAGACGTAAGCGTTCACGTCCAGGATGCCGACCGCGCCGAGAAAGAGGCCACCCGCCCCCGTTCCGATCCGTGAGCGGGCGGGGCAGGCATCGAGCCCCTCGGTGGCGATCTGCTCGTCGGATGCAAAGCAGTTCCGCACGCCGCGCAGATCGACGCGCGTGCCCCGCGGGAACACGAACTTCACCTCGCGCTGCGGCGGGACCTGCTCGCCCGCCGGGAACGGTTTCAGCGCCCCATCGAAGCTCCACCCGGTCGGGGTGGCGCGCTTGGCTGTCGTGAAGCGCTGCTTCATCTTCGCGTAGAGCGGCGCCGTGCTGCTCTTCATGGCGGGATCGGTGGACCCGGGTTTCGCGAGCGCCGACCCCAGGCTTATCGCGACGAGGGCGAGGGCGGCGAGAACGGCGGCTCCACGGACGGACATGATTCTCCTCCCATCGGGTGCCGACTAGTTTGGCTCAATTCCGCGTCGCCGGTCGGGCGAACGCACGAGCAGTCCGATCGGGGTGGGTGTCATCGGCGGGCGACCCGCCGCAGATATGGCCGCGTCTCGCTACGCAGTATCCGCGTCAGATCCCCGATCGCGAGGTTGACGTCGTCACCGTAGCGAGCGCGCGATCGAGACCGCCTCGGCGCAGTGAAAGCTTCCCTCCAGGCGCACCAGCAGGCCGTGACGCTCAATGAGCAACACGTTCCCAGCCAGCCGGAGGGTCATTCGCCGAGGGCGCCCGCTCTGGTCGCGGTAGAAGAAGAGGTGCGGCGCTCCAGCCAGCCACGCCGCCGGATCGCCGTCGAGCCGGAACCGACGAACCGTCGTTCCGTACCCGACGACCTTGCCGAGGTAATCGGGGTCGACCTCGCCGCGAAACTCGCTGATCAAGAGTCCCAAGCCGGTCTCGCGTGCCTCGGGAAGCCGGCGGCGGGCGCGATAGGCGAGCGAGACGAAACCGCCGGCGGCACGTGGCCGGAGGTACACCCGATCGGGTCGCCCGAGTCGCCGGGGGACGAGGACGTCGAAGGGGAGGGCGCGCCGCGCGGAGGCGAGAGTGGTCCTTTGTCCGAGGCCGAGCCCGCCGCCGCCACGCACCGGCGCCGGCGGAATCGTCGTCGTCCGCTCGATCGTCGCCCCGCGCAGGCCGAGCAGATCGAGCAACGAGTGGCGTAGGCTCGGGACAGCCGCGAGGACGGTCCCGGCCGCGAGCAGGACCAGCGCCGCCGTCACCAGGGCGAGGCGCCATCCCCGCTTCGGCGTCGTCACTCGCCGCCGTGGACGCTCGGGCAGCCTTCGCGCCACCGCCGCGGCCAGGTCCGGGGTCCGGGGAAACTCGATCTCGCTCCCAGCCTCGATCAGAAGGCGCTCGAGGTCATTCATGGGCCCGCTCCGATCTCCCTCTCCAGTCGGTTGAGCGCCCGCGAGAGTCGCGACTTCACCGTCCCGCGCCGCGTGCCCATCGCGGCGGCCGTCTCCGCTTCGCTCAGCTCCATGAAATAGCGGCAGAAGATCGCCGTCCTCTGCCTCTCCGGGAGCCGATCGACGGCGTCGAGCAGCTCCTGGCGGCGCTCGCGGACGAGGAGCGCCGCCTCGGGCGACGGGACCGCGTCGTCCTGGCGACGCTCCTCGGCCACCCGTATCGCCAGCCGCGCCCGGCGCCCGGCCGCGACGCGCCGGTTTCGAGCCTCGTTGGAGACGATCCGAAGGAGCCAGGGGCGAAACGGCCGGTCCGGGCGAAACCGCCCGAGGGCGTCGTAGGCCTTCAGAAACGCGTCCTGGGCGGCCTCCTCGGCCTCGGCCGCCGACCCGGTGATCGCCCAGGCAACCCGGAAGGCGATGGTCTGGTGGCGTTCCATCAGCTTTTCGTACGCGCTCCGATCGCCGCGCTGGGCGCGCTGGATCAGGGTCGATTCCGCCAGTGGCCGGTCCTCCACTGTGCCCGTATTACAAGCGAAGGCAGCCCGAGGTTCCGAGCACACCGGATCGTCTCGGGTGGAACCGATCCCGGCGCCGCGTTGTAGAGGCAGTGAGATTCGACGAAAGGAACGCCGATGAAGCGCACCCTCCTCGCCCTCGTGGCCGTCTCGCTCCTGGCAGCTCCCGCCGCGGCCAGCGCGAAGCGGCTTGCCTCCGCGACCGTATGCGGATCCTCGGGCTGCAACAGCTCGAGCCATCCGGCGACACTGCTCCCGCCCATGGGGGGCGGTCCGCCACGAGCTTGGGGGCCTTCGCGGGCCCACCCCTTCTACCGGCTGCGGATCCGATTTGACGGGGCTCCCTCGACCGAATCGGCGACGTTGCTAGTGGTGCCGAAGGGGCGCTGGGTTCGTGGACCCGACATGTCCTGGACGCAGACCTCGGCCGCCGCGCTCGGCCGGATCGAGAGGCTCGCCGGCGATCTGCGGCCGTTTCCCGCCTCGAAGCTCGATCACGCCTCGCGACTCCCAGGGGTGCCTGTCAGCCGGCCGCAATCGCACCCCAACACGGCCGTCCCGAACGGGGCTGGACCGAGGTCGGTCGGCCACGGAGGCTCGGTTCCGTGGCCGGCGATTGCCGCCGCGGCGGCGGGGCTGCTCCTGGTGACCGGGCTCGCCCTCGGGCTGTGGCGGTCGCGAGGTCTGGCGATCCGCGCAAGGCCGATCCGCGGAGCTTCGGAACGCCAAGGTCCGCTGTAGGCGCGGCGGCGGGGTCAGCCCTCGGCCGCCTCGGGCGAGGCGCTTGCAGTCCTCGATTCGATCCGCTTCGGAATGCCCCGCCGCACGATTCAGGGGACCTCACGCCAACTCAAGCGCCTCGCCACTCGGCTCCGGCGGTTGTGCCGGAATCAGGGCGACGGCCACCACCGCACCTGCGATCGCCACTGCGGCGGCAACCAGGCAGGCGATCTCGAACCCGTGGAAGAAGGCCGCTGAGGCCGCGTCTCGGAGCGCCGCCGCCAAATCGCCGTGGCCGCCGGCATCGAGTTGGTCCGCCGCGCCGAGCGCTCCGCCAACCGATCGATTGGCGGCGCCGGCGGCGGCGCCGGGGAGATGGACGCTGAGGCCGCCGGTGAGCCGGCTGGCGTAGACCGAGGCGTAGATGCTGCCGATCACGGCGACGCCCAGAGTCCCGCCGAGGATCCGGGTCGCGTCGTTGATGGCTGAGCCCACGCCCGCCTTGGCCCGTGGGACGGCGCCCATGATCGACTCGGTGGCCGGAGCGCTCGTCAGTCCGATCCCCGAGCCGATCAGCACCATCTGGCCGGCAATGGTCAGATAGCTCGTGCTCGCGGAGGCCGTCGAGGTCCAGGCGAGGCCCGCGGCCAGCGAGAGGAGGCCGGCGGCGACGACCAGCTTGGTGCCGCTGCGCACCGCGAGACCGGTACCGAGGACGGAGGTGATGCCGGTCAACGTCGCCACCGGGAGCAGGCGCACGCCGGTGCTGAACGGCCCGTAATCCTTGAGGAACTGGAAGTAGAGGGTGACGAGGAAGATGAACCCCATCAGCGAGAAGAATGTGATCGTCACCGCGCCGCTGGCGGCGCTGAAGCGGAGGTTCCGGAACAGGCCGACGTCGAGCATCGGGGCGGCCGCACGCCGCTCCCAGGCGATGAAGGCGAGGAGCAGGGAGGCGGCGAGCGCGAACCCGGCGACGCTTCGGGCGGCGGCCCAGCCCTCGTTCGGGGCCGCGATGATCGTGTAGATCAGAACCGCCATCGCCGCCGTGGACAGGACCAGGCCGGGCCGGTCAGCGGGAGGCGCTTGCGGATCGCGCGAGCTCGGGACGTACACACTGACCAAGACCAGGCCAAGCGCGGCGATCGGGGCGAGGGCGAAGAACACGCTCTGCCAGCCGTCGCGCTCCAGCAGCCAGCCGCCGACGATCGGCCCCAGCGCGATCCCGACCCCGGTGGTCGCTCCCCAGAGCCCGATCGCTCGCGCCCGTTCGCGACGGTCCGTGAAGACGTTGGTGAGCAGCGAAAGCGTG
This sequence comes from Actinomycetota bacterium, assembly GCA_046730475.1. Lineage (GTDB taxonomy): Bacteria > Actinomycetota > Thermoleophilia > Solirubrobacterales > 70-9 > JBKPIY01. The sequence continues at coordinate 4,619 of JBKPIY010000008.1, forward strand.
GCCGGGAAGATCAGGGCGGCGCCCAGGCCCATCACCGCGCGCGCGGCGATCAGCTCGCCGGGGCTGTTGCCGAGCCCGCCGAGGACAGTGGCGACGCCGAACACCCCCAGGCCGGAGAGCAGGACGCCCTTGCGCCCGACCCGGTCACCGAGGTTTCCGGCGGCGAGCACGAGGGCGGCGAACATCAGGTTGTAGGCGTCGACGATCCACTCGAGCTGGGTGGTGGAGGCGTGGAGCTCCCGGACGAGCGTCGGCAGGGCCACGTTGACGATCGTCGTATCCAGGTTGATCACAAAGGCCGCGAGGAGGAGTGAGGCGAGGATCAGAGGCTTGCGTGGCATCCAGCTTTCCGTCCCCGGTTATACCAGATATCCAAGCGTCTACACCAGATTAGAGTGTGAGAGCTAGCACAGTTGGTGTCCACGCTAGGGTTTCTGGCGGGATGTCAACGACGAACACCCAGAGATCCCGGAAGAGCTACGAGCAGTACTGCGCCGTCGCCCGGACGCTCGACGTCGTCGGCGAGCGCTGGACCCTGCTGATCGTTCGCGATCTCCTGATGGGCCCGAAGCGCTACACCGACCTTCGTGAGGGCTTGCCGGGGATCGCGACCGACATTCTCACGGCGCGCCTGCGGACGCTCGAGGAAGCGGGCTTCGTGCAGCGGCGCGAGCTCCCCCGTCCGGCGCCGGCCACCGTCTACGAGCTGACCGAGAGGGGCAGGGAGTTGAGACATGCGGTCCTGGCCCTCGGCCAGGTGGGGCTCGCAAAACTCGGCGGCCCCGAGCCCGGCGAGGACGTCCGTGGGGAGCGTCTCGTGGTCGGCCTTCGCGTCTCCTTCCGGCGCGGGGAGTTCGCCGACCTGACCGAAACCTATGAGCTCGTCATCGACGGTGAGCCGTTCACGGTCGAGGTGAGCGACGGCGTCGTCGAGACCAGGCCGGGAAGGGCAGCGAGCCCGGCGATGAGAGTTGGCACCGACGCGGATACCTTCGTCGCCTTGATGACCGGCCAGGTGGCCGCCGCCGACTCTCTTGCCAAGGGGCGCGCCACTCTCGAGGGGAAGCGCTCGGTGTTCGAGCGGTTCATTGACGCTTTCGCCTACGCCCCGGCGCAGTCGGCCGTCTAGTAAGGCGACGTCGGCTCTCACTCGCCTGGCACCGGCGCCGCGAGAAATCGCTCGATCATGGAAATCAGCCAATCCGCGCGGTCCACGACCGTCAGATGAGTGGTCCCCGGCAGGACCGCGAGCTGGGAATCGGGGAGCCCGGCCGAATCGCCCTCCACGCCGCCGCCGCGCAGGCGGAAGACCTCCACCGTGTGCTCGGGACGAACGATGTCGGAGTCGCCGGCGAGGACCAGCGTCGGTGTGGCGATCGATTGAACCTCCTCTCGCTGCCATCCCTCGAACTCGCGGTCGAGTCGGTTGCACTTTGCGACCAGCTCGGGCCAGTTCTCCGGATTCGGCGCCGTCCGCGCGTAGGCCTGCTCGAAGACCGACCCCGTGAGGTCTTCCGGGGTAGTGCTCTCGATTTGCTCTTGGGTTCCCGGATGAGGCCCCTCCTCGTTGTAGGCCAGGGAAGCCAGCACGATCTTCCGCACCAAGCCCGGGTGGCGGATGGCGATCTCCAGGGCAATGCCGGCCCCCATGCTGTAGCCGAAGAAGTCCGCGGCTTCGACCTCCAGCTCCTCGAGGAGCGCGGCGGTATCCGCCGCCATCTCCCGGTAGGTCAGCGGCCGATCGATGTCGGCGGTGTGTCCATGCCCCTGCTGCTCGACGGCGATGATCTGCCTGGTCCTCGCGAGCGAGGGCAGGACCCTTCCGAAACTGGTCTCGATCGTCGACTTGGCGCCATGGAGGAGGACCAACGGCTTGCCGGACCCATGGATCTCGTGATACAGCGCTGCCCTCAACCCGCCCGCCCGTAGTCAAGGACGACGACGCCGTTGGGCAGCGTCGTGGTGCCGGCGAGCTCGAGGTCGGTCTTGATCCCATCGGGGAAGGAGACGCCTACCGCTCCCCAGGATCAGGGGATGGACCCAGATCCGGTACCGGTCGATCAGATTCCTCGCCATCAGCGCCTGCATCAGCTCGACGCTGCTGTATATGAGGATGTCCTGGCCTTCCCCTCGCTTGAGGTTCTCCACCGCTTCGGTCACATCCCCCGTGAGCAGGTGCGAGTTGTTCCACTCGAGCGGCTC